>CAZJJJ010000042.1:0-6709 GCA_964546295.1 uncultured Methanosarcinales archaeon
GTCCGTGCTGATCTCAAACTTCCCAAAGGAAAGCTTGCTGCACAGGCAGCACATGCTTCTGTAGAGGCAGTACTCCGCTCATCAAGCCAGAAAGTGGATGAATGGCATTCTCAGGGTATGAAGAAGATCATCGTCAAAGTGGATGATGAGAGACAGCTTCTCGAGTGCCAGCAGAAAGCGAAAGGAAAAGGCATGGTTGCAGCAGTCATAACAGATGCTGGCAAGACAGTAGTTGCACCTGGGACAAGGACATGCATAGGTATAGGGCCCGACAAGGAAGAGATTATTGATTCTATCACATCAGACCTTAAGATGGTATAATCATAAAGGGATGCCAGTCCATGGCTGCCAGCCTTGCCATTTCTCATTCTTCAATTGAGGAGCATAACTGCCAAAGACATAGCTAGGCTTCTGTGTTCGCCCTGCATAAGACCCTCTGATACTGGAGAAATCACTATAAGCACCCTGCGAAGTGCCCGCAAAATACCTATTGTCACCCATGGTCACACCTAGATTCTTCCAAGCGTCTGCCATGGCTGTAGTCGGATTATAGCTTCCAACTTCTACAATGAAGTCGTCGACTTTACCTGTACGTCTCATCTCTTCCACGAATTCCCGGATCGGCGCATTACCTTCCCCGACGGTTAAGTGCTCATCACCGAAACCGAAGTTATCGCTCATGTGCGCATGCCCGACATAACCTTTCTCGGCCATCTCTTTGCTCTTTTCCACTGCCCATTTCTTGAATCTCTTATCGAACTGTTCTGGAGTCTCGTTCTCTTTCCGCTGCATATGCCTTCTCCACATATTCAGATGACCTATGTCAAGAGTCGTCTTTATGGATTCCTCAGCGGCTTTCTGGGCCTCTTTCTCGTCTTTCACACGATTCTCCTTGATGAGGCGATCTTTCATCTTCTCTCGGGCATTTTCTATCATGGACATCATCTCATCAGGGTGTGAGCCGAATTTCTGTGGAAAGACAGATTCTGGTGCGATATAGAGGTTCCTGTTCAAGTCCTTATTATCCTTGCTACGATGCCAAGCATACACTGCAGCTTCCGACACAGTGTCGGCTGCCTTTTCCATACCATAATCCTCTATAGCCTCATATTTTCCGATCTTGTTCATCTGCTCTTTGAACCCTGCCCACGCCACATCTCTTCTCTGACGATCGGAGGAAAGCGATTTCTCATCCAGTCTCATACTTTGATGTTGGTTATACATGCTATCTGCCTGAAGGTACTGTTCATAAGCCTTCTGTGCTTCCTTCCTTAAGAAATGGAACACGAATATCTTATCTCTCTTCTTCTGTGCCTCAACAGGGTCATCATCACTCAGGGGTTCTATGGATTGATTCCATTTCTCATGCAGACCTTTGAAATTCTCCTGAGAGAATTTTGCGAATTCGCCGAAGACGGGGTCATTGGGATCATTCATCCTCTTTTCACGTTCGATTATATCATCGTAAGTGAGAGTCTCAGTCTTGACATTACCCGTGCCATCATGCTCGTATTCATAATCGAGATATTGCAGATTATCGTCCTTCTTGACGCTGACTGTGCTTATCACTGGCTCAGTGAACTCCATATCACGCCTTACGGCCTGTATCTTGTCTGTCTCAGTATTGACGAACATAATCTGCTCAGGACCGTAAACAGGCCTGCCCTTCTCATCTGTCTCTCCAGGTTTCTGGAACTCACCCGAGAATCCCTCGAATTTAGCACCTTTGTCCTCTTTCTGCGCGAAACTACCTCCAAGAGGACGCTGCCATTCATCCCAATGTACTACTACAGCTCCTCCGGTTGATGCGTCAGCAGCGAAATCGACGGCACGCTGTATCTCGTTAAGCGCCTCAGATCTGGCATCCTCGCTGAATCCCTGTTGGGTGAAACCCGATAGATTGGATACACTTGGTGCAGCGTGCACAGTGGTCTCTATCTCATTCAGTTTCGCCAGATCCCTTATATCCTTACGCTGGAGATCGCTCATGGACTCAGGTGTGGGTGCTTGAGAACTCCCCTTCTGTGTCCCCATGAAACCCAACTCTACACGAGAAGCTCCTTCTCGTATCTTCTCCTGGAAACCCTTCACCTGATCCAGAGTGGGATTAGACGTGATACCCACAATCTTGCTGGTCAGAGGTCCACCAGGGTCGGTACCCTTGGCAGCACCTTCACGGACAGGAGCAGGCTTTGCAGTTATAGGCTTCTCTAGCTCATCATCGAAATAATGCCTATACTTGCTGAAATAATCCTCGAACATGATATACATTGGGCATTTTGTGTTTTTAAAGGTTTTGTAACCAAAGATAAATTTTTAAAGTATATGCGCGACATAGTATATATGCCTGACGAAGAGGACAAGAAGAACGCTGTAAGACTGGCCAAATATGGTTTCCTGAAGAAAGGAGACGGATGGCCAAAAGAACCCGAGGAAAGGGAGAAGAAGGCGAAAGATGAGGGAGAGGATAAGCTGATCAAAGAAGGTATCGTAGATATGGAGATTATGGAATACAGAGCTGGCGAGTTCATACGCACCTCATACCCCGCACCCAACACACGCCATGTCCTTTCTGTAGGTGATCCGAATTATGCTGTACTTGAGAAATCATATCTATGGATCTTGAATCATATCACTCTAGATTGGAAGTTCACGAAGACTATCAAGGTCGTCGACACATTCGGATCTTCAACTGGTTCGCAGCATTGGTCGATCATGAACGATAAGATAGGCAACGTGCAAAGGAACATCAACTCCATCATGCAGACGATAGGTGGTCTGGTTAAGGAGCTCTTCCCCATGGTCCATGAGCTCAGGATATGGGACGAACGGTTAAGATGGCATGAAGAGTCTGAGAAAGGGAATAGATCGGGGGATATGGCACTGAAAGGAGCATGGATGGACCTTGTTGATGGTGGAGCGGATAATGCCAGTTCTGTACTTGGGCTAGCAAGTAAAGTGGGTTTTGCGACACTTCCCGACCTTTTCTTTGGTACTTTCGTGCAAAAGCCAGAGGATATAGATAAGGAGATTGATAGCCTGGAATTCGGAAACATGCAGGTTAAGAATGTTTTGAAGCGCAAACTCATGCAATTCCTGACTTGGAAGGAACACACCCGCACAGAGATCATACAGAGGAAACGCTTCACTGTAAGATATCTGAGACAGCACATCAATGCGATCCAGCTGCAGATGTCATGGCTCACACCATATCTAAGACAATTGAAATATCTCCGACAGAATACCAATTTCCAAGACTCCGCACAGCTCATCAGCTCTTTCGACAATTCTAAGTTTGAGCTAGAGACATTATGCACGAAGAAGAGCGATGACGAATTCAAACCAGTAGTCCTCCTGAACTTCCAATATCTGACAGTGCCAGAGAGGGTAGGCTCATACCAGCATCCAGGGTTCCAGCATGCAGGGAACATGACTGTCACATTCAGAGGGTATGTATGGACAGATGATCAGATCAAGAATTACCAGGAGATGAGGAACGAGGAAGGTTTTGAGATACTTGGAGAGATCGATGCCGGCTTCAAGGCATCCATGGATGAACTCAGAGATGAGATACGTGCTTATATAGAGGAAGCCGGAGGGACTTTGCCTGAGACTGACAGCGAGAAGACCTTGAGAGAGCTGCAGGAAAAGTTGAAGAAGTATGAAGAGGGTGAAGAGAAGAAGAAACCCAGTGAGTCGGAGATGGGGGGTGCCATATACCAGCCATTCATAGATGTCGCAAAAGCTTTCGGTGAGATAGGGAGCCTGTTCGTGCCTAAGAAGATCCTTGACTTCAAGCTTCCTGATAACAAAGCATTAGAACTGGAGAATAAGAAGAAAGAGATGAAGAAAAAAGCAGAAAAGCAAGCTAATATAGCTATCAAGAACGCATTCATCAACTACAGGAAGGCGCATCGTATGGTCACCTGGTAAGAGAATTTCTCAAGTACACAGAAAAAAGTGGTGGGGAGAAGCAGATACCCTCCTGGGAGCTGTCTGATGATTCTGTTTGTGGAGGCGGAGAGCATCTGCTTGTCGGAGCATGACCTAATCATCTCCTCAGTGCGTGTTCCTCTTTCCGGATCTTCTTTATCTTGTCGCGTATCGCATCCCGTATGAATTCTGTCTTTGTCGAATAATAAGGACGCATCGACTTTTCTATCTCTTTGCTGAAATCTTTATCGACCCGGAGAGTTATTATCTCCATGTGTATTACTATGTATTACTATGTAATATTTAAAGGTTTCGACATAATCACAAAATTTTATAATCTACAAAGACATTGTGCCTTCGATGAAAGAAGAGAAATCGTGTGGTGCCATAATCTTCCGGAGAGAAGGGGATGACATATACTTCCTCTTAGTCAGGTATGTGAATGAGCCAGATTACTGGGGTCTGGTGAAAGGCCACATGGAGAAAGGAGAGACTGAGATTGATACTGCGGTCAGGGAGATACGTGAGGAGACAGGGATAACCGAGCTTGATTTCCTCGACTGTTTCAGGGCCAAGGAGAGATATTCCCCGAAAGAAGGGGTCATGAAGGAAGTGGTCTTCTTCCTGGCTGAGACCAAAGAGAAGGATGTGAAGCTCGAACCCAGTGAACAGGATGACTATTCTTGGCTCAGACTTGACGATGCAGTGAAAAGGTTAAAATTCAAGAATCATAAGGATCTTCTACGAGACGCGTACCAAAGGATAAAGGAAGTATATTGAGAAAAAATCTGTCTGCTATCAAGCAGTAGCTTCAGCCATCTCTGCGGCGACCGCTGCTGATACTTCTTTGATCTGCTCGACCTCTAGTTTGCAACCACAAGGGAGTTTCTTGGCAGACTTCATCAGCGCCTTCTTTGCGGCAGGGACATGCTCTGGTTTCACATAGCACGTGAAGATTTTCTGATCCTTATCCAACTGGGCTGCCATGCCTACGATCTTACCAAAAGCAGACTTCATACCAGTACTCATCCTGTCAGCTCCTGCACCAGACGCGAGAGGGTTCTCTCTCAAGAAATGATGCGGATAAGGCCGGAGTTTGAGATGGAATCCTTTCTTACCGAGAGTCTTCTCAAGATATCTGTTGGCTGTAAGCCTAGAAGCCTCAAGAGCATTGTGCCTTATCTGAAGCTCTTCATTGACGGAAAGATGCACCGCATAAGAATAGTCGCCTTTGGAATAGCCCATATCAAATCTCACAATCTTACAGTTAGGCGAGGCCCTTATGTAAGACTTCTCACGATACTTGGATTTCCTCGTATACGGCCTGTTCTCTTTCCTCCTATAAGCAGCGAATTTCCTGAGCTTAGCCATTTTTATTACCTTGTTGTTCTTGGGTTTTCAGCCTATTTATAAAAGTTACTGTTGTTTTTCGCCATGTGCATCCTTAGATGACATACCATGCATCTCTTTGTATTTCCTACGATAATCTGCGTATTTGTCTTCAGGAGAATATTTTGGTGGTTTACACTCAAAAGCTCTTTCTCCTGTCCAGGGACATGGATCAGAAAGGGTATATTCGCCAGACTTGGTCTTGAGGATCCTAGCTGCCATCGGAATCAGCTCCTTATCTTCCTCGACTCCTTTCTTTCATAGCTGTATTCGCATTTATTCTCTTTGGCTTTTGATTCTATGAAATCAAGAACTTTCTTGAGATCTGTCTCTGCATCCTTGTAATCGTTCTTCGTGGCGGCTATGCTGTATCTCCCACCTCCAGTATATCTGATGGAAACATCTTCAGACATCTTGTCTGCCTCATCAAGGATGGAGCTTGTGATCCTGACACCCTCAGGGTCAAACGAGATGAAATGTATCTCTCCAGATATCTTCACCACAGGTGGTTTGATACGCTGTTGTATGAGCTCGGTGAGCGGCTCCGCCCACTTCCTGTCGACACCTAATTCTTCAAGCGTGGTGTCACCGAATGATACGTCCTCGAATGCTGTGTGCAGAGAAGGATACTTTGAGAGGAGCTGGGGAGCGATGATATCATTGAGCTCCTTGGTCTTCATATCATTCTGGGAAGCGACATATTCTATGATCTTCTCAGATTTCTGTTCCTGCTTGAGCTCTTCTACCTTGTTCCTCTTCTGGATGCCCGAGACACGCCTGAGAGAAAGATCTATATGCCCTTTCTGCTGGTTCACCTTGAGGACCTTACAGACGACCTTCTTCCCTTCCTGGACGTAGTCAGATATGTTCCTGATCCTACCCGGTGATACCTCTGAGATATGGATGAGTCCCTGTTTATGATGGAACTCGTCAAGCTTTGCGAATACGGAGTGATAGTGTATCTTCGTGATGGTACACATCACTATATCTCCTTCCTCAGGCATACCTTTCTTCAGATTAAGCATAAGCACAAGAAATAGGGCCAATTTAAAAAAGTTTGGGTGATTCGTTGTGAAAAGATTTTTAAATAGAATGTAATCTCAAATGTTTGCGCTCATTGCGGGGTTGCCGGTAGACGCCAAAAGGATTGTCGGACCGTCAACCGAGGAGTGGTATTCAACAGGGTTGATATACCACACTAGCGCTTTTCATCAAATTTTTTGCAAAAATTTGCGGGGTTGCCGGAGCACCCAAGATCATAGATTTTGTGGCTCCACAACGCCCTTGTTCATTTACATTCATGCGGGGTTGCCGGAGTGGTCAAACGGGCCAGGTTTAGGCCCTGGTGGCTTAGTGCCTACGCAGGTTCGAGTCCTGTGCCCCGCAT
>CAZJJJ010000043.1:0-6688 GCA_964546295.1 uncultured Methanosarcinales archaeon
CCAGAATCTCAAATTATTTATATTAGATAGTTGCGTATTAAAGCATGACAAGAGCCATACTCTACAACATCCAATATTGCTCAGGCTACAAAGGATCGTGGTGGGAATACATGAAGTTCTGGAATCTGTTCATCCCACCGAAATATCTTGACTATGTTATGGCAAACGAGCTCAAGGGGCACGAACCGGACATAATTGGGTTCACAGAGATAGATACAGGATCTATAAGATCTAAGAAAGAGGACAAGACAGCCTTCTTCAAGGAATTCATGGAACTCGAGGATCAGGTAGAGAAGGTCAAATATACATGGAAGGGGATATCAAAGATCATGAAGGTGCTGCCCATCACAAGGAAACAGGGCAATGCCGTGATATCAAAGCACAAGATCACAGATGTCAGATATCACAATCTCAACAGGGGAACAAAAAGGGTGGCCATAGAATGCCTCATAGAGAAACCCGAAAAGTTCAGGGTCTTGCTGGTCCATCTCCCCCTCGGTAAGCAGGCAAGGAAAGAGCAGCTCAAGGAGCTTGTAGATATAGTGAATGGCATAGACGAGCCGCTTCTCATGATGGGTGATTTCAACATATTCGGTGGATTGAAAGAGATACGGTCCCTCCTGAGGAAGACAGGCCTCAGATATCCGCCAGGTAGGAAGGTCATACATACCCAGCCGACAAGCAAGCCAAGCAAGACATTAGACCTCATCCTCGTCTCAGAAGAGATTAAGGTGAAAGAATACAGGGCACTGAAAGATATGAAGCTGTCCGATCATCTGCCAGTCTTGATAGACTTTGACATAAAGAGAAAATCATCCTAGATGTTCCATCTCCTTCCATCTTTCTCGATGAGTGATTTCGCCTGATCCGGCATCGAGCCGTCCTCATACGACCCAATCTTATCATCATCCAGAGATATCAATGGCTCGACTATGCGCCATGATTCCATGATCTCCTCGCTTGAAGGGAACAAGGTCTTGTCGCCCAGTATTATCTTCTCAAGGATCTGTTCGTAAGCCTCAGGAGTGTTGATCTTGAACGTGTCCATGTGATTGAAATTGAATCTCACGGGATGCACAGACCAGCTCTCATTCGGACGTTTGACGTTCAGCCTAAGGTCAATCTTCATCTCTGGCTGGATATCGATGGTCATAGAGTTTGGCGGGATGTCTTCACGCTGTTCGGTCTTTGTCATGAAATTCTTGAATTGTATGTATATCTGGGATCTAGTGTGTGACTGACGCTTGCCTGTCCTTATGTATATTGGCACATCAGCCAGTTTACCTTCTGATGCGTGCAGTTTCAGTGCAACATATGTAGGAGCACATCCTCTCGAAGAGCTCGGACAGGTCTTATACCTCGCAATCACATGATCATCGATAGAACCTATAGACTTAAGGACCTTCAGCTTCTTGGTCGATATATCTTCCCGGATGAAGCTTTCGGGTTCCTCCATCAGTACATGAGTGACCAGCTGTAGTATGTGGTTCTGGAGCATATCCCGCACAACACCTACTTTGTTATAGTAATCCATGCGCTGTTCGATGCCATGCTCCTCGTCAAGGATCATCTGGATGTGGTCAATATAGTCCTTGTTCCATATTCCGTTTATGACCTCATTAGTGAATCTCATGACAAGTATGTTCTGTATGAACTCCTTTCCTAGGTAGTGGTCGACACGGAAGATGTCATCCTCAGAGAATCTGGATTTCACCAGCTCATCGTATGATCCTGCAGTAGCCGAATCATACCCGAACGGTTTCTCGAGCACAACCCTTATGGTAGACCCCGAAGGCAAGGAATCTCCAAGCTCAGCCATTATTGGGACAACCTTCGAATAATATTCAGGCAACACAGCCAGGTATAATATGACCGTAGTGTCCGTATCCGCAAGCTTACCGACCAAAGCCTTAAGCTCTTTGGTCTCTGGGGAATCAAGATCGAACCTGAGATAATGGACCTTATCTTTCAGGCTAGAACCGATGCCTATGCCCATGAAGAAATCTGAAGTATCCTTATACCGCCTCCCTAACGCGATGACTTGAAAATCGAAGCCTTTTGAAGCCAATTCAGAATATGCCGGATATAACTTCTTCCTTGCTAGGTCGCCTGTCCCTCCGAATTGCACGAATAATGTCTTTCCTGGCATATATCTCACATTATGACGGATACAGCCATATATTCAAAAAAGTATGCTTTTACCCTGTGGACCAAGATAGATACGATCACTCAATGTCTGTTATCACATGAAGCTCTTCGAACTCATGGAAATATGCAGCAGGACACTCGGTATAGTCATCCTCCATGAAGCTCTTGAATGCATTCCTCTTCGCCTCACCAAAGAACAGAAGCACGACCGTAGCATCCTTATTGAAAGCCTTGAATGTCATACTGTATCTTTTTGGGGGAGGCTTTGGAGAATCATCCATGAAGACCACGGATTGTTCAGAATCAAGATGCTCTGAACCAGGATACATCGCAGCAACATGCCCATCTTCACCCACACCGAAGACCAAGATATCAAAATGCTCAGGGACCTTGCTAGCGTACTCTTCTATGCCAGCTTCCACATCCTCTCCCAGAACAGGAAAGTTCAATTGGCTCTCTTCGATCTTCCCTTCTTTGATAGCCTGAGCAAAGAAGTTATCACGGAGCGTGTCCTCGTTCTTTTCACCCTCTGCTCTTTCATCAACTAGGTAGAAATTGCATTTAGAGAGCAGATTAGAGCCCACTTCCGAAAGCTCTTCCAAGATAGGTACTATGCTCCTGCCTCCAGGAAGCCCTATGTTTATCCTTTCCTTATCGCTCACACCCTCCAATAGCATCCTGAAAAAGACGCCACCTTCCTTTAGGCTTGAAACCTTATATCTCTTCATATCAAATCACCTTATTATGAAAATTACTCTCGCATCATGCGTCATACGAGCCAGAGCTCGTATCGCCACCTTTCCCTGTCCAATTGGTATGGAACTTCTCTCCTCTCTTCCTGTCAATCCTCTCATAAGTATGTGCCCCGAAGAAGTCACGCTGAGCCTGTATGAGATTAGCGGGAAGCCTTTCACTCATATAGGAATCCAGATAGGCCAATGCGGATGACATGGCAGGTATGGGTATTCCTGAAAGGGCAGCATATGCGACAGTCTTACGTAGACTCTTCTGTGTAGCCACCACTTTCTCCTTAAAACCATCGGCAAGCAACAGATTTGGAATATCTCTCTCTCCGCTGAATGCTTCCATCACATCGTTGAGGAATGATGATCTGATGATACAACCAGCCCTCCAGATCTTCGCAACATCATGGAGGTTTATTCCCCATCCATACTCATCCGAAGCTTTCATTATAAGATCAAATCCTTGTGCATAAGATATCACCTTCGAGAGGAATAGTGCATCTTCAAGAGTGTCAAGATCTGGAAATTCAGTCTTCTCTGTACACCTTTCTATTATTCCTGAAGCAGATTTGCGTTCATCTACCCTGGAAGATATGAATCGTGCAAAGACAGATTCCGCTATGGTCGGCAATGGCACACCTTGTTCTAACGATTCGATGGCCGTCCATTTTCCCGTGCCTTTCTGCCCTGCAGAATCTAGAATCTTATCAATGACGTACTCGTCATCTTCTCTCTTTGTGAAGATCTGAGCAGTAATGTCGATCAGATAACTATCGAGTTTTCCTCTGTTCCATGATGAGAATATCTCTGATATGCTCTCATTGTCTTTTCCTGATGCCTTAAGGATATGATATATTTCAGCGATGAGCTGCATATCGCCATACTCTATACCATTATGCACCATCTTCACAAAATGGCCTGCGCCTCCATCTCCTATGTATTCACAGCATGGGTCCCCTTCTGCTTCTGCTGCTATCGCCTTGAGTATTCCTGAGACCGCTTTCCAGGCCTTTTCATGCCCTCCTGGCATTATCGAAGGTCCGTGCAATGCTCCTTCTTCACCGCCAGAGATGCCTGTGCCCATATATAGTATGCCTTCTTGCTGTAGGTTTCCAAGCCTTCTCTCTGTGTCCATGTAATTCGAATTGCCGCCATCAATCAGTATATCACCAGGCTCAAGGAAGTCCTTCAAGACAGCTATGGTCGAGTCTACAGCATCACCCGCCTTGACCATCATAAGTATCTTACGAGGAGGTGCAAGGGACATCACGAAATCCTTTGGAGAAGTATACCCGTATATCCGTCTGTCTTTCGCCCTCCCTTCAGTGAACCTTGTCACTTTCTCAGCAGTCCTGTTATATACAGATACCGAATAGCCCCGGCTCTCCATGTTCATTATTATATTCTCGCCCATCACAGCAAGCCCTACCACACCAATGTCCTTTTTGCGGTCAGCATCCCCAGTATCCATAATACACATCTCCTATCATCCATCAATATCATTGTGGCGTTGTCCCTGCTCTTGAGGACCCGCTGCGATCACATCATCGATCCTAAGTATGAGTATGGCGACCTCAGAAGCAGAAGATACAGCTTGCGTCTTCACCTTCAGGGGCTCTACCACCGAATTCTCCAGCGAATCAAGCATTTTCCCAGTGAATGCGTCTATGCCTGCCCACATCTCTCCTCTGTCATGCGCTGCCTTCAGCTCTACCATGGTATCTATTGGGTCAAGGCCCGCGTTCTCTGCTAGTGTCCTTGGTATTACCTCCATGGCTTCCGCGAAAGCCTTGACAGACAGCTGCTCTCTCCCTGATAGGCTGTCAGAGAATTTCATGAGATGGCGTGAGAGTTCGATCTCAGGAGCTCCTGCACCCCCAACTATCTTCCCATGTTTCAGTGCTGAAGAGATATCGCCTACTGCATCCTCTATCGCTCTCTTCACTTCTTCAACCACATGTTCAGTGCTCCCTCTTACAAGGATGGTGACTGCCTTGGCATCCTCACAATCACCGACAAATATCATAGGTTCGTCTCCTATCCTCTTCTCTTCTATCCTGCCCGCTCTGCCCAAAACTCCAGACCCCAGATCATCAAGGCTTGTCACAATCTTCCCTCGGGTGGCTTTTGCCAGCCTATACATGTCTGCCTTATCAACGCGTCTCACAGCGAAAATGCCTTCTTTTGCCAGGAAATGCTGGGCCACATCGTCTATCCCTTTCTGGCAGATCAGCACATCAGCACCGGCATCCTTTATCTTCCGGACCATCTTCTTCAGCATATCCTCCTCCATGTTCAAGAATGCCTGCATCTGCTCGGGCTGTGTTATCTGTATCTTTGCCTCAGTCTCTGTATCACGTATCTCCAACGCGGTATCGACAAGAGCTACCCTTGCATCTGTCACAGAGGATGGCATGGAGGCGTTCACACGCTTCTTGTCCAGGACAATGCCCTTGATGAGTTCTGTGTCCTCTATAGAGCCACCTACACGGGTCTCGATCTTGAGGTCATCCTTATCCACATCAATATCACCATCAACCTCATTAGAAATCGCGATCACAGCATCCACCACGAGCGAACTGAGGATGTCTTTTGCGTTCTCGGCACCTTTTCCTGTCATTGCAGTAGATGCTATCCCACGCAATATCCTCTTGTCACCACGTTCGCATTTCTGGGCTATCGAAGACAGTATCTTCTCGGATCTCTCAGACGCCAGACGATAACCCTTCGTAATGATGGTAGGGTGTATCTTCTGGTCAATCAGCTCTTCAGCCTTCTTCAATAGCTCTCCAGCAAGCACTACAGCTGTTGTAGTACCATCACCGACCTCGTCCTCTTGAGTCTTTGCAATCTCCACAATCATCTTCGCAGCAGGATGCTCTATGTTCATCTCTTCGAGGATGGTAACACCATCATTAGTCACTATGACCCCTCCTGAAGAATCAACGAGCATCTTATCCATACCTTTCGGACCCAGAGTGGTCCGGACAGTCTCGCCGACTATCTTTGCCGCCATTATATTGTTAGATTGTGCATTCCTTCCAGTATCCCGTCTTGTGTCCTCTGACATGATATAGATTGGCTGATCATTCTCTCTTCTTTCCATAGATATCGGAGCAGGGATACCTGTTTAGTTTATAAAATTAATTTAGAACTACAAGAAGAAGAACGCTAGCATTCAAAAGCTTTTTAAGAGGGCAAGGAACATCGGTACCATGATAATTACCATGAGCGGAGTCCCATGCTCAGGGAAGAGCACTATTTCAAAGATGCTCGCTGAAAAACTGGGATGGAAGCGCGAGTCTATGGGCGACATCTTCAAAGAGATGGCTGGAGATATGCCTCTCAATAGGTTCTATAAAGAGCTAGAGAACGATCCTGAGAAAGAGAAGGAGTGCGACCTCATGCAGAAGGAATGGGGAGAGAAGTATGACGATTTCATACTAGATGCGAGGATAGCCTTCCATTTCGTCCCTCGAGCGAAAAGCTATAACATCTTCTTCGATCTGCCTCTTGAAGAGGCTGCAAAGAGGGCCTACGGAAGGGGTAAAGAAGGCAAAGGCGAGGATTTCGATACTCTTGGGGCGGCCAGAGCATCCATAGAAGAGCGTATGGAGATCGAGAAGGGGAGATATGAAAGCCTCTATGGCATCAATCACCTTGACAAGAACAACTATGATTATGTCGTAGACGCAAATCGTCCTGTGGAGGATGTCTTCTCAGACCTGTACAATAATGTGTTAGAAGAGCTAGAGAGACGGGGAGAGTCGTACAAGATAAGATAATGCCCCCACCGG
>CAZJJJ010000044.1:0-6602 GCA_964546295.1 uncultured Methanosarcinales archaeon
GTTTCACTGTGCTCAAGCCCACAAGATGAGAAAAAATGGGGACGCGAGGATTCCATGAGGGAGGAACGACCGATGGTCCCAAAAACGAAGTTTTTGCGGATGTTCAAATACGAGCATAGTCCTTATGAAAAAATGGGGACGCGAGGATTTGAACCCCGATCTGCTGGTATCTCCCTGGCAAAGGATCAATCATCACTGCATTCGCAGCTCATCGCTCCAAGACTGGAGCCAGCCATTCTGCCAGATTATACTACGCCCCCTTGACGAGAACATGAAATGAAGACAACAAGTTCTTTAAAAATCATTCGGTCATAAAGCAAAAGGCTCAAAAATAGTCATCCGCTACTATCCATCATGTTTCACATCAGAGATAGGTACCTTTATGACAGAAGACCTCTACTTCTGCAAAAGAATGACATGGAAAGGATTGAAGATAAGGTCATTGGCATAGAACGACGGCTAGAACTCATCGATAAGAATGAGGAGAAAAAGCCAAAACAAGGGAAAAGATATGTGACGATCTCAGATGTCAGTGAAGAGATTGAGGACATAGAGAAGATACTAGACAAGATCACTGGTATTGAACGTATTGATGTTGACTCAGTCAGACCTGTAGATTATGAGCTCAAGGAGGCAAATGAGTTCAGGATTGCCATGGATGAGACGCTTGCATGGACAGGATTAGGGATTGCCGCAATGGGATTTGGTGCAGCATACAACATTGCCAGTGCAGACCCTTCCATCGCTACTGGAGTGATGGTCTCTTCAGGCATCATCGGTGTTGGATCTATTGCCTCAATGATAGGTCATAAGAGACCACATTATAATAAAAGCAAGAATGAAATCTTCTTACGGAGAGGAGATAGGTACGAAACTTTACAGGCCTTCGCACACGAATATACACATCACACACAGCAACTACTCAATCAGGCATTCCTGGGTTATGCCGAGGAAATGGATGATGATACATTCAAAGCAGCCCACGCAAGATTCAGGAGGATAAAAGAGGGGCAGGCATTCTCTGCACAGAAGATCATCGCAGAGATATATGCAGAAGAAGAGAAGGACATAGGACATATAAGATGTATAGACAAGGTAAGAAAGGAATCGATGCTCACATCATGGTGGATGCTGAAGAAAGAGTATGGAGGAAGAAGCAAGAGCATTGAAGAGATGTCCAGCTTAGCGAACAGATTGAGGATGGATCCTATGCATTGTGAAGGTTATACCTACTTTGATATAAACGGACTGATACCTGCTTCCATATACGAGGAGTTCTCTGGACTCATTGGAGCGAGCAAAAAACCTTATAAACCGGATAGATAAAAAGCAAGATATGAACAAGAAAGATAAGAATCCAGATTACAAGAAGATATACGAGTATGTCTCAAAGAAATACAGCAAATCACCTTATTTCCATTATGGTGTCTATGACGAGACGTTCTATACACTCAGAGTCTATGAGATGTGCAAGGAGCTCATCGGAAAGGTTAGCTCCGATGTCAAGAAGGAGATAGTTCTTACGGCAGCATTGCTCCACGACATCGGGAAGACAGAGATGGATTTCGATAAGCTTGTGAAAGCTGATGGCGGTTTCGAGAGGACTGAGTGGAAGACTCATGCGAAGAGAGGAGTCCCCGTCTCAAGAAGATACCTGAGGAGCCAGGGCCATTCCAAGGAATTCATCGATGAGGTCGCCTATCTCGTAGAGAATCATGACAGACGAAGAGACAAGATGAGCAACAGGACTATAGAGCTGGAGATTTTACAGGATGCAGACATACTTGCAGACAGCGGGCTCGTAGCCATCACAAGGACATTCACATATAGTGGACAATTCAAGCGGAGCATCCTTGATGGAATCAGTTTCATGCGAGATGTCGAGTCGAGAGCAGAGGATCCAGATCTCTTCAATCTGAAGATATCCAAATATATGGCTAAGAAATTGCACAACCAAGAGGTCAAGATGATTAAAGAGTTATCAGAGAGTCTTGAAAGTGAGCTTCTAGATTGAGTTATGCAAGTTTTCCTATCCGAGTGAGCTTGCCATTTTTGTAATCGTATATGATGGGTTTTCCGGTAGGTAATTCCAGTTTGGGGATTTCCTCATCCGAGATGTTCTCAATATGTTTTATGATACCTCTCAGACTATTGCCGTGCGCTGCAATTATCACATTCTTTTTCTTCTTCACATACGGCAATATCTCTTTTTCAAAATAAGGTATTGCTCTTTTGCAAGTATCTTTTAGGCTTTCCCCATTGGGAGGTGGGATGTCATAACTTCTTCTCCAGATGTGAACTTTATTCTCACCAAATTTTTTCCGTGCGGAATCCTTATTCTTTCCTTGTAAATCACCATAATATCTTTCATTGATCTTATTGCTAGAATATATAGGAATCTCAGTCTTATCAAATTCTCTTGGGTGGAGAGACCATTCTTTCTCTTTCTTCTGCGAATGCAAGAATACACCTGTCTTCTCCTGCTTCGCAAGTATGGTAAATAGGGTCTGCTGGGCTCTTATTAGAGTTGAGGTGAAAGCAACATCAATATCTATATCTTTCAGTCGGTTTGCAGCACTTCTTGCTTCTGCAAGACCTTTCTCAGATAGTGGGACATCAACCCATCCGGTGAACTTGTTGGCCAGGTTCCACAAAGACTGACCATGTCTTACAAGTATGAGATAAGCCATGTATATTCTCCTGAAGACTTGATATATAAAACTAGTGATTGCGCATACATCTATTTTCATCATAAATCATACCTGGGCTGTGGCACGATTCCTTTTTTCCTGGAAAACAGCTTCAAAATTCTCCATTATTTATAAGTAAGGTGCTGCTGTCCCGGATGGAGCAACCCCTAGCAACGCACTCTTTTAAAAAAGAACAAAGGAATTTTGACCTGATGCTGTTTTTCCAGGTAATCATGCCACAGCCCAATCATACCGGAAGATTTTAAAATGTTCTTTATTGAGAATTGGATATGGTCAAAAATATTCTAGTCATTCTGGGACATCCTACAAAAGATAGCTTGTGTGGATCGCTAGCAGACTCTTATGAGATGGGTGCAAAGGCAAGCAAGAACAAGACCAGACGGATCAATTTAGGTGATATAACTTTCGATCCTATCCTTAAGAAAAGGTATAAAGAAATAGAGCCATCTGAAGAGATAGTAAAGCCTAAAGACCTAGAATCTGCGCGTAAAGACATCAAGTGGGCAGATCACATCGTATTCGTGTTCCCTACTTGGTGGGCCTCTATGCCAGCACTGATGAAAGGTTTTCTGGACAGGATATTCATACCAGGGTTCGGCTACAAGTTCAAAGACAAGAAGTCGCTCCTTCCCGAGAAACTATTCTCAGGTAAGACATCACATCTTCTCATCACTATGGATTCTCCTCCTCTCTACTACAGGTTCATCGTCAAAGAGCCAGGATATCGGCTGATGAAAGACACGCTCAGGTTCATGGGCGTCACTACAACCAGAAATTATTTCGGTTCCGTGAAGCTCGCTGATGAGAAGAAGATAGCGCGGTGGATCAGGAAAGCGCATCGGCTTGGAGAGAAAGTAAGATAATAACAATCAGTCAGAGACATCATACTTTGCTATAGATGTGTTCAGCTGTTTACCGACC
This sequence comes from uncultured Methanosarcinales archaeon, assembly GCA_964546295.1. Lineage (GTDB taxonomy): Archaea > Nanobdellota > Nanobdellia > Woesearchaeales > CAZJJJ01 > CAZJJJ01. The sequence goes on from CAZJJJ010000044.1 coordinate 3,633, forward strand.
TTGATGAATGTGGCTCGTCGCGAGAACTCCTTCAGTTTCCTTGCACCTATGTAAGTCCCAGTGCTGCGCAAAGACCCGGAGAGCTCTTGTAGAAAATCTTCCACATTTCCCTTGTAAGGCAGAAGAAGTTCTCTTCCCTCGGAAGCTCTATGGCCAGCTACTTCTCCATAATGTTGATTCATAGCTTTTGACGAACTCATGCCATAATACTCCTTATACAATTTCCCATCCCTTTCAATCATCTCGCCGCCCGATTCCTTGAAGCCGGCAAACATGGATCCCATCATGACGAAATCTGCACCACCACAGAATGCTTTTGCCACATCAGAGATATGTTCAATACCTCCATCCGAGACGATGAGACCATATCCGTTCGCATTGCTTGTTATTCCATGCGCTGCGTCCGCACACTCGATCACGGCACTCAGCTGAGGATATCCAACACCTGTCTGTCTCCTTGTTGTACAGGCAGCACCGCTTCCTATACCTACCTTGACTATGTCAGCACCTTTAAGCAGTATCTCCTCTGTCATCTCATTAGTCACGACATTGCCTGCGACAATTATATGCTCTGGACAACGGTCTCTGATTCTCTTCACATTAACGAGGAAACTCTCCAGATAAGCATTGGGCACATCAAGCACAATGAACTTGAATCTCTTTTGGAGTCCGCGTTGCAAGAGCTCATCGAACTTCTCAAGGTCTTCCGGACGTATGCCCATGGAATATCCGACATAATCTGGCTCATCAAAATCTGTAAAGAATGATTCAAGCTCTTCTATTCCATAGAACTTATGGAGTATGGTGACGATCTTGTGCTTAGAGAGTGCCTTGGCCATGGTGAAGGTTCCAGTAGCATCCATATTGGACGTCATTATGGGAATTCCCGTCCATGTAGAAGAAGAATGCAGGAATTTGTACGTCCGTTCCAAAGACACCTCTTTTCTTGATGCCAGAGTGCTACGCTTAGGCCTTATGAGAACATCTGAGAAATCAAGCTTCGGTTCATTTTCTATTCGCATGTTAAGAGTGCGATGGGAATGTGATTAATAAGTTTTGATGTTGTAGAAAAGATAAAAAAAAGAAATGAAATAAAATGATGCTCACTCTAGAAGAGCCTTGAGCATCCACAATGTCTTCTCATGGTCTTGGAGCGTATCACCCATGAAGTCGACTGTTCCGTAATCTTTGACCTCAACTGCTATAGCTGCAACCTCGCGCATAGTAGGCAACATCTCCTCATGAGACTCCTTAAGGTCCTTGACCATCTCCATGGCTTTCTTATCCTTGTCTGCATCCTTTATGGATGTGACGGACTTGAACCTGTCGAATGTGCCCTCGACCTTGAATCCCAGCTGCCTGATCCTTTCAGCAAGCTCGTCAATCTCCTCAAAAAGGGCTTCATACTGCTTCTGGAACATGTCATGGAGGTCATTGAATTCAGGACCTACGATGTTCCAGTGGTAATTCTGTGTCTTGAGAAATAAGCTATATGCATCTGCAAGTACCTTCTCAAGTGCATCGGCTAATCTTTTTCTGCTCTCTTCAGATAGTTCACTCATTAAATATCACCCGGTATGGCACTTCTCCTATGATTTTTAAATCTTGTGTACAACACAACATCATCTTTGAGATCTTTCTTGCTCAGAGATATCTTTTTATACGGTGGTCAATATATCCTTAAGATGAAAACCCTGATATTCTCAGACACCCATCTGACCGGTAGGTTCGAGAGACGCCGCTACAGGTTTCTCAGGAGAATCATCAGCAGAGCAGACAAGGTGATTATCAATGGCGATTTCTGGGATGATTGCGTAGATAATCATAAGTTCATGCGTTCTGGGTGGAGGCAACTGTTCCCTTTGCTTAAGAGCAAAGACACTATATACATACATGGGAATCATGATATGATCGGAAAATGGTCAGAAGATCCAAGAAAATTCTGCAAGAGGTCATGCAAAGAATATAGGTTCAGATCAGGTGAGAGAAAATTCCTCGTGACACATGGTCATACCCTATTGCGTGGGAGTACCTCCAAAGAAATAATATCAAAACAAAAGAATCTGCTTGCTAGGTCTGTGTGGAGGTTTGCACTATTCTTCCCTGAGCATATGCGCTGGTTCATAGTGTCATTGAGACTTGAGCGCTTGCTTGTCCTATTGACCAGAGGAAGAGTCTATAAGCGATTCAGATTCCTGAATGAGAGGATGAGAGATAATGCAGGAGAGCTCGGAAAAGACGAGATCTTGATATGTGGTCACAGTCATGTACAGGAGATCAATCTAGAGAAGAATTATGTCAATACAGGTTTCGTAAACCATGGGATTGGTCAGTTCATAGTCATAGAAAAAGGAGATATCCGGATGATGGATGAACGCTACTGAAGCTGTCTTTTTAAAAAAGATACGATAAGTTGCGTAAAACTTATTACATCTCATATCATATTAGTCTAGATGAGACTTGAGAGCACTTCCATCAGCAATGGTGCTACGCTGCCCGTAGAGTTCACTGCGAAAGGAGGCAACAGGAAGCCTACATTGAGGATAGAGGACGTGCCACCGTCTGTCAAGAGTCTCGCGCTGCTCTTCTACGACCTTGATAAGGCGGGAAGCTGGATACACTGGATGGTATGGAATATCCCTGCAGATTCCAGAGAGGTAAAGGGTCAAGAGGGGATGACAAGCTCTGGTGAGAGGGGTTACTATGGCCCTGACCTTCCTGCAGATGCCGGTGTACATAGGTTCGTATTCCATCTCTTCGCATTGAGCGTAGAGAGCATAAACCTCCAGCCGAATGCTGACAGGCAACAGTTCGATAGCGCGATATCTGGCAGGGTTGTAGAAGAGTACAAGCTGATGGTACGGTATGGGAGGCCCAAGCCCCCTGTAAACAAAAACAAGGAGAAGAAGAAAAGTAACTGGTTCTGATCAGTTGTGGTTTCCGTGGCGCTTCTTCCTCGCTTTGAGGTAT
>CAZJJJ010000045.1:0-6579 GCA_964546295.1 uncultured Methanosarcinales archaeon
TGAAAGAATTGGAAGACAAGAACGGGCGCAAATACATCACCCTGTGTGACAAGGGCTTTTCTTTTCTTGAGAGATACAGACACTTGAAAGGCTTCATAAGAGAATTCAACCTATGATTCCTATCTTGCGAGAAAAACCCTGAAGGACCCAAGCGCGAGCCTGGATCCTCCCGGGAAAAAGAGGTGATTCTGATGAGAAAAGATAATTAGAATCAATTTATAAGATTTTTGGAAAATGAGCATTGGGCCGTAGTGACATCATCTGTGCCGTATACCGCGCCTTTTCAATCTTTTTCTGATACGCCTAGAACTGATGCTCTTTGATTGCCTGGGGATGAGAGATATCATGACGATACCGCCAAGAAGGAACCCAATCGCAAGGATCATAGGATATCGCAAATCTATCGGCAACCTGAAAGTGGATGAGTTATGTTCTTCAAAATATATATCAAGCCAGCTCAGCTCCAGTGCATATTCAGAGTATATCATCGCGGACTGAAGATCTGTATCCTTAAGCGAATCAGCATACTCGTAATAGCTGTATCCCATGATAGGAAAATTCCCTTTCTCCTGCTCTCCAACAATCACATTCCTTGCAGCTGCGATCTTGTTCTCTACCAGTATCTCAAGATCATCAGGCCGTACGCTAACCATATTCATGAACACATTGGCACTGGCTTTCGCCCGACTCGCACGTGAGATGCATAGCGCATACTCCTCATTCTCCCGATCCATATAAGCAGATTCGAGATTGGCATTGATATCACTGAAATCTTGCATAGGCGCTATCGCCTGTATGTAGCGCAATCTCTCCTGTGTTTCAGAAAGCTTCTGAGTACACGACATTGCAAGCGCATTATCGTCTATCTCAAAACGGAGGTCTCCCATTCCTAGAAAATCTTTCCATACTCTTGAAGTAAATAATCTTTCGGATGCCTGGGCAAGAGACCTATACGTTCCAATCAAATCCTCTGCAATAAACCCATCCCTAGCGCCTTCCACAAAGATTTTCGCGTCTGCAATCCTCTCTTTCATAATCATGTATACCTCGAAGTCACTAAGAGTCTCAAAGTCCAAGGAGTCAATCTCATCCTCAAATGAGTGTATCTCTTGTGCCAGGTCCTGGATTTGTGAAACCAGGTCCTCACCGACTTCTCCCTGCAATAGCATCCGCATGTTCTCGTAATTGATATTAGACCCATAACAATGACTGGCAGAAGCATAAAAGCTATCTGTATACATGGCAGATTCGGCCCTTTCACGCTCAGAGATCGCTGCATTCCTGAGGTCATCTAGTAGCTCAGAGTATTCCTCAACCTCATCTAGATTATCGATGATTTCATCCACAGTACCTCTAAGTTCATCATTACGGTCGCAAAGCCCTTCAGCCACTGATCTCATCGTATCGGAATACATCGATGGTATCTCTATGTCCCTGTCAGTCTCAACTACCTCTCTGCCAGTGAAATAATATATCGCATCATTTAGATCGGAGACCTCGATGACCTCTATCCCTATAGCCTCTCCGTATTCCTCAGCCCCATAATTCATGCCGCGTTCATCATCCTGTATCATCGAGCCTTCAGGTATCAGGACTTTGGAGAGACCTGCTTCTGCGGCAGCATCTATCTTGTACCTTACGCCCGAGACCGGACCAATTATTCCACCTGAGTTTATTGTTCCTGTCATAGCCACGTCGTCCCTGATAGGAAGACCCTCGAGTGAAGCGATCGCTATGACTGAGAGGGCAGCTCCTGCGCTAGGACCTCCGATTATCGCACTGTTGGATCTTATGGTGTAGATGAAATCATAATCTGAGCACTCGCCTTGGATATACTTGCAGGCTATCTCCTTCGCGAATCTAGTAGACATCTGTGTATCGATCTGGCTGAGTGGGAAAGTGTCTAGGAAGACCCTTCCAGTACCCCTCCTGATTTCCAGATTGACATTTGCTATGCTTCCTGAGAGGCCTACAGGGGACTCCTGCACAGCGAGAAGCTTAATCTCCTTCGTACCAGATAGTGGAGTGCCTGCGTTGAATATCTCTGAAAGCCTGAATGATGATACAGGTGCTGGCAAAGAGACAAGAAGAATCAACATAAGGACGAGCCAGGCATTCAGTCTTCCGTTCCTTGAAAGTAGACGTGATCGCATGCCATGAGCGATAGTCAACCACTATAAAAGAGTTTTGTTGCAAAAAACAGACAACAAAAATATTTAAAGTCGATAATACTTCATCAGGTATATGAGATGCCCCTACTGCTCACACGAAGAGTCGAAAGTCATCGACAAACGGGAATCAGGCATGAACCAAGAGATAACAAGAAGACGGAGAGAATGCCTGAGCTGTGGAAAGAGATTCACGACATACGAAACTGTAGAACAGATAGAGATGAGCATAGTAAAGAAGGATGGGAGCAGGGAGATGTTTGATAGGAATAAGATACTCTTCGGCATAGCAAAAGCGTGCGAAAAGAGACCCATAGCTCGAGAGGCGATCGAAAAGATGACTGATGAGATAAAATCAGAGCTTGTCTCCAGAGGTCAGAATGAGATCATGTCTTCAGACATAGGGGAGCTGCTTATGCAGAAGCTTAAGAAGATGGACAAGGTCGCATACATCAGGTTTGCGTCAGTATATAGGGATTTTGCCGACGTCAAAGAGTTTGAGAAAGAGCTCAAGGATCTTCTTAGGAATAACAGAGATCATACGTAATAGTAAATCAATCGAAAAGACTTTGACCCTTGTGCGAGACATCGTATCTTACTGCTATGATGGGGAGTTTTCTGAGATAATCGTTGAGGAATCCTCGTGCGCGGCTGGCAATCTCCCTCAATTCTTCCATATCTTTCATTTCTGCAAGATACTTCATCTGATCACCTAGGTTCATAGCCTGTACAAAATTACCTTCTCTTTGGTACTCGGTCTCATGGATCATCCGGATGTCCTGCCCAAAAGGATAATCTTCGAGCTTTTTGCTTGAGTCTATGTTTCCAGGGACAATCTCGAGCAGCAGCATCTGATCGCCTCCTTGGAGATGATCTGCAGTATTGAGTTCAGAACCTAGTATATTCGCGTATCTTTCAGGATTCTTAAGCCATTCTTCCCTCTTGTCAGACAACCAGTCGTGCGCCACAAAAAGCTGAGAGACAACACGTTCCAGGTCATCTGTGTCACCTATCTCCTTAGAATAGAGTTTCCTAGCCATCCTTGGGGAGTATTCATGCACTATGGCATTTATCTCAGAATTCAACTCGAATCTTGAGAAATAAGTCAGCAATGTCTCTTTCACTATGTCTTTTGTCACATCCTCATCGAGATCGACATTATACCTGTACATTGGATTCCGGAATGCAGCCTCTATAAACATATCATCTGAAAGACTCTCAATCTCCCTCTCGACAAGCTCCGCGTAATCCGATACGTTAAATCTGGAATATGTGGGATCATCGAAGAAGAAACCACGAGAAGAGCCGCTCAAGTCAGGATTAATCTCTGTGAGCCGATGGAAGAATGGGGCTTTAGGTATGGTATTAGTAAGGAACTCTATGACCCGATTCATCTCATAGTGCCTATCACAAGGGATAGGAGAGAGTCCTTTCTCTTCCCTCCTCTTTCTGATACTGGTGAAGATGGGGTTAGGATCTACTATTAGATGGTTGTCTTTCCCCACAATCCCTCCTTCTCGGAGGTAGTCGAGTTCAGGGAAAGAACAGAGATCATTCCGTAAGACGAGCCTATAGCCGGATCCATCGTATTGCGGGTCCTCTCGTCCCAACCTATAGAAGAGCTTTTCAACACCTTCAGATACAGAATCTCTCTGATCGCCACATCCGAACTCTCTCTTATAGTCATCAGTCAAATCATCTAAGACGCTTTGCTTATTCATGTACCTCACTCACGGAAAACGAACCTATAATACTTATTGTAATCTGTCCTTAAATAGTTTTTGCTCGTAACCACCAGGATTATTAAAACATTTCCAAAAGCGAGGTAGAAGAAAGCCAAGAGATCATCATCATTCAACCTGGATGACACCCTTTATCTCAGGTATGTCCTCCATCAATGTCTGCTCAATACCCATCTTGAGCGTCACAGAAGATATTGCGCAATGGCTGCAAGCACCTTGGAGACGAACCTTGACCTTCTTCTCATCGTGGTCATAATCGACAAATTCCACGTCTCCTCCTTCCATATTAAGGAAGGGTCGTACCTTGCTCAGCGATTCTTCGATACGTTTTCGCATATCCTGAGAAGGACCATCATCCTTGTTATCCGCAGTCTTTTCCGCCGTAGAAGGCTCGGAACCCTCCATATCTTGGATATTACTGCCATAGACCTCCTCATTCACAGTGTGCCTGTCCATATCGCACAAGAAGGATGGATTTTTTAAATAAGTTTCCCTTAATACGAAGAAAAACCCGAAAAGAAAGAGGGCACCGCAGAAGCGATGCCCTACTCAACTCCTAAGAGTTGTAATTCCCGTCGGCTATTTTAGAAGGATGTATGATTGTCATACGGTTAGCGCGCCTGAGTTTACGCTCACGGACGATATTGGCCTTCGTATGCATCTCCTGCACCTTGTAGACATTCCTCAATGCCATTGTCACAGCGTTGTTACGGGTTGAAGCCTTCTGGAGGAAACTGCTTATCCTCTTTGAGGTCTGGGTATCCTGTTCTTTTGTACTCAGCATACGCATGGTTGCAGCAATGCTTTTTGATGAAGGCATCTTGTAGCTTCCAGCAATCTCATTACACATCTCCATCTGACCACCCCTTCGTGTCCGGACTATCATATCTGCATAATCACGTCTGTAGTATCCTTTAGACAAAATCCGAAATGAAAATAAATAAAATAAAAAGAAAAAAAGAGAGCTTACCTGAACATGTATACTCTCTGTGCATTGACAAGATCAGGGACCATTATGTTAAGGGTCCTTGGCGTTCCGGTCTTTGGGACGAACCTGATGTCAATCCTCTCATCCTCTCCAAGCACGTGAGGTGCTACCAGACCTATCTTGACAACATCGCCAGCCTGCAGATATCCATCCATGAATGTATTACCTCTGGACAGGTAGTCAACAGCGAAAGCACCTTGCTCAATGGATGTTCCATCACCAACTACCATGAACACACGCTCAGAGAAGTGTTCAGGTGATGTGGAAGCTCCAGTGATATGGTATGTACCATACTGGTTTCCCGAGTCATCGACGATCCTTCCGGAGAACGTCCTTATCTCCACGGGGTCTGTTGGCTCAGCATCTGCGAGAGTCTCACCTTCGTTCTTGAACTCTATCTCTGCAAACAGATTGAAGTAATCGTCGTCCTGGAAACTTTCTGTTGCATTAGAGATCCTGAACATCAGGTGGGTGGAGTTATGCAATCTCACATAATCTGCACGCTCATTGGAATTGAAGTCCACCTTCCTACTGTCAAGTTCTATCCAGTTGTCGAAACCATCTATGCTCTGCTCAACCTGTGAGTTGTTGAGGTTCATGATCTGTTCCCCATGTATGCTTGCCTGTGATGCCCTGTTCGTGTCAACAGCAAGCAGCATATCATCGAAATTCAATGGATCAGATCCTGGTGCAAGCTTAAGCTTGATGTAGAATGCCTCAAGCAACCTGTTGGATCCATCTTCGCCATAGACAAGCAAAGGTTCGATACCTGTACCTATCTGGGCCCTTGTCCTTTCTCCTGTAAGCAAAGCCTTGTTCTGCAGCGCGGTGGCAGTCTGTAAGACGACACCAGCAGCAATAGCAGCAACCAAGACCATGGCAATAAATATTATCAAGGTCCCGATCGCCATCTCGGCCTTCTTGTTCATCCTCTTAAACATTTGGGATCACCCTCGTGTGTGTTTTTTTGTGTGGTTGTAATGTATGAAGCATCCTCCGACGAGAATCACATACATTAGTATACTTTTTAGTATATCAGTATGATTTATTATATAAATATTTCGTTTTTGTGGTGTTTTAGTTAAAAATATTATACAAAAGATATTTAATGAAGTCCTAGGCCAAGCTCGAATATGGCAATGAGAAGGATGATTTCGTGGAATGTGAATGGGATTAGAGCGGCTGAGAAAAAAGGTTTCTCAGAGTTCCTTGCAAAAGAACAACCCGATATCTTATGCCTACAAGAGATTAAGACGAATGAGGATCCAGGTATTGATATGAAAGGCTACATGGTCTTCTGGAATCATGCGCAGAAGAAGGGTTATGCAGGGACAGCGCTTCTCAGCAAGGAAGAACCAGTCAATGTCACGCATGGTATGGATGATAAAGACACAGAAGGCAGGGTCATCACTGCAGAATACCCGGGATTCTTCCTTGTCAACGTATACACTCCCAACTCACAGAGAGGCCTGACACGGCTTGAGTTCCGGATAGGATGGGAAGATGACTTCAAGAAGTACCTGAAAGAGCTTGAGAAGAAGAAACCAGTCATACTCTGCGGAGACCTGAATGTGGCCCATAAGGAGATAGATATAGCAAGACCAGACAGCAACAAGACTACAAAGACAAAGCCAGGGAATGCAGGATTCACGGACCAGGAAAGGCAGAAGTTCACAGAGCT
>CAZJJJ010000046.1:0-6548 GCA_964546295.1 uncultured Methanosarcinales archaeon
TCGAATCTCCTGAATAGTACCTCAGGTTTGCTGATCTCGTGTTCAGAGATGTCATCTTCTCTCTTCAGCTGTTCCCATGATTGTCTATCAAGATTGAGCATCTTGAAAATCGTATCACTCTTGTTAGGCATGAATGGCTCGATCAGTATCGCCAGCTTCCTTACCAGGTTAGCGCATACGAACATAGTAGATTCTGCTCTTGACCTGTCCTCACTCTTGATGTGTTCCCATGGTCTGTTCTCCTGGAAGTATTGGTTCCCTGACTTCGAGAGGAGCATTATCTCCTTCAGAGCATCTTTCAATGATATCTCACTGAGCATACGAGTTATCGTGTCTATCCTATCATCGATCCTGTCAAGGAATGCATTGTCATTCTCATCAAGGTTGGCTTTTGGTATCTTTGCATCATGGTTGTTCTTGATGAATGTGAGCGTCCTGTTCACGAAGTTGCCTAGGTTCGCAAGGAGCTCGTTGTTGTTCTTGTCCTGGAAATCCTTCCATGTGAACAGCGTATCAGCAGTCTCAGGCCTGTTGACGAGCAGGTAATATCTCCATACATCGCTCTCTATACCTGAATCTATGGCGTCATTACCGAAGACACCTATTCCTCTGGACTTCGAGAAAGCACCATCTTCATAATTGAGATATTCTGTAGAGGATATCTGGTGCAGCAGCGTCCAGTCATCTCCAGATCCGATGAGGAAGCTTGGGAACATTATTGTATGGAATGGGATGTTGTCCTTGCCCATGAACTGATATAGTTCAGTATTCTCTGGGTCTTTCCACCATCTCTCCCAATCCTTGTCTGCCTCTTTTGTGATGCCGATATAACCTATGGGTGCATCGAACCATGAATAGAATACCTTGTCCTCGTAACCCTCTTTAGGGATTGGCACTCCCCACTTCAGGTTCCTGGATATGCATCTTGGCTTGACTCCTGTCTTGAGCCAGCCCTCGGTCATCGTTATGGCGTTCTGGGACCAATTGGCGTCTCTTGCGGTCCTGTCAATCCAGGATTTGAGCTGATCCTTTATCTTAGGCAGGTCCATGAATATATGGGTCTCATTCCTGACCTCTGGTTTCTCGCCGGTTATGGTGGACTTCGCATCGATGAGATCCTCTGGGTTGAGCATCTCTCCGCAATCATCACACTGGTCGCCTCTCGCGAACGTATACCCGCACCTAGGGCATGTGCCTTCCACGAACCTGTCAGGGAGATAGCGCTCTGCTTTCGGATCATACATCTGGATAGTATCCTCTTCCTTGATGTAGCCATTCTTGTCAAGCTTTAGGAATATGTCCTGAGCCACCTCATGATTGGTCTTTGAAGAAGTCCTTCCGAAGTGGTCGAAACTGCAGCCAAACCACTCATAAATGTCCTTATGTATCTTGAAAAATTTCTCGCAGACCTCTTGAGGCGTCACACCATCCTCTATGGCCTTCTGCTCTGTCGTGGTACCATGCTCATCGGTACCGCATACATATAAGGTGTCGTTCCCGTGAGATTTGCAGAATCTAGCGAAAACATCTGCTGAGAGGACACAACCGATTATGTTGCCAAGGTGTGGCACATTATTAACATAAGGAAGGGCGCTAGTGATAAGGATCCTGTTTTTCTTGTTCAGTATATTGGCATTGCCTTTCGGTTTTCTCGCTTCCATAGCTCCCAGTAACAGATATTGATTTAAAAATATTTTGTAAGGTGTTGGTTGAGAACTGTTCAAAATATTTTTAAGTGCATAGGTGCTAATCACATTGATGAGAAGGTCGATAGTCAATTCATTGAAGCTGCTTTTTGGCCTGCTTTTGTTCGGCCTCCTCCTGAATGCCATAGGTCTAGGTGAATTCTTATCAGCCATGCAGAGCGTGGTTGTACCTATTTTCCTGTTGAGCTTCCTGGTCGAACCACTCGTCCAGTTATTTGGGGGTCTTATCTATAAGGTGCTTCTTATCCCACAGAACCATCATATCAGCTACATCTATCTTGTAAGATCTGCCAGCGTGGCATACGCTATGGGCTTCCTTTCTCCAGGGCGCATATCTGAGCTTGCTATTGTGATTCCGTTCAGGGAGAAAGGGATTCCTGTAGGCAAAGGTCTTGCTATCGCAATCCTCGACAAGATTGCAGCTTTCATCTTCCTTGCAGTTATGGGCTCTGTAGGGATATTATATTATTTGGGTTTCAGGGAATTCATTCTAGTGCTTCTGGTATCTGTAGCACTGCTCTCATTGTCATATAAAGCGTTCGGTTCAGAAAGGCTTGAGCTCTTCTTCAGGGAGAAGGTGCTCAAAAAGAGGTCCGATGACATTGAAGGGTTCTCGAAGACCATAAGACAGTATTTCACAGAATATAGGTTGTATCTTGCAGCAGCAGTGTTCCTCAAGTCACTTAAATGGGGAATGTCGTACATCGCGATATACATCATATTCTTATCGATGGGTCATGACCTGAACATATTCGCCATATCGCTGATATTCTCTGCGGTTGTACTGATATCCACAATACCTATAACATTCTCTGGAATTGGTGTCAAGGAGGGTGCTGGAGCATTGATGTACAGTGCATTTCTTGGTGTTCCCCCGGCGATCGCATCTAACGCCATGCTGCTATCGACAGCCAAGAATTTCTCTCTAGGCATCGTGTATTACGCACTGAGCTCAAGCCTGATAATCAAGCACAGATACAAGAGTTTTGAAGAGAAGAGAAAAAAGAGAAAGATACCTGGGAAAGAACGTCTTGCACGGATGAAGGACCGGATAGTCCATCACAGGAAAGATTGAATTGCAGGTGGATCAGAAGATTGGATTGAAGGATTGGACTATACTCCTGTTCCATAATCTTTTTAAGAAAAGTGTCCTTTGCTTGTCCCATGTTACCAGGAATACAGCTACTCGCCATATTATTCGGTCTGATAATGGTCTACATGACGTTCTTGTACTACAAGAGAGGTAATTATGGCTCCAAAGCCTTCCTATTCTGGATGTTTGTCTGGGGTATTTTCATCTTTGTCTCTGCTTTCCCTAATCTTGTGTATGGTATCATGGATCTTCTTGCCATCCAGAGGACTGCAGATTTCCTTGTCTCTGCCACAATAATGGTCTTCTCTGTCGTCCTGTTCAAGCTATATGTTAGGAATAAAGAGCTCGAGTCCAAGATTGATGTGGTCGTCAGGAAGGTCGCTATGGATAAGGCTTACAGGAAGAGGAGAAAATGAGAATACTCTTTGTCCTTGAATATTATCATCCGCACGTCGGCGGTGTAGAAGTGCTTTTCAGGACGTTGTGCGAGGCGCTTGTCTCGCGTGGTCATGAGGTACATGTCGTAACATCAAGGCTGGTAGACACTGATCAGGAAGAGACGGTGAACGGTGTGCATCTGCACAGGATCAATGTCCCGAGATTTGCTTCTAGATATTTCTTCACTTTCTTTTCAATGCCATACATCCTGAAGATCGCAAAATATTTCGACATAATACATACAACCACCTATAACGCTGCTCCACCTGCCTGGTTAGCATCTCTCATCAGAAGGAAGCCTTCAGTGATCACTGTGCACGAGGTCATCGGCAAGGATTGGGGTAGGCTGATGGGTCTCTCAAAGATCTCTGCTCTTTTCCATAGGCTAATGGAGAGGATCATCATAAGCCTTCCGTTCGACAGTATCGTTGCTGTATCACATTCTACAAGAAAGAATCTCAAGGCGGCAGGTGTAAGGAAGAAGATCAATGTTGTGCATAACTCAGTAAGCCACGATGTCTTCAACAGACGAGCATACCCAGGAGCAAGAAAGAGGATACGTAAGAAGCTGGGCGTGAAGGACAACGAGTTCCTCTATGCCTTCTATGGACGCCCTGGAGTGAGCAAAGGCGTCGAATTCCTCATAAAGGCCATGCCAAGGATACGGTCTCTGATACCTCGTTCAAGAGCATTATACATAATGGCAAGCGAGCCAAAGGAGAGATACAAGTGGATGAAAAAGCTGCTTGAAGAGAATGCCGATGGGGAAGCGATCCTGCACAAATCATTGCCGTACAATAGGCTGCCTGAATATCTGATGGCTGCGGATTGTATTGTCATACCTTCTATAACTGAAGGTTTCGGGTTCTGTGTGGCAGAATCCTGTTCTCTCGGAAAGCCAGTGGTCGCCACAAACACCACATCCATACCTGAAGTGGCCTCAGGAAAATTCTTGCTTGTTCCTCCTAAGAATCCTAATGCTATCGCGGAAGCATTGAAGCTGGTCAAGGAGAAGAAATACATGAAGACCCCTCTCAAGAAATTCTCAGAAAAGTCGTTTGTAGATGGTTATGAGAAAGTATACTCAAGAATGATGTCTAGTCACTGATCATTTTCGTATGCTGCAGCAGTTACCTTGTTTTATCTTAATAAGCCTCCGTGATGTCATGACTATCATCAAGCTCATCAATAGCATAGTAGCAAGAAGTATCTCTGAAGTGTAGGATATAACTGCCAGCGCCGAAGCACCTCCTATCCCAAAAAGTCCCATTATGGTAATAAGGCATGCGGGACAGATATTTGCAGCAAAAAGTGCACCCATGAAAGATAATGCGCCCGAGCTTGCTCCTTTTCCCATCGACATTCCTATCCTTTTCTGAAGCCTTAGTATATGGAACTGCATCGTGAGAGATATGCCGAAGAGTGAGGCAAAGAGCAGGGCAATCAAGAAGTCGCCCAAACCTAAAAGCGAGAGGTGGAGCCCTAAGGAATTCCCTGGTGTCATCAGTACTGGTATAGATATGGCTATACCCAACATAATGATCCCGAGCAGCATCGCAACATATATTCGTCCCTTGGTGCTGAATGTTTCAATCATTGCCTTTCGAACATCCTCTATTAATCTAATCACAGACATGTTATGTGTTTGCAATCATCGAGAATAAAAATCTGCTCTTTAATATCATAAGTATTAGGCGGATGTATGTCATGCCAGGAAGCTGACCGCAATCAGTCCCAGTGCTCCCACAACAAGAGCATAGATGATAGCGACCACTATTGTCTTCCTTATAATGATGCTCTCCTTGTGATGAAGGCCTACAGTTGCGCTCGCTGCAAGGACATTATGGATCGCGATCATGTTGCCTATAGCACCACCGACTGCCTGGAGAGCAAGTATGATTGGGATAGAAATCCCAAGAGCGATTGCAGATTCATTCTGGAATGCTCCGAACAATATATTGGAGACTGTGTTACTGCCGGATATGAAAGAGCCGAATACACCGACCATGGGCGCGACGAGAGGGTAAAGCCAACCAAAAAGATTCCCTATGGATTCAGCCAATACCATGGGCATACCCTGGATTCCCGCAGCATTGTTCTCAGAGGCCATAAATAGCTGGACAAGACCAAGAGCGAAAATCAAAGCTATAAATGCAGTCCTGACTCTAATAAATGCATCATGTAATGTGGATCTTATGTGATCCTTTCTCATTCTGTAAACTATTACTGAGAGAAGCCCTGCGAGGAAGAAATAGAACGCAGGAGTGAAAAGAGGTTGGTATGAGAAACCCATGCTGGAGCTCAGGATGCTGCTGACTGATATCTCGATAGATTGAAGGAGATTCCTGAGTGGCGTTATTGTCCTAGTGAGCATAAGAAGCAACACAATCATTATGTAGGGTAATGCTGCGAATAGTGCCTTGCTCGAGGGAATTTTTTTTGCTTTCTTCTTGCTGAATGCCAATCTTTCTTTGGGGACAAGGAAGCCCCTGTGCGCTGCAATCGAGACAATCGCAAGACTAAGTATGGCTGCGATGATAGAAGGTAGTTCTGGCCCGATGAAAAGCGCTGAGAATAAGTAAGGTATCCCAAACACAACCCATGCGAAGACGCTGAATGGAATCATGGATACGAAAGGTCTGTTGATCTTCTTTCTCTTTTCTTTCCCATATTCTACTACTACCAGATAGACAATGGCTAATGGTATGATTATAGAGGCTATGAGATGGAAGCCTGCGGATATTTGGCTGATATGTTCTAATAGGCCTCTTTCCAGTCCTAAGTTGCCCAGACCAAGCAGTACAGGAGTCCCTGCTGCTCCGAATGTCGTTGCCACAGAATTGGCGATAAGCGCAACAGAGACAGCGAGTACGGGTGTGAATCCTAGAGCTACCAAGAGAGGGGCTGCTACCGCAGCAGGTGTGCCAAAGCCAGCGACGCCCTCCATCAGGCTCACGAAGAGCCATCCTATGATGATACCTTGGATCCTTGCGTCAGGAGAGATACCTGCGAGGAATGACTGGATGGTGTCCATGTGCTTACTCCGCTTCAGTATCTCTAGTAACCAGACTGCACCAAGGATGATAAGGATAATCTCCATGGCCATGAATGTCCCTCTGATCAGTGATGCAGGTATGTATATCATCTCAATCTGCCATGCGAACATGGTGATTGGGATTGTCAATGCCCAGACAACAGGCAATGCCTTAATTGCTGGCCAATGAAGAACGATGAGAAGTATGAAGAGTAGGATGAAAGGGAATGCTGCCAAGATGACTAATAAAGCTGGGTCCATAGCATTTTTATGAGAT
>CAZJJJ010000047.1:0-4457 GCA_964546295.1 uncultured Methanosarcinales archaeon
ATCTCATCGAACGCCTCAGCTTCTAGATTCTCTTCGATCTTGAGCTCATTGTATCCTCTCGCCTCTAACCTCTTCTTCAGAATATTCAGATCGCAAGAGAGGACTATGCACACATCTATGGTTCCCTTGTCCAGCATATGGGAAAGGTGTGAATCTATTATGGTGCCCTTCTCTCTCTTCTTGATTGGTTCAATCTTCTCTTTCAGTATCTTGAGAAGGCCATCCTCATCGATGATCTTCGTGTCCCTTTCCTTGTCATTCTCTATCACAAGCTCTTCATGCTCGTTTATCACAGCATTGACATCAATAAGATGATAGCCTAACCTCTCTGTCAGTCCTTCTGCCAGGGTTGTCTTGCCTGTGCCCGGTGTCCCAGAGATCGCAATTATCATACACTGATTCTTCTGCT
This sequence comes from uncultured Methanosarcinales archaeon, assembly GCA_964546295.1. GTDB lineage: Archaea > Nanobdellota > Nanobdellia > Woesearchaeales > CAZJJJ01 > CAZJJJ01. The sequence continues at coordinate 410 of CAZJJJ010000047.1, forward strand.
TGAATACTTAAATTTTTATATTCAGGAGCTAATCTTAAGATATGCATCGTAAGGTCATATCCCTGGCCAAATCCACAAATGTGGTGACACTGCCGAACAGATGGTGTGAAGAGAACTCTATCGGCAAGGGTGATCAGGTCTCTGTCGCAGAGAATGGCGACTCGGTTGTCATCTCACCAGTGGCTCTCAAGAAGACCATAGTACTTGATATTTCTGGTGTTCTTCCTATGATACGCAGGATACTCGGTGCAGCCTACAAGTCTGGTTATGATGTGATGAAGATATCATACTCCACGAAAGAAGAGCTTTCTACCGCTGAAGAGGTCATCGATCAGGAGTTTGTCGGTTTTGAGATCTCTGAGATTGACAGGGATGCTAAGGTCATCAAGGCGATGAGCATATCTGAACCATCTCCCGATGATTTCGAGACGATGCTGAGACGTCTCATCCTCATGGTGTGTGACATGGCAGAGGAGATAAGGATTTCTGCGGATGATAGCACGAAACTCGCAAAGGCGGCTGAGAAGGACAAGGAGGTCAACAAGATTGCGGATTATTGCAGGCGAGTCATAAATAGGAATTCTCTGTTGAAGCTCTCAGAGCGATATGTGAGAAATCCTCCACTTTATTTCATTGTAGAGCAGATAGAGAAGGTAGGTGATGGGTTCAGGGATGTTGCGCTCAGTGATGGGATCGACGAGGATATGTTCAAGGATGCGGAAGACTTCTTCAGGATGTTCTATGACCTTTTCTATAATTTCAATTTCATACTACTTTCCAGGTTTGCAGAGAGAAGGAAAGAGCTGAAAGAGACGCTTGAGAAGAAGGCAAAAGACGGAAAGAGCACAAGCCAGTACAGAGACATAATAGAGAAGACTTTCGACATGAATGGTGCATTGATCGCCCTGAATATCTGAATTCTTTTAGGGATACTGCAAAAATATAAAAGACAAGGGGATTTGCTTTCTGTATGGGTAATATCGAGAAAGTCGGGGAGCCAGTACTTGATATGGCTATCGACACCATAAACAAGGGAAAACAGGCATTAGTGTTCGTGAATACCAAACGTTCTGCAGAGAAGGTTGCAGAAGATATCTCCAAGCGACTGAAAGAAGATGTCTTGCCTGGTCTTTCTGAAGACATACGTTCTGTACTAGGAAGTCCCACGAGGCAGTGCGAGAGACTAGCGCGCTGTGTCAAGAAAGGTGTCGCTTTCCATCATGCCGGTCTGCATAGTGACCAGAAGAGCCTCATCGAAGACAATTTCAGAGAAGGAAGTATCCGGATAATAGCATGCACACCAACGCTTGCTGCAGGTCTTGACCTACCGGCCTTCAGGGCCATCATAAGAGATCTGAAACGTCACGGAGGAAACTGGGGCATGGTAGACATACCTGTGCTTGAATACCATCAGATGGCGGGACGAGCAGGCAGACCTGGCAAGGATCCTTATGGTGAAGTCGTCACATTTGCGAGATCTGACGATGAAGAAGAAGAGATACACGAGAAGTATATCAGAGGCTACCCTGAAAGCATCTATTCTAAGCTCGCAGTAGAGCCAGTTCTGAGGACATATGTGCTCTCTCTTGTAGCATCAGGGTATTGCTCGACAGAAGGTTCGCTCATAGAATTCTTCGGCAAGACATTCTGGGCACGCCAGTACAAGGACATGCACCGACTAGAGCAGATAATAATCAAGATGATTGAGCTGCTCGAAGGTTATGGATTCATATATGGCAGGAAAAGAGACACTGATGGGAATGATGCATCTGAAGGGTTCGTCTCTGCATCAGACCTGGATGATAGGAAAGACTTGCGTGAGAAGAAACTGAAGGCCACGCCTCTAGGCAAGCGTGTAGCAGAACTCTATCTGGACCCTTACACAGCGAACCACCTGATAACGTGCATGCGTGACGCTGCAGAGCTTGGTGATCTGCCAGACTCCTCATTCCTACATATGATATCTCACACCATAGAGATGCGTCCACTCATAAGGATGGGCAAGAAGACGGAAGAGATTGTCTCGGATTTCATAATAGAGAACGAAGAGACACTGCTCGAACATGAACCAAGCATGTACGACGAGGGCTACAGGGAGTATTACGATTCCATCAACACCACACTCTTCTTCATGGACTGGATAGAAGAGATTGACGAGGACAAGATACTTGAGAAATTCAATGCAAGACCTGGAGAGACTAGGTACAAGCTGGACACTGCAGAATGGCTTCTCTTCGCATCAACAGAATTTGCAGAGATCTTGGGTCTCAGGGAGCTGAAAAAGAGGATGTCCAGGCTTTCCGTGCGTGTGAAGAATGGTGTGAAGGAAGAGCTATTGCCTCTGCTCAAGTTCAGGAATGTAGGGAGAGTGCGTGCGAGGAAGCTCTTCAATAACGGCATCAAGGATATCAGGGATGTCAAGAGCACAGACGTGATCTCTCTCAGTCAGATCGTGGGCAGCAGGATAGCGAAGTCATTGAAAGAGCAGACAGGAGAGGAAGTCAAAGAGGTTCCAAAAGGGAAGAGGATAGGTCAGACATCCATCTCCAAGTATTAGAGTCTGAACTCCTCTCGCATTATCTCATCGTCGACGATCATCTTCTCATAACCTATGATGTCGAGCGATTTGAGCATTTCCTCAAATCCGTCCATCTCGCTGTGGTCAGGAAAGAAGCATTCGATCAGGACATCAGAGTCTCCATTGACCATAGAGAATATGTTGACTCTCGGATTATCAGCGAAAACCTCCTTGAGTCTCTCTGGGTCCATAGTGTTGATAAGGAAATGGACCTGCAAAGGATACCCTAACATAGAAGGATCGACGAAAGAGAGCAACCTGAACACATCCTTCTCTCTGAGATGATGGATGCAATCATCAACCTTCGAAGGGCTTGCTTTCATCTCTTCACTGATAGACTCAATGCTTCTTCTCGAGTCATCCTTGAGCTTGTTCAGGAGGGCATTCTCAAAGGTATCCATTGGACATTATCGTCAGTCTTTGCGATTTATAAGCGTTTCTCGGAAAAAACCGTGATTTTTCCGGTCATCTGTGCCCCAATATTATCCCCCCATCACGTGTGGGTGTCACGCTTTCACCTTTCGGATGGACTATGAGCAATGATGTGCTGTCCTCTATGTTATGATAGTTGATCTCGAGACCTCTCTGATCGAAATATCTCAACAATGGCCGCATATCATCCTTGCCCCTCTCAGTCCCATCTCCCAATCTGAGAGCTTCAGCCTCAGGCCGTGTCGTGACATAAAGTGATGGCTTGAGGAATACTGAGCGGGCATACCCTTGATCAGTGAATGATTCTCTCGAACCAAGACTATAATGGCCATCAGAGACGCTCACTGCCCTTATCTCTATATCGGTGAGTACACCCCTTCCGCTCATATTATACACCCATGCTTGCGCTAGACCATCTCCAGAATCATATCTGAAGCTTGCTCCTCTAATATTGGCCAGTCTCGAGTCATTGAGGAAGTCGTGGGCCTCTACAAGACCTTCATAGCTCACATCCCTCAATTCTCCGAGGAACCCTCCGTTATCGGCACCCCAGCTATATATACCTATCTTGCCGATTCCACCACCATATTCTGAATTCACAGTCTCTAACATGTCATCGATGGATTCATACCTGCTCTGCCAAGGCAATCTGAAGGTTGATAGCATATCCTGTGCACCTGAGATGACATCTTGGGCAGCATCGTACGAATACCTGATAGGTGTTGCCATCGTATCTATAATACCATCAAGATCAGGAAGATTTGGCCTTCGTCCTTGATATGCTCGTGCACCAACGCCCAGTGTGAAGGCAGCAGTCATGAGAAGCAACCACTTCCCTGCCTTTTTCCTCCTCGTTTTCACAGCTTTCTCTTGAGCATTGATCCTGGACATCAGGTCTTCGAACTTCCGGTTGTTGAGATATTCCTTACTCATCATGATCACCATATACGAAAAAGCTTCCCGCATCAGGGAAATATCCCCAACTTTCCCATGGATCTATCCCCTCTTCGAATGCGAAAAGCACAGATGCCCCATCAT
>CAZJJJ010000047.1:4557-6534 GCA_964546295.1 uncultured Methanosarcinales archaeon
GCGCATCATGGCGAAATGGTCGACCCCATCAAGCCTTCTCCTGGTGAAGTCAGTACCACCAGCATAGAGGCTCAGCATCACATCATCAAATGGCCCCTGATTGATATCCTCTATATCGGCGACAAGCTCATCGATGCTTCCGAAGTCTCTTCTCACTTCTGGAGCACTACTTGACACAGATTCTGAAGACTCTACTGCAGTCCCTGCATCAGAGTCCAGAACATCTTGTGAGGTGAGAAGATCATTATAGGCAAGATTGCCCATGTATGCTCCGAGAGCTACAGTCAATCCGAAGATCGTACCCTTAACGAAACGTCTCGAAAGCTTTCTCCGGGCCATGCGTCTCTTATACTGGAGCTCATCCATCTTCTGCTTCATCTCCTCATACTTTCCGTGGAAAGAGCTTCGCTGGCCATCGTCACCCATCATGCTTCACCCAACCTTCGTCATCAAGCGCTCTGATCACTTTCTCATTGGCAATGGCAGAGCGATATGAGGATTCCAACTCAGAGCGCATACGTTTCAGGCGCTTTCCTGGGATGAGGGGCTTGAATCTGCTATCCTCATATTTCTTCAGTTCATATTCTATGTTAGCCATTCTCGTGGTGCTCATGTCCAGATCGAGCTGCGCATAGTTGCGGATCGACTCGGCAAGGGTATCAAGCTGGTCTCTGATGTCCTCTAAAGAGCTTATATCTATGTATCTGTTGCCGTTGACCTTTGAGACCATATCATCAGCATCAGTATAGAGCTCACCCATCTTCCCGATATCTTCCAATATCACTCCATACCTGATGGCCTCATCTATATTGCTAGAGTATTGGTATTTCTTGGTGATGTCTTTATTTTTCCGCTTGAGCTTGTCTATCTCTTTCTTTACCTTCTCTGCCTGATCGAGAACAGGTATATTCTCCTTCAGGTAATCCTCTATAGAATCGAATAGGTTCGGAGACCTGCTGTCAAGGAACTCCTTATATGGCCGGATGGCCTCCAGTCTCTTGAGTCTTGAGTTGATCTCAGCACGGTCCTTCTTGATGTCATCGCTCGGCGAGAACTCGAGACCATCGAGCTCTCTGCGTCTCATCTCATAGGCATCGTCCAGCATGGAAGAAATCATTTCATCCAGCGCCTTGAGTTGAATGCTGAAACTCCGGACACTCTCATCATCACGTCTTGAGAGCGCACCCTCACACTCGGATTGGAGTGCAGCTATCTCCTCTTTCCTTGAGCTATAATGCTCCAAATCTTCAGGGGTCACAGATCCAGGATCCTTCTCATCGAGCTCGGATATCAGCCCGACGTATTCTTCACGTCTTCCGAGCAGCTCTTCATGCATGGTCAATGTAGATATGGCATCCGCATAGGATGAAAGGATCTCATCAATGCTCTTGTCTTTAAGACTTCCTTCTTCACCGAGGAACCTCATTATATCATCGTGCTGTTCACTGATCAGATAGATCTTCCTCAGATCCTCATCATTCCTTGCCTTCTGTATCAGATGCCTTGCCTCATCACATATCATGCGTTTCGAGTAGAATGCAGCCAGTATCCTTGAATTCTGGTCAGATGGCACAGAGCTTGCCTTGGAGACCATATCGGTATCATCGTTCGGAATCGTGTCATACTCATTGAGGAAAGAGCTTATGTGCTCATCAAGTGACATCTTGTCGTGATCCCCATGGTTCCCGTTCCTCTTCTGGATATTGAGCATCGTGGCACGGAGCACTGGTCTTTCAGAATCCATGAGACGATCAAGCTCGTACTGGTTCACGGCAGGGGTGAGATAATCGATGTATAGTCGTTCGCCCGTCTCTTTAAGGCTGGTCCTCTTCCTGTCGGGTGTTATCTGCTTGACTATGTCTTCGATATGCCGCTGTTTGCTTCGTTTTGCAGCCATAACCTCGGGAAACTTCAATCATTTAAAAGGATTGCATCAGAATTCCCGGAAATCTTCCGGTAATGGATTCAGATCTCCTC
>CAZJJJ010000048.1:0-6528 GCA_964546295.1 uncultured Methanosarcinales archaeon
CATATTATCACGGCTCTCAGAGTTTGTGGATAGTATTTAAAGTTTGCTGTTCATGATATCTCTTCAATAGCTGGAATAGACAACTTTATTTCAGCATCAGGCTTCACGCAAAGATTTATAAATATCTGTTTGTTCTTGCTCCCAACCGGTGATGAAGATAAGATTGAGCCATAGAGGGCGCATCGTCATTGCATTATGATGTCGCCTACCATGGTGGGTGGTAAATCCTATGAAACAGAAACCATTGCTCCCCTCTTTGCGGGAAAAGAAAAGATACCTTGTCTATGAAGTGCTTTCTGATCAGGATTTTGGTGCGAAAGACGTTTCGGATTCTATACGGGATGGCTTTAGCTCTGTCTTTGGCGTGAAGGGCCTTTCAGATGCAGGACTCATCTTTCCGAAGGATTCGTTTGATAGCGAAAGTAAAAGAGGGATTGTCAGGGTTTCTGATACATCATTGGATGAATTACGCTCTTCATTTGTCTTCATCTCAGACATCAAAGGGAAAAAGGCCATCGTACGATCAGTTATAGCATCAGGCATGATAGGGAAAGCCAAAGAGATGATGTCAGCGTCATGAGAATAGATACCATTTCCGAAAGATTAAATAACAACGTCAGATGGCCAGAGAATTAAGGTGATGATATATGCAACCAATGCCACATCAGATAATGGGTTACGATAGAGCGATTACGATGTTCTCTCCCGATGGGAGATTGCTTCAGGTAGAGTATGCTAAGAAGACCGTGAGACAGGGGAGCACTGCCATAGGGATGGTGTGCAAGGATGGTGTAGTTCTTATAACGGACAAGCGTATAGTAGACCCATTGGTGGTGCCTGACGCTGTCGAGAAGATATTCCAGATTGATGATCATATCGCCACTACTGCCGCAGGCATATTATCTGATGCAAGAGTGCTTGTTGATAGGGCACAGCTCAAAGCGCAGCAGCATAAGGTCACTTATGATAGTGCAATAGATGTCAAAGACATAGTAAAGGACATTGCTGATCTTAAGCAGATGTGCACACAATCAGGCGGCCTGAGACCTTTTGGTGTCTCACTCCTGATAGCTGGCATAGACAATAACGGTCCTAAGCTGTTCGAGACAGACCCAACAGGGATATTCTTCCAGTACAAGGCATCAGTCATTGGCGAGTCTGAGCCTGAGATCGAAGAGATACTTCACAAGGAGTATAAGGAGACCATGTCTGTCGAGGAAGGGATAAAACTGGCGCTTAAGGCGATGTCCAGCACTCAAGAGGGCAATTTCACAGTGGACAGGATAGATTGCATGTACCTGATGACTGATGATAAGAGATTCACAAGGATGCCGAATTCAAGGATATCTGAATTGTTCTCTTCTGTGAAGAAATGATATGAACGATCGGATTGAAGATCTTTATGGGTGATTTTCATGGCAGGACCACACGGGAAAACTTTTGATGAAGAGAAAGTATCTTTTAATCTTGCAAGGATAAAGATGCATGGTCATAGTTTTGAGATTGTCGTTGAACCAGATGCGGCAATCGAGTATAAGACTGCCATGAGATCAAGGAAGGAGAAGCATATGGCTGAGGTGGCAGAGCCTGACGTAAGGGATGTCTTGCGATCTGAGGAAGTGTTCCACGACGCCCACAAGGGACAGTTGGCTTCTGAGCACCTTTTGCAGGAAGTGTTCGGTACTGCTGACCCTGTAGATGTCGCAAGGCGGATACTTCTTGATGGTGAGGTCCAGCTTACTGCTGAACATAGGAAGAAGATGATGGAGAAGAAATGGAGGCAGCTCTCAGATATGGTACATAAATATGCTGTGGATCCGAAGACCGGCTATCCACACCCTGTGGAGAGGATAGAGCGCGTACTGAAGGATTCGAATTTCAGGCTCGACCAATACAAGAAATCTGAGGACCAGTTGGAGGATGCCGTCCACGCGCTGAAACCGATAATACCGATCAAATTCGATACTAAAGAGATTGAAGTTACAATATTCAAGGAATTCGCTCCTAAGGTCTATGGTGACCTAAGGAAGTATAAGATACTCAAAGAATCCTGGAATTCTGACGGTTCACTGACTATGGTATTCGAGATACCTGCAGGCCTGCGTGTCGATTTCGTCGACAAGGTGAATGATATGACGCATGGCAGTGTAGAGATTGAAGTCAGAGATAAGGAATGATTGTGGCTTACTGCTACAGAGATCCGTCAGATGATAGGAAGGGGGTGTAAACATCTGCATTTGGCTTTGCAGTGATGAAAAGTCATGTGTGGTTGAGATCTGTATGGTCTTAAGATTATAGATTCCGAAAAATTAGAAGGAAGGTGAAAAAATGGGAGAATTGAAGATAGAAGCGAGGAAAGTTGTCGTTCCTGGTGATGTTATCGCGGAAGGTATGGATTTCCTGCCAAGTACAGGAACGTACAGGAGAGATGAGGAGATTGTGGCATCGAAGTTGGGCCTTGTCTCGGTTGAAGGCAAAGTGATAAAGCTTATTCCCTTGTCAGGGACTTATATACCTAAGACAGGAGATGTGATAATCGCTAAGGTCAGTGATATTGCCATGACTGGTTGGATGATGAAGACCAACACACCATACACAGCAATATTGAACGTCAAGGACGCGACTTCTCAGTTCATAGCACGTGGAGCTGATCTCACAAGGTATTTCAGCATAGGCGATTATGTGGCGACTAAGATAATCAATGTCACATCTCAGATGCTAGTAGACCTTTCGACGAAGGGTCCAGGACTGAAGCGCCTTGTCGGTGGCCAGGTCATCAAGGTAGAACCTTCAAAGGTACCGAGGATAGTAGGCAAATCAGGTTCTATGGTGAGCATGATCAAGGAAGCCACCAAATGTAAGATTGTCGTAGGCCAGAATGGTCTGGTATGGTTGAATGGTTCTCCAGAGGGAGAAGTCATCGCGGTGAACACAATCAGGATGATTGAGAAGCAATCTCACGTCTCTGGACTCACTGAGAGGATTGAGGAATATCTGGCTAAACAGACCAAGGACGTAGAACTCAAAGAGGTAGAGATCGACAGATCTGAGGAGACCTTTGCAGAAGAGAGAGAAGATAGAGGATTTTCTTCAGGAAGAAATGATCGACGTCCTCCCAGACGGGATGGCCCGAGGAAATTCTCGAACAATGATAGGAGACCGCCAAAAAGGTTCCCTCGCAAGGATCAGTGATACAAGAAGACTCAAGGTGAGATATCATGGCAGAAAAATTCAAGAGAGAAGGAAGGAAGAATGATGAGCTTAGGCCAATGGAGGCTAAAGCGGGCGTCATCTCCAAAGCGGATGGTTCCGCATATTTCAAGATAGGAAAGACAATAGCTTACGCAGCAGTATATGGACCGAGAAACCTGCATCCTAAATTCATGCAGGACCCTGAACGTGGCCTGTTGAGATGTCATTACAATATGATGCCTTTCTCAGGCACAGGGAACAGGGTAAGGCCAGGACAGAACAGGAGAGCTAAAGAGATCTCTATGGTCACAGAGAACGCGCTCAAGCCTGTGCTGTCTTTCGAGGATTTCCCTAACTCTGTAGTGGACGTCTTCATAGAGATACCACAAGCTGATGCAGGCACAAGATGTGCAGGTATCTGTGCAGCATCAATCGCACTTGCTGATGCGGGATTCTCTATGAAAGAGCTCGTGTCTGCAATTTCCGTCGGTAAGGTCAATGATACTGTGATTGTAGATCTTGATTACAATGAGGAAGCATGGGATGGCGAGGTAGCAGATATACCCGCAGCGATGCTCCCATCAACAGGAGAGATGTCTCTCTTACAGATGGATGGTAAGATAACGAAAGAGCAGCTTGCTGAAGCATTGGGTACCGTGAAGGACGCATGCATGAAGATAAATGAGGTGCAGAAGGAAGCACTTCGCAGTAAATATGCTGAGATCGAGAAAGACATAGAATCAAGTGCACCTATAGATTCTACTGCAAAGAAGAAGATGGTGGCTGATGCTGAAGATGCTCCTGATGAAGACTCAGGAGATGAAGATGCAGCAGCTGAGGATAAGGGTGATGATGATGAGTGAAGCAGAAAAGAAGCATTTAGAGATGGCGCTGAAATCGAACGTCAGGTATGATGGGCGTAGCCTCGAGGATTTGAGGCCTATAACAATAGAGAAGGGCGTCATAGCCACTGCAGAAGGTTCTGCTAGGGTCAAGATGGGAGATACTGAGGTTCTCGCAGGTGTCAAGATGGAAGTAGGCACACCATACCCTGATACGCCGAACGAGGGCAGCCTCATGGTCGGTGCTGAGTTCTTGCCGATGGCAAGCCCAGATTTCGAGACTGGTGCTCCGGGCATAGATGCGATCGAGCTTGCACGTGTCGTCGACAGAGGCATCAGGGAAGGGGGAGCGATCGATACCGAAAAGCTCTGCATAGAGCCAGGTAAGAGTGCATGGACTGTCATAGTCGACATATGCACACTCAATAACGATGGCAACCTACAGGATGTATCGGCTCTTGCTGCGCTTGCTGCATTGCAGGATGCTAAGTTCCCTAAGCTGGACAATGTCAATGATTCGTTGCAGATCGATTATAAGACGAAGACTGATGAGAGCGTCCCGATCAATGCAATCCCTGTAACAGTGACAGTGTTCAAGCGCGGGGACCTGCTATTCGTTGATCCTTCTGAGGCTGAGGAGAAGCTCTATGATTCCAGACTCAGCATCTCTGTGCTTGATGACGGGAAGCTCTGTGCATTGCAGAAAGGTGGAGAGGACACTTTGACTGTGGATGAGATCAATTCGATGGTCGATCTGGCGATCAGGAAGTCTGAAGAAATGCGGAAGGCTCTTTGAGCTTTCTTTTTTTTGTTTTTGAGGATAAGTTTTATAAACAGGTGCGTACCAACAGGTGTTCAGGATGGCAGCGAAGAAGAAAGACTCAGGTCGAGAAGAGATGTTGAAGAGGCTCACAAAGTATGAGAGAGCTCGTCTTATCGGGAGCCGTGCGCTCCAGATATCCATGGGCGCCCCCTTCATGATAAAACTCTCGAAGAAAGAGCTTGAAAGCATGTCCTATAATCCGATAGAGATTGCAAAGAAAGAGCTCGAGAATGACAAGATCCCTATCGAGGTAGTCCGTGAAGTGACGAAGGCAAAAGCTCGCGGATGATTTCTCAGTTGTTTACAGAAACCTTTAATATCTACCATGTGCTTGTCCTTCCATAGGTGGATTTGTCGATGGGAGATCTGATGATTGAGACCATACGGGTTCTATTGATATTTGCTTTCGGAAGCTCTCTGGGATGGATGATCGAGTTCTTCTACAGAGGAGCAAAAGTGAATCCTGGATTTCTTGCAGGACCTTATCTTCCGATATATGGTGTAGGGGCAGTTATCCTGAACTATATCTCTGGTCTGACAGTCCCCATATCGCTCAAGATAGTCCTCTTCGCTTTCTCGACGACATCTCTTGAGCTGATGACAGGTCTCATATTCATAGGGCATTATAGGATAAGATTATGGGATTATAGGAAGAACCTATTCAATTTCAGAGGTATCATATCGCCTCTCTACACATTCTATTGGACACTGCTCTCACTAGTGTTCTATCTTCTGGTATACCCATTCATCAGCAATATAGTCGAGCTCTTCTATCAGAATCTTGAATTGTCTTTCTTTGTCGGCATCTTTTATGGGGTCCTCATCTTAGACCTTTCCATGTCTTTCAAGCTCGCTTCAAGGATAAAGGGATTCGTCTTGTCAAGAAAGGCTTGGGCAATAGTGAACATGGAGTCCTTGAAGGTAAGGTTGGACGACAGGTTGAGAAATCAAGGTCATATGAACCGGCTCTATCGCTTCTTTTCGTCGCCTAATCGTATGCTCAATAATGAGCTCTTTGATCAGCTCAATTCATTCATCAATAAGAAGAAGAGGTCATAATCGGAGATGCGCAATCTTTAAATATTAGCTTCACTAGGTCAGACCTATGTATATCGCAATGAGATCGAAGAAAGCCCAGCTCATGGCCCTGGAGATAAAGCTTACTGTCATCGGATTTCTCATAGGCTTCGGTGTTGCTTTGGCTCTGCTCGTGATACTTTCTCTGACAGGGAATCTTCCTGGATTTGTCTGCAATCTATTGTGCTGACACAGATCCATGTGAACATTTTAAAAGTACGCTGTCTTCTCTTACACCATGAAGGATGAAATAACAGAAGAGAAGCTGAAGAAGTATTTTGATGTCACAGATAGGGCATTGAAGAAAGTCATGATACCTGAGCTTCCTCCCTCCGAGAAAGAGAAGGCAGAGGATTTTCTTGATATGGCGACGAGGTATTTCTCTGATGCCAAGTATTTCTATGAGAATGGGGATTATGTGAACGCCTTTGCAGCTCTTAATTATGCCCATGGTTGGCTCGATGCTGGCGCCAGGATAGCCCTTTTCGATGTGGGCAAGGACAATGTGCTATTTACGGTAGATGATGACTGATTACAAAAGAAAAATATAAAAACAGGAGAATCAATCACAGCCTCATGATACCAAAATCGAAG
>CAZJJJ010000049.1:0-6523 GCA_964546295.1 uncultured Methanosarcinales archaeon
TTCAAGCTTTTCATGTCAAAACAGAATGCTGAGGTCTCCAATCCGCCTAATGTTGATCTCTCTCTCAAAGAAGACATGAAATCCATACCACAAGGTCTTTCTGACGAGCGCATGAAGCTGGAGCAGATGATGAACCAGACACGAACACTTGCGATAAACAATGATATCGATATGGCAAAGAAGAACTACAATAGGCTTGTGGAAAGATTCCAGGAGGCAGAGCTCTCACCTAATGATCGCAAGATCCTTCACCTTTCCATCAGGGAACTATACAATGACATCAGCCTGATCGTCAATAGCCATAGGAGTGGTACTGATGAAAGTCCTATGCAATAATCCTCATTGCAGAAATGCAGTCTCCAGGAAGATATTCGAGGCTCCCGACTTGTCAGCGGAATGCCCTTCGTGTGGTGAGAACAATCTGCTTCCTGAGAGTGCTGCGAGATTCATGGCGCCTAACAAGCATAAGTCATCACAGAAGGTTGCAGCGGCGAAGAGAGAGATCAAGAAGAAGTATGGTGCTGATTCTCTCGCACAAAAAGATAAGTCTGAGCTGAAGAAGATAGAATTCTCTTATTCGAAGAAGATGGCGGAGCTTGAGAGTGCAATGAAGAACTCAAAGTTCATGAAGAGATTCAAGGCTATAGATTCGCATCTCAATGAGGGTGATCTCGAACTTAAAGATATAAGATATGAGCTGGAGAAGCTTGACAAGCTTTTCAAGAGTTACCATTCTTCAGATGGTGCTGGTGCTGATAAAAGTAAGACAAAAAATAAGACAAGAAAGTCCTCCATGCATAAGAAGTCCGAGAAGAAATAGTATTCTGCTCTCCGAGATTTGTGTTAGTGAAGTATGTTTAGCATGAGAAAAATATATAAACCATGAGTTCATAAGATTCCTATCTCTCATTAAGGTGATTAGGTGTTTAGGGTAGGAAAGAAGGCGCAGATTACACTTTTCATAATTGTCGGTCTTATCTTTCTTGTTGCTGGAACCTCCTTCTTGATCTTCCGCGAGTCTGAATTACGGGATTCTTTCATACAGGGCGAGGAGGGCATTGTGCAAGAGCGTGTCGGGTCAGACTTCCAGCCGATCCAGGATTTCATGATAACTTGCGTAGATACTGTAACAAGAGATGCGCTTGAGAGATTAGGACGGCACGGTGGATACGTTGATCCTGCTAATCTCAGAGCGAACAGAGTAAACCCAACATCACCCAACAGCAACGCCATACACTTTTGGCCAAGAGAAGAGAATTACAAGATAGCATACTGGTGGCATCTGGTATCTTCGGATGACTGTTATATCACTGATTCATGCCAATTTTCCACTAATCGTCCCCCTCTGGACGATGGTTCTCAAGATTCTGTCGATAAGCAAATCGAGAGGTTCGTTGATGATAATATAGAGGTGTGCATAGCTGACTTCCAAGGTTTTACACCACAAGGTTTTGATTTTGATATAAGGGGCGAACCTGAGACTGAGGTCATCATAGCAGAGAATGATCTGGTGGTGACAACAGACTATCCTTTCGAGGTAACACTTGACGGAAGGTCTCAGGTTATGGAGACTTTCAGTTCTAGGCTTGATGTCGATCTTAGGAATATGTGGGATATTGCGTCTTCCATAATATCCATACAGCAAGAGAGAGCAATCATGGAGACTGTAGTTCTTGAACTGATATCGCTCTACTCAGGTACTGGTCCAGACGCCCTTCTACCACCATCCAGCAATGCTTTAGCCTCTAATATGCAAGATCGCAGATCCTCATGGACACGTACTGAGGTCAAGCGAAGCCTGACATCCATACTATCCTCATATATACCGATGTTCTCCGTCCTAGAATCAAGCAATTTTGATTATGTGGCTTCGGGGACAGCTTCCCCGTACGATGCTGCGATATTTGATAGGATGATAATGTCCGTAGGAGACACTATCGATGCTGATGATATCTACAGATATATGGTGGACTTCAACTATAAGGGTTGGTGGGATCCATATCTCAGGATAGGCGACTCAGAGATTGTTGAACCTGATGAATTCAATCTCCCTTTTGAGATACCAGGAATAAGCAACCTTCTCTCTCAAGGCATTCCTGTCACCTATCAGTTCACTTATGATCTGTCTTTCCCTGTATTGATGTCATTGAGAGATCAGTATGCTTTTGGTGGTGATGGGTTCACCATGAATCTTGCAATGGAGACCAACCTGCGAGGTAATCGTCCTGTGAGGTCTGGTGATGGTGAATTCAATATATCTGCAGGTGTAAGTCCATTCTCGACATCTAGATTATGTAGGGACTCTAATCTTGACACTGAGGATGTCAAGATATTTGTTAGGGATTCTGTAACAGGGAGTGCCATAGAGGGCGCTTCAATCGAATATACATGCGCTTCGGATTCTTGCCTATTAGGTAATACGATGGACCAAGGCGATGGGATTTATTTTGAGGGCAGATTCCCGTCATGTATCGGAGGATTACTCAACATCCATGCTCAGGATTACGGTCCGAAGACAACTGATTTGTCCATAGAATCTGGAGGTAACATACCTACTTTGACATATGAGCTCGACCCAGTGAAGGAGATTGAAGCTAAGGTCAAGGTCTTCGCGAACATGAAGCATGGAGGGAGTTGGGTCCAATCTTACCCTCAGAACATTATGGAGCTGAGAGATGCTGAGTCTGTGCTCTTGACAGTTGAGAAGGTCTCTGGTGGCGGTACTGATCAATTCTCATCAGTGGCTTACTTTGAAGGTTCTGATTCCTCTGCAGAGATAAGTCTTGTCCCTGGTGAGTATAGGGTCAGTGCTCAACTTTCACTTGATACGACACACGATGATGTGGACCCTGTAGTCATACCTGAAGATGAGATTGAAGAGGGTGGATTTTTAGGGATAGGCTCCACGACAGTGACGCTTGATGAGATCGTATTCGATGACATGTTCCCACAAGGCTCGCTCATGATTGATGAAGATCATGGAGGAAATTGGATAGTAACTAATGAAGATCTAAATGAGGGTGTTGTCACATTCTATGTTGTCGCATCACCTTATATCCCTGATGGTGGTGTGAATCTAGATCATGATGACTTACGAGAATTTGGGAAATCAGGATTCTACTTCAGGGAGTGGAGAGACCGAATTAAACCTTGCTTTGGTGATTTTTGTGAATAAATGTGATGCTTTTATTGGACGTGTATTATGGTTTTCGATAATCCTTATGATGGCTCTTGTGATGTTTGTGCCATCTGTGGTGGCTTTGCGTTTTGCCGATAGTGATGATGTCGATACATTAAGTTATCATGGCTCTGCAGGTGTCCAAGGCTATGCTGATAGTGCAGGTGATGATGTCAGGATTGAGGTGTTCCTCGAATCAGGTTCTGAGGTGGACCGTCGGCAAGTGCGGATAGGTAATGTCTATTTCGACGAATGCGAGCAGACCATGGGTTACATCAGATGTATCTATGATGAGGAAGGTGTCACATTCTCAAGACCACTGAGCACATATGTACGGATATATTCTGATCCGCAGGATGACTACGAGGACCATATGGATGAATTGCCTCTCGAGCTATCTTTTGATAGTACTAATCCCCAACTTTCTGACGTAGAAGTGCGTGGTGGATCTGAAGGTGCAGAGATAACATTCGTGGCAGAGGATGGTGGCTCTGGGATAAGAGAGATTCGTGTGGTCACTGGAGACAATATCCACGAAGGCAGTGTGCGTGCTCAGGAGTTTCTTGATCTGCAGGATGATGGAAGATATCCTAAGATCGTGGACGAATTTGATGCGGATTCTCCTATGGAAGTCTCCCTGAGTGAAGGACAGTATGAAGTACATCTAGTTGTCTATGATGGTATGGGGAATTATGAGTTTGATTCTGGCAACTATATTGACGTGGTATCCACTCCTCCTTCGGTCAGTGAATGGTCCATTGATGCATGTTCCGGGCGTGATGGTTTTGATGGTGTTGAGAGGATAGGGAAGGATGGTGCAGAAGTATGTCTATATTTCCTTCTTGACAGACAACCCACACAACACTGGGATATGGATGTGAAGCTCAGAAACGTTGACAGGTCTGCTGACTATCTAGACGAAGACAGACCAGTAAGAATATCGCATAACATGTGTTCACCTTATGACAATGGATACTTGTGCAAAGTTGATGAGTATGATGATGGGAGCGATATCATATTGAAAAACCCATGTGGCGGTAGTTTCTCATATACGGCAATATTTGCGAATGCTGATGATTTCGGTAATGTCCAGACCTTAGAGAGGACTGCTAGTGTTGATGTTGTTGACATGAATCCGAGTATTACAGGCCTTTATTCTCTCCATCAGCATAATGATAGGTCTTATATGTCTCCTTCCCGAGCAGAGATACGTCTCGATTTTGAAGATGCTGACGCAGACATAGACAAAAGCAGGACCTCTTTGAATGCATCGGGAATCGGTGGAAGATCATCAATCAATCCTGACTATTGTGGTGTCGACTATTGTCTCTGGAATGTGACTCCCCACCCTTCTTCAAATGATCTGAAATCTGGCGAGGTTGTCTTGAGACGCCTCGAAGATGTCTTTGGGAATTCTGCAAAGTTCGCGCGTGTGGATGAGCGTGTGCGTCTGAATAACATCTTTCCGAGATTAAGGTTTCTAAGACTGATGAATATAGATCATGATGATGACGAGGATAAGCTGTTCTGGGAGACCGACTGTGAACAGGGCGCAGGCTGTGAGGCTTGTAACCCTGATGAAGGAGGCCTCGCAGGATGTAATCTGGATGATATATGGAAGTATCGTACTGCGTTCTTTGGTGAGGATGATCACATGGATATAGAGATCCATGTAGAAGCGGATATAAAACCTCATATTTTCGTGGACTTGGGTGAGACCGGTGCAGGCTCAGATGATCATTTCACAATGAGTTGTGATGAGATGTCTCAGAGTGCCATGATCGATTTCGGATATGCTGCAGAAGACGACTTTGAGGATGATGATGACGATAATCCTGCTTTCATGTATGTGTGTAAGGTTGAAGGCAAACCAACTCCTACTGGAAGCTCTCTAGACCTTAATGTGGAAGATATCGGCGGCATATACACAACATATCACATGCCATTCAGCTCTTATGGAGATGGTGGTGAACGTGATGTCTGGTCGACTGTGGAAGTGGATCCTTCAGGGATCAGTCCGCAAATGATGAACCGTAGGTTTATGAACATACATTCGATGCCGCAGAGCGCCGTTGTCGAGTTCGTACCTCTGGATAATGCTGAGCTTGTGTGGGTGCATCCGACGTGCTATGTTAGGAGCAGGAATGAGGAACGCACAGAATTCCGACAGATTGTCGACAGAGCTTTTGGGGAGTGGTTCGGCAACAAGTATTATATGTCTCTCCATTTTGATAGAGGTTCCCAGATTGAAGATGAGTACTTGGATGAGGGCAAAGCAGACATGGTCTGTGAACTAGACACTTTCGGTGAGCAAGGTGGCACTGCATATAGACAGCAGATAAATGCAACTTATGAGATTGAATTCTATGATTCTCCTTATGGCACACCAGATGAAGCTGTCACGAAGGAGATAGATGATATCGTCGATAGGTGGAGCTGGTATTACGATTACTTATTCGCTGACATTGCAAGGATATTTGACACGCTCAAGACATCCTGTTCCACATTCTATTTTGCACAGACTAGTGTTATAGGTACACTAGGAGCTGCTGCTGATGCATTCTCTTGGTTCCCTGCTGTCGCTGAGCCCCTGGGTCGTGCAAAGACAGCTTCAGAATCCGGATTTGGCATGATAGGTTCTATAGTCGGTACAACCTGTTCTTTTGTCCAATGCTCATTCTGTGATAGGGATGATGATGGAGATTTCCTTGTTGGAGGCGACAATTGGAATCTGTGTTTTGAAGGAGGACCAATTGACACATGGCTGGGTGGATTCGGAGTGGAAGACTGGTTCAATGAACTGGATTTCTATGACCTGATCGACCCGGATGATGATGAGACCGAATGGGTGTTCTTCGACTTGGACACTGCATTGGATCCTCACAGCAGCATGGTTGCAGCAGGCGTGAGCTTGTGCATACCTGGCTTCTTCAGTGCCATGGAAAGATGGCAGCAGGTGGAATGCAGATATATCAATTGTCTGCAGAATGATGTTGTTGCGGGCGAGCGTTCCATTGATGATTGCAAGACCGCAAGAGGATATGAGTATTGCAGTATCGTCTGGGGTGGCATCTGGCAGTTCGTACCGCTGCGGGACCTTGTAGATGCTGTAAGAGAAGGCCTCATTGATCTCATAACAGATCCTGTCGGCACCACAATGACATATGGGTCTGCGATGGGTTGTGCTGTTGCATGCCCTGGTGGAGGTCTGTGTATGGCGTGTACTGTTGCTGCAGGCTTCGGTGATCTCATAAATACGGTAGACAGCTTCATTAATTTCGTGACATCAAATGTCGGCGAGGACCAGATGACACTCTTCAGCAGCCATGATGCATGTGCTGAGAT
>CAZJJJ010000050.1:0-6433 GCA_964546295.1 uncultured Methanosarcinales archaeon
TGGTGTTATCAAATCTCTCGAAAGCAAATTTCTGGTTGGGCAAAGAGACATTTATTATCAGTCGGCCTTTCTTGTCTTTGGCATATCTCTTTATTATCTCTTCCTTGAACATGAGAATCACGATTTATCTTGTGATTGATAGGATCACTCCCTTATCACCCAAGTCTCTACGATTATGAACACGATGGCGACAAAGCTCACAAGTCCTTTCATTGCTGAGAAGATGAAATGTTCCACCTGGAAGACAGGTATCGTCAGAAATCCGGAGAGAAGTGCGAAGATACCTATAATGAATGTGGTGATGCGGTTGAAGTTGGTCTCGTCCAAAGTCTCTCTTAGTTGTTCGCATAATTCCTTAGGTTTTGCTTCTATTATGAATGCCGATCCCATTATCATGAGCCATAAGGGCTCAATGAGCACATCTATTGATGACTCAAAAAGATTTTCCATGATGATTGATACAAAACCTAAGATACTTATCAAAGAGAGGGCGATGACGAATATCCTCGAGATCTTCTTGTGTTCTTGCTTGTTTTCCATTTCTCTTTTCTTCTTCTGCATCAGCATTTCATCCATCTACCCCTTTAAATATTCTTCTATGCTATGAAAATCTTCCATAAATTCCGGAAAAAATCACAGGCCACAGGACAGCTCTTGATATCATTTTTAAGCAGCCTTCTCTGGATGGATTGATATGACGAACGCTATCTGCATGGCGAAGACTGAACTCCCTGTGGAGAAGATGATACAGCAGTCTGGGGAACTGACATCTGAAGAATTGTTTGCGATCATAATAGGGAGCGGTTCCACAAGAGAGAACGTCTTCGAGATCGCGAAACGGGTTGCAGGGATAGACCGGAACGCAATATTAGGTTTAGGTCCCAAGGAGATCTCACGAGAATACTCCCTTGGCTTGAAGACGTCGTGCAGGATCAAGGCATCCCTTGAGCTGACCCGTCTCTTTTCACGTAAGGATCTGTCTCATACGAGACGTAATGATATAGATGGTCCTGAAGAGGCCGCAGCGTATGCAAGGAAACATCTACAAGAGCATGAGCAAGAGGAGCTGCTCGCTATCTTCCTTGACACAAGGAACAATGTCATATGCTCTAAGATAATATATAGAGGGACGTTGAACTATATGGTGATTCATCCAAGAGATATATTGAGAGAAGCCATCAAATCTAATAGTGCGGGAATAATTATAGCTCACAATCATCCTTCTGGGAATCCTGAACCTAGTAAAGAAGACATAGAACTGACAAAGCGCCTTTCCAAAGGAGCAGATCTGCTGAGCATACCCTTGTTGGATCATGTAATCATAGGAGAAGATTTCTATAGCATGAAACAAGAGGGCATCCTTTGATCTCAATCATGGTCAATCTCGACAGATTCGCCATTCCCCATCATATGGACATCTTTCTTGTCGTAGCCCATCTCTTCCGCCAGTTCTTTCATCGATTCCATCATGTCAGGATAGCCATGTGCTGGGATTATGTGCTTAGGCTTTATCATATCTAGCAGATCTCTGAGCTCTTCACGTGCTGCATGTCCGCTAACATGAATATCTTTGAATATCCTCGCTTTCTTGGCTTCGAGCTTTGCCTCTAGGAAATCCCTGTTCTTCTGGTTCTCTTCGTTGGGTATCACTCCGCACGAGAAGATGACTTGGTCACCAGCATTGAACTTATAATCAATCTTACCATAGGCTAAATCGGCTAGGACTGCTTGTGGTTCGCCTTGATGCCCAGTCACAATGAGCATATGCTTGCCTGGCTCTTTAGACACCTGTTTCATGAACCTTCTTATCTTATCCCTATAGCGTATCCTTTGGATCTCTCTGAAATCTATGATCCCCGCTGCTTCACCAGCGCTCACATACTTATCAAGGCTCCTTCCTAACATAGTGACTCTCCTGCCTTTACTATGTGCGATGTTTATCATGGATTTCAGTCTCGCAAGATGCGAAGAGAATGTAGTGGCCACTATCAGGTTTTTGTCGCTCGTGATTCCGTCAAGCACATCTCTTAGCATCTCTTTTGCGACAGATTCAGATGGAGTCTTACGTTTGTCCCAGGCTCTCGTGCAATCGCTGATCAGGCACAATGATCCTTCAAAACTTCGCATCTTGGCAAAATTGGGCTTCGGTCCCAGTGTCGGCGAAGTGTCAAACTTGAAATCATTAGCGTAGACTATATTGCCATATTTTGTCCTTATCCCTAGCATGATAGTCTGTGGTGTCGAATGTGTGACATTGATGAAATCAACAGATATGTTCTTTGATATCTTGAAGGAAGAATTGGGATTCACAAACCTTATGGCATTCTTGATCTTCTGCTTCCTATCTGCATATATTGCCTTTATGACCTCTCCTGTGAATGGTGTGCAGAATATGTCTGCGTCATATTTTCTGGCCAAGAATGGTATGGCGCCTATGTGATCAAGATGTGCATGTGTGGGGACGATGGCTTTCACTTTCTCCTTAAGATGATCAATGTCCTTGAAATGTGGTATGACATCGTGCTCAAGAAGCCTTCTCGTTGTGGCATTCTCTATATCCTCGCTCCCTTGGATCCTTATGAAATTCTCCATATGGATGCCCATGTCAATTATTATGACCTCATCATCAACTCTTACTGCAGTCATATTCCTTCCGAATTCGGAGAAGCCGCCAATCGCAAAAATCTCGATCATAGCAATCAGATTGCCTGACTATTTATAAAGTTTTTAGTATGTTCTTTCCCAGTCGGGCATTGAGACCTTTACGACATAATAAAATATATAAAGCCCTCATCCTTTTCCAAGCCAAGGGTTGGTGGTAAACTATGAAGTTCAGTCTTTCAGAAACTAAATATCTAAAGGATAGTGTAGGGATAATAGCAGAGCTCGTATCTGAGGCCAGATTCAGGTTCACAGAGGATATGCTTGAGATGGTCGCAATGGATCCTGCTAATGTCGCTATGGTGATCTACAAGCTCTTTTCCAGCACATTCACGACATATGAATTCAAGGAAGAGATGGAGATAGGTATAAACCTAGGTAATCTTAAGCAGGTTCTCAAAAGGGTGGGAAGCAATGATTCTCTAGAGGTTGACATCTCAGACAACAAGTTCAATGTCAGGATAATAGGCAGCTCAACAAGGACCTTTAGCCTTCCTCTCCTAGACATGGAAGAAAGGCAACAGAAGATACCCGAGTTGAAATTTCCGGTGAAGGTAGCAACATCTACTGGGATCTTCTCTGACGCAATTGATGATGCCGATATTGTGGGTGAGTCTGTGGCATTCCTTGCCGATCCGGACAAGCTTACCATTGCAGCAGAAGGTGATCTGAGCAGGGTCAAGGTAGAGATCCCTAAAGATGAGACGACCACGATAGCGTCTGAGACCGAGAATCCTGTAAAGGCCAAGTATTCCATAGAGTACCTGAAGAAGATGATTCAAGGTTCGAAGATAAGCAGTAATGTCTCTCTGCGTTTCAACACGGATTATCCTCTGAAGGTCGAGTTCATAGAGGTGGACAAGGTCTATCTGGGATTCATACTGGCACCGAGAGTGGAGAACGATTGATTCTCTTCAGAAGAAAAGCGTTCTCATCCCATATTTTATCGCTTCCCCTATCCCATAGAGGAAGAAATTATCTTTTGTGTATTCTCTTATCTCTCTGGCTTTCTCTCTAGTGCCATCAATGACATCATCGATGAATCTTGCAGTATGATCATTATCTCTGACCCTATGGAATTCTTCAGCGTCTCGCCGTCCGAAGTAAGTCTCAAGCTCCCCTTCATCATTCAATATTATCCTTTTCTCTAATTCGAAAGGTTCCTCTGCGAAGTACTCTGCGGTTTCCCTCCCACGGTATATGGTGGGGTATATCATCCTATCATTGATGTTCAGATTATCTCCCAGATGCGCCGATACGAGCAGAGATAAGCTGAAAGCTGCCACTTTCAGTCCGTTATTGCCTCTGCTGCTTTTATCGTCGAGCCTCATCATAATCTGTACTGATCGATGCTATTAAACTGTTTTTGGCATGACATCGCAAGGTATCTGGCAATCTTGGAGGCTATCTGCTTTCTTCAAAAAGATTCCATGATATGCATCCTATTCCGATAGATTTTTAACTTGTTCAGAATGATTCCATGTATGAAGTATGTTATAGAGCATCTGGAAAAAGAACTCTATGAGTGGTCGATAATCGAATACTGTAGGATATCTGAGATTGTCGGTAAGGATAATCTCATGATATTCAATCTCAAGGAGCAAGAGGTCCAGAAGCTCAAGGATATCGCTCAGTGTTTCACAGAAAGTGTCAACTCTTCTAAAGACATTGACGTGCCTGATGCCTGTGTATTGGATCCTCAGGCCCCGAATACTCTCTCAAAAGATGAGAGGTTCGCTTATCTTGTCTTTGGCGGGATTCTTGGAGACGATCCACCAACCGGAAAGACCTCAGAGATTCTCCTTGATGCTGCAGAGCGCAGAAATATAGGTGATGCGCAGATGACGACTGACAACGCTGTGCTATGCACTAAGATGATAATGGGTGGAAAGGATCTTCAAGAGATAGAATTTATCGACGATCTTGAGATAACATTGGACGATGGTGAATCTATAGTCATGCCTTTCAGGTATATCGTCCGGGAGAACGGAAAACCCTTCATCGCTGATGAGATTGTCGAGCTTATCAAGAAGGAAGGCTTCTAGGTTTTTCATGTATCAAAATTGGCTTATCCCGAACGCTTCTGAGAACTGTTTTATCTGTCTGAATTCTGCGATGTATTTGAGACCCTTGTCTGTTATATGATATCTTTTCGATCCCTTACCATCATCTTTCTCTATTATCATGGCCTTCATCTGAAGATTGTCTATGTATTCTTGCATCTTATTATGGGATAGGTTAGACTTATACAATAGGTGTGTCGGTTTTATGGAGCCTCCTTTGTCCTGGATAGCTTTCAGCATGTCGTATATTATCTCTATCTTCGTACGTCTTTTCGAGCTCATTCCTTGAACACCAGCATGTATGTTATGAAAAGCATTATGAATCCTATGGCTTGGAAGATATGTCCTAAGACAAACATCCTTCTTTCAAAGAAGAATGTGAACATGAATGATATCTGTGCGATGAACAGCAACGAGAAACCGAATAGAGAGTTCAGCATTATCCTCTTTCTCTTCTCAATGTACTCGAATATATAGTAGACTGCTACTGTTCCCGCAAACACTGTGAGGGTGGTCTGGAATAGTAGGAACGACCACATGCTGAAAGAGCTCACGATAAAAGTGAAATACGTGAGCAGGAATATTATCCTCCTATCCTTTATCTCAAGCAGTACTACAATCAGGATGAGAAAACCTAGCAGCAGGATGAACCTATGCAAGAGGTTTCCGAATATGTTGACAAACTCTATCATGGTGAATTCATGCAGAAATATGCCCACAGGCCGTGTCTCTTCACCAAGCCTATTGTAGACGAACAGGTCTGAGAAAATCTTTATGATGTAGGAGATGGCTATGAGGAAGAAAGATAATGAGAAGTATAGGAAAGACCTGATCTTCAGGGTCTTGTACATCTTATACGCTGCGAACGATAATACAAAAGCAACAATCACGCTTATGGATTGCAGAGCGGCATCCATGCCGAAGAACCATGACGGGCTGTATATAATTACGGACACTTAAGACCCCCTTATGCTTATGCATTGGGGTAGGATATGTCCTTTAAAAGCTTTGTTCATCGCTGTTCTATATGATTTCGGGAATCTATAGTCCTGGTTTTCCGTGCGATGACTATCATCTTTGATGACCTGTCGACATCGAAATCATTCATCTCGTGATCTCCAAACATATCATCAATCCTGAATCCAGTAGTATTGAGCCATTCTTCTATCCGTCTCTTTGTCAGGATGAGATGCAGTTCTGTGAAACTCTTTAGATGATGCCCGGCACTATCATATATGTCTACCAGATACTTGAGTATGTCCTCATCAAATATCTTCATGTGCCTTGTCATATAGAGCTTCTTACCTTCGAGCATGAAAGGCACTTTTGAGAAATCGTAATATTCCTCCTTGAGGACCTTATTATAATTGAATATCTCTAAGATCATGATCCCATTGGAGTTCAACAATACGTTGGCAGAATCCAGTACTTTCTTCAGATTGTCCTGGTTAGCATGTTTTGCAAGCTGATTGTCCATAAGTAGTATCGCATCATATCTTTCAGGGAATCCAAGCTGTGATTTCGGTGTGTATTCTTGGATATGAGCATCTAATACATGGATGCTTGTGTCTTTTGTCTTCTCTAGAGCTTTATCATATAGGGAGAATTCTTTCTCCAGGCCGACTCCACGAGTGATGAGCGGGATCAACCCCAACAACCTATCTCCTTTGAAGCATCCCGATTCAAGAAGAGTGCTCACATTGTGCTTC
>CAZJJJ010000051.1:0-6401 GCA_964546295.1 uncultured Methanosarcinales archaeon
CTAACTTCTTCCCATATTTCTCTTTTGCGAGCTTCTTTATCTCTTTCAAGGGCTCTTTGAGGTTACGCTCGATATCATTTGATAGGGCTTTCAGCGGAGATACATAGGCACAGTATATCTTATCTTCAAGCTTACCTTTCTCAGAAAGGGCCACGAGCTCATCTATTATTGTCAGGAAGGCCGAAAGCGTCTTTCCTGAGCCTGTCGGTGAGCTGATGAGTGTGTTCTTCCTCATCTTTATATCAGGTACTGCGAATTTCTGAGGTGGCGAGAATCCACCGAACTTTTTCTTGAACCACTCTTCCGTTATGGGATGCAGTAGTTTGAAGACTTCCTCATCTTTTTTCTCTTTCCGTTGGAATCTTATCGACATTCTTGCCTAGCACCTATATCCATCTATTTCCTTCAAATTTATTTTCCATATGGATGATTATTTGCCTCACATCAGAAGCGATGATAAAAATCTGGGTCTTTTTAAAAAGCTTATGTGCAATGGCGCATTAAAAATAAAAATGATGGGCAATCAATGATTGGAGGTGATGACATGGAATACAAGAAGTATGGTCAGAAGATCTTCGTCAGGATAGATAAAGGCGAAGAGATAGTAGGGAAGCTGAAGGAATTGTGCTCTGATGAGAAGATAACTCTGGGCACCGTAAATGGCATAGGTGCGACGGACAGAGCGGAGATAGGTCTCTTTGACACACACGAGAAAAAATACTATGGCAAAGAGCTTGAAGGTGATATGGAGATCGCACCGCTTTCAGGTAACATAACCACAATGGATGGTGAGGTATATCTCCATCTTCATATAAATCTGGGGGACAAAGAGAATAAGGCTTTTGCGGGGCACCTTAATTCTGCCTTGGTCAGTGCCACTTTCGAAGCAGTGATAGATGTCATGGAGGGCACCCTAGAACGAAGTAAAGATGAGGAGATAGGTCTGAATCTTCTTGACTACGATAAATGAAGTCTATATCGTGTTGCGTATTGTGGGCTGTGGCACGATTCAATATTTTTTGGAAACAGCTTCAAAATTCTCTATTATTTATAAACAAAGTGCTGCTCTCCCGGATGGAGCAACCCCTAGCAACGCACTCTTTTAAAAATGAACCAAGGAATTTTGACTTGATGCTGTTTTTCCAAGTAATCATGCCACAGCCCAGCGTATTGAAAACATTTATAAATGATACATTATTCGTGCGCTTCAGCGAGATGTGGGGTTCCATCCTGAATCGCGATATGAGAGATACATCAATCAGTCTCTATAGGTGATTGATGGGAAAAGACACGAGGAAGGTGTTAGAATGGGATTATACAAATATCTACAAGAGATGTGGAAGAAACCGAAAGAAAACAACAAGGAAGGATATCGTGAGCTCCTCTTGAATGTCAGACGGGAGCCTGCAACAACAAGACTTGAAAGGCCTACGCGGCTCGACAGGGCCAGATCACTTGGTTACAAGGCGAAACAGGGCATCTTTGTTGTGCGTCAGAGAGTGACAAAAGGCGGACACTATCGACCCAAGATACGAAAAGGTAGGCGATCAAAGCATTCTGGTCAGACGATGGCACTACGCAAGAACTACAAGCTCATCGCAGAAGAGAGGGCTGCAAGAAAGTTCAAGAATTGCGAAGTCCTCAATTCATACAATCTGTGTGAAGATGGTGTCAACAAATGGTTCGAGGTCATAATGGTCGATAAGAGCCATCCGGTGATCAAGAAAGATAAGAATCTTGCTTGGCTTTCTGAGCCTAAGCACACAGGACGTGTGCATAGGGGTAAGACATCTGCAGGGCGTAAGTCTAGAGCACTTCACAAGAAAGGAAAAGGTGTTGAGAAAGCGCGTCCGAGCAGAAGAGCCAATTCACGGAAGCAGTGATCTGCTTCTTGGCTTCTTTTTTTTGATTCTCTTCTCATTCACCAGAAGAAATCCTCTATCTTTATTGAGTTATTCTGGACACCTTGTCCGCTCAGCATCTTGACAGCATCTCCCTTCATAGATTCAGGACCGCATATATAGAACATCGGGTCTTTCAAGTTTCTCATACTCTCTCTCAGGATGTGCTCGTTGAGGTGTCCTTTGACTTGGCTATCTTCTAATTTCCCATTCTCTCTGCTCAATACGTATATCCTCCTGAACCATGACTCGTCAATCGAGTCGAAGAGTTCTTTGAATAGTATGTCTTTCTTGTGTCTGCAGCAGTAGATGAGCCTGACCTTCCGACTGGTACCTAATTCGCTCATCTGTTTAATCATGCTCCTGAATGGGGTTATCCCTACACCTCCCGCGATGAATACGACATCTCTACCATCATCTTCCAGATAGAACCGTCCGTAGGGTCCATCTATGTTTATCTTTTCTCCACTCCTCATCCGGTATGCAGTTCTTGTGAATCTACCTGCCTTCTTGATGGTGAATTGGAGTTGATTGTCTTCAGGCGAGCTTGAGATCGTGAACGGATGACGGGCATGTAGCTTGTTCTTGTCGATCCTGAGGAAACAGAATTGTCCCGCATTGAAGTTCATTTTCTTACTATCTTTCCTACTTGCCCTTATCGAGAAAGTGTTCGAGTTCTCATCCCTAACGCTTTCCACCACATATCTGCTGTTGATATGTTCTTTGATCTTACGTGCAGTCCTGTATGACATCCCGATGCCCATCAAGGTTATGATGACCCAGAATAGGATCCTTATTGAGGGGTTTGTGCTGTACGCTGTTCCTCCCATTGCATGATAAGCTGACATGGCGAACAGACCATATATGATTATGTGTATCACTTGCCATGCCTTGTATGATATGAGCTTGTATAAGTGTGACGCTATCAGCACAGCCAACATGATATAAAGGCTTACTGCTCCTAGTGTTATCGTCAGGTTGATATACCCAGGTATGAGGAAGGAAGCCATCCCTGTATCTGAGATGATGAAAAATATCGGGTGGAAGATCACTATGACTCCTGTGATGAGAGAGAATCTTCTCTGGAACTTGATGATCCTATCCATACCAAAGAACCTGTCGAAGAACCTCGCAGTCTCACCTGAAAAGATGAGTGCCGAGAGGCAGAGAAAACCGACAAGACCCATGAATCTTCCTATGTTATAGAGTGAGTGTGAGGCCTCTGAACTCGACATGATGCTCGGAAAAGTCTCAATTGTTATGAGAATAAAAGACATCGACGCGAAGAGGATGATGGCACCCAGGACCGTCCTCTCTTTCTTCCAGCTTTCCATCCAGTCAGGGACATGAGAAGTCACTTAAAACCTTTCCGGCTGATCTCTTTCAAAATATTTATTAATGCTTTGGTTACAAAAGAAGCATGGCCGATTTCACAGAGCCCAGAAGCTGGCTTAGTACTTTCATAATATTCGCTTCTGTTGCTACAATGCTCTTCGCTGCCATAGTCTTCATCTTCACAGATATACCTGTATTGGCTTCTCTTGTCTCAGGTATCCTATTTGGTCTTTTCTTTGGTTTCTTCATGGCTTACTTTACCCAAGGTGAGACCGTAGAGATGGATTTCAAGAGCAAGAAAAAGTTCATGGATGCGATGAATACTAAGATATCTCAAATAGGTTATTACATAGAGTCGCATACAGGGAATTTCTTCATGTATAAACCCAGTTTCAATGCAGGCCTTCTCGCTGGCCGGATATCTATAACAATCAAAGGGAAGAAGGCTGTAATTGTCGGACCTCAGATATATGTGAAGAAACTAGAGAGGGTCAATGAGTGACCTTGTCATGAAAGCAACCATGTTAGATTAACTCGTATTCTATATTCTTCTTCACATTATTCAGCTCATTGTCTGAGATGATGACTGTGATTGAGTTCACGCCCTCTTTTAGGACATCATTGAATGTACATTCATAAGAGTCGTAATCCTTCCCACTTCTCTGTCTGCATCCCCTCATAGGATCGATATCCTTCTCAAGATTTGTGATTCTCAACGACATAGGATTCACTCCTGAACCGATGTCACTGAATCTGATCCTCAGTATGTTCTCATCTGTCTCCCCTTCAGGAGTGAGCACATGTAGCTCAGGCTCAGTGTCATCGTCAATCCAATAGCGTTCAGGAAAATGGTGAAGGATAGAGTTCATGGCATGAAGAGAATGCATCTCCGAGCCGAACACCAAGATTATGAACCTATCCTCATGCATGAGAAACCCTCTATCATAATAATCCATACTGCTCTGGACAACACCGAATTCTGCAGTGTATCTTCTCACATCAACAGTCCTGATGGGCTCGAAGAAAAGGTCCCTGAACGAGTATGCGGCTATATCGTTGATGAATTCTATCACATAAGCTTCTCTCTTATAATGTCCCGTGGCCCATCTATGCAGTGTGGAATTCTTTATTATGTCATCACCCATCCTCGCATTGAGCATCATCCTATCGACCAGATGTGAGCCTTCAGATGTCATCACTTCAGGATCCCCTAAGTCATCCAGGTTACTCAGATCAATCGAGGATGCCTCCATGCCTCTCCAGTGTTCAGTATCATCCTGTGTTATGAGTTGCATCACCATGGTCGATTCCACAGCATATATCCCTCCAGCGACAGCCGCAGCGATGAGCGCAAGACCTAATCCTATAACAATGGCATAAGCACTGACCATCTTTACGGCAGCAATGAGTGAGATGATTATCACTACTGCAAAAGCCAGAGTCATGATGGTGGCGATATCCTTGATCTCTGAGAATAGAAGGTCCTCCTCAAGATCGATGCTGGCCTCTTCCACATCGTCTTGTGAGAATTTTTCTCTCGCAGTTATCCTATCATCCCGTCCGGTCTCCTTGTCGACAAAATCGTCATCGAAAAGGAACCCATGAGCATATTGTGAGGCAATGATCAGAGAGAGGAACGATACCAGAAAGAAGAACCTAATCATGTACACCTTGCTGACCATATTCCCTTTAGGTCATTTCTCTATATAACTTTTTGGTGTCTTCCTAGCCGGACTACCAGCGTCCCTGAACCATACGATATCAGGAACCATGATATCGTGCCGACCACAAGCCTTATGTCTGTTATGTTAGCTAATGACGAAAACACTAGGATCGGGAAGAACACCCAGAAGAAGAATGGGAAAGCTTTTACCTTAGAGTTCTCCTTGCTCACTACTGACCATAGATCAGAGAAGTGACTTACAACCACTATTACCACCCAGACTAATCTCTTACGTGATTGTTAATAAATCTTTCCATGCCCAAGAATCTGCAAATGATGTCAGAGATAAACCATCATCGCGTCATGAATGCAGCGATAAGTCCGAGTATGCTCGTCAGTGGTATCATGGCGAACATGTTTATCGGTAGTATGGCGTTGAGGAGGCAGGCGCCGCCAAAGATCCATTTCAGGTGCTCAAGATCATGGAAAAGCAGTACGAAGAACACGAAAGATCCTATGCCACCGATGAATGATAAGAGGCTTATGTTCGGGAGCGACATTATTATCAGCACGTCGAGGAGTACAGCGATGGGCATCTTCCAGACATCCTGTATGAAATTTATGAAGAGTGATATCGAGAACGTTATAGCAAAGAAGGCAATAAGGATGATCATGGGGTTGTTGATGAGTATCGATGTAAGGGGACCTTCAGCAAGATTCTCTGCAAGGATATCACTCATCGTAGAATCCATGTTCTCAAGAAGTCTTGCGATACCTTCAGGCAAGAAATGAAAGATGCCCGCTCCTTCCTCTGCACTCTCCTCAACCGCTAAAGCAACAGTCCTTCCGGATAACATCCAGTGAGACATTGCCTTAGGCATTTATAATGTTTTCTGAGGGAATCACCTAATCAAGCCGGGCAATTTATAAATGAGAAAGCTTGGGTCTATCCTTATATGTATCGAACATATTCATTTCAAACTTTCCAGACCCATTGCGTGTGGAATGAGAGGAGGCGATCTTGATGCGGAAACATGGTAAAGGGATGATAGGAGTTCTTTTCAATAACAATAGGAAAATCAAACTATTCGGGCTGATTGCCATAATGACGGTTTCTTTCTTTCTTGCAGGCTGTGATGGTCTCATTCAGGAAGACCGCTTGATGACTGATGGCGGCTTGCAGAGGTTCTCATCTGAAGAGGAGATAAACTCTCTGCTTTCTCGTGCTTCTGGTGATACGGAAACTGATATGTTAAGGACAGGTGCAGAGATGGTCGCAGCGGAAGATGGAGCTGTTGCCCGTGATATCCAGGATGTCCCTGATACTTCTGCCCCGGATGCATCTGAGGGAGCGCCTGTTGCTGATGATGGTTCAGGCCACAGCGAGACCAACATCCAGGTGCCAGGAGTGGACGAAGCAGACATTGTCAAGACCGATGGCGATCATATATACTATGTCTCCAACAACAAGGTCTTCATAATCTCTGTATCTGAAGGTGAGA
>CAZJJJ010000052.1:0-6381 GCA_964546295.1 uncultured Methanosarcinales archaeon
ACACAGTGAAGATTATCCTTGAACATGGCATGGATTGAGGCATATTTTTCCTTCTCTGAATCGTCGAGGATGATATATCCTCCTTGGTTTATTTTCTGTCTGGCCGCTCTTGCGCACCTCTCCCTATATATCCCGTCTATGATGATGAGATCGAAACCTTTTGGGTAGTTTAGTATGCTCTCAGGATACTCCTCTGGATGGAGAAGCGCATAATCTGCCTTTTTGATTTTGTTCTTGATGTGATCGTACCATCTGATATCGTGTTCTACGCTCACCAATCTTTTCACTCTACCTTGAAGATATAATGTGGAGTGGCCTGAGCCATATTCAAAAACATTCATCTCATCCGTCAGATTCTTTTCTATCCAATCCATGAGCGCATGACTCCACCATGGCTGTATACTCATGATTTGGTGTTATTTTCATCATTTAAAAGTATTTGAGTAGAACCATGAACAGATTTATAATATCCTATTGCATACTTGGATTTTGATTCCTATGGCTAAACGCATGAAAGTGATGATTGTCACGGATGTATTCCCGCCCAGATGTACAGGAGCAGGATGGAGCACATATCATCTTTGCCGTGCCTTGAGAGCGCGAGGGCATGATGTGACCGTGCTGATGCCAGGAAAGACAGGGAAGCGGAAATATGACCGTTTTGAGATACATCAGTATGGGACTCGTATCTTTTCGGAGCTTAATTATAGGGCATTGAGAAAGGGTATTGAGAGCATGGCCATGCGGGTAAGGCCTGATGTAATACATGCTCAGCATATGGTGAGTTGTCGTGCACTGGCGAATGCATCAGTGAAAGATGCCAAGAAGCTCTGTACCGTCCGTGACTACTGGCCAACATTCTATGATGGGACGATGTTTAATTTCTCCAGAAGACAGAACTATCCGAAGCCTAATGGCTATCTTGCCACGATGCATTCCATCTTTGTGAAGAATGGTCCGATATTGAAGATCCTGTCACCTTTGGCAGCTTTGTATATGAAATGGAGGACCTCTCATGCACTCAGATCCTTGCGTAAGATGGATAGGGTGCTCTGCGTCAGCAATTTCGTGAGGCTCAATACACCTGTGAAACCTGAGAAGAAAGCGGTTGTAGAGAACATGTTAGACATAGAGCTCAATTCTCGTTTCCTGAAGAAAGAGTTTACTGGTGATATTGTCTTTGCGGGAAACTTCAATAATGCCAAAGGGGCACTGGAGGCTGCTGAGACTGTGGGATCGCTTCCATTCAGCGCATATAGGAGAGCTGTCTTCGTGGGTGACGGACCTTTGATGCGTAAGATGAGGAAGGTCGCAGGCAGTAAAGCACATTTCACAGGAAGAGTGGAGAATGATGAGGTCTTAGAGGCCATGGCCGGTTCATTGGTGCTCCTTCCCGCATTATGGGACGAGCCATTGAGCAGGACAATCCTAGAAGCACTCTCTGTCGGATCTTGTGTGGTGACTTCACCTACTGGTGGCACAAGAGATATAATCACGGATGGCAAGAATGGCTCACTGTGTATGGCTGACCCCAAGGTACTTAGAGCAGAGATATTGCGCGTGCTGAAATACGATAAAGAATATTATATGCATAATGCAGTAAGCTCAGTGAAGCGTTTTGATTGGAAAGAGATCATACACAAGTATGAGAAGATATACTCCTCGTGACCCTGGATATCACTTCTTCTGGCTCTTCCTTACGGGCGTGTATGTGAATTCATTGCCATCATAGCCAACCTTTATCCTATCTGCATCCCTGAATGCTGGATCAGTTTCCATGCTCCTCAGGATTGGCATGAAGACATTCCTCTCATAGACTTTCTGGAGCTCTCTGACACCTGTCTCGGAGTCGTGTCCTCTCTCTAATATCTCATCATATGCGCTTTTCAGGATAGGTATCCTTGCGTATGGGAACCTTTCTTTGGTCTGTTCTATGTATGTGTCAAGGATCTTGGCAGCCTGCTCCTTCCCGAGTGCGTCGAAAAGCACAAAATCGTTCATCCTTGAGCGGATCTCTCTTGGGAAGCTCTGCTTGACGAGCTCCATCATACGATGCTTCTCCCTGTCATAGTCAGTTTTTTTCTCTTCAGAATTGAACCCTATAGTCCTTCCTTGCGTTGCACTCCCTGGATTGTTACCAAGGTTGCTCGTCATGAAAAGGATGCCGTTGAAATAGTGCTCTTCTCCATCCGGAGATGAGACCAGTCCTTTGTCCATGAAATTTGTCAGGTTTCGGTATATCTCCTCATGGAGCTTATCCGCCTCGTCTATGAGTACGATGGACGATGGGTTCTCTTTCACGAATCTTGTGAGTGTCCCACCTTCAGCATTGTACCCTATGTAACCCACTGGAGAACCGAAAAGATTTGACACGTTATGCTCCTGCTTGTATTCAGAACCTGGTACAATGAGCGCTGGCACATCCAATATGTCTGACAATGTGTTCACGAAAGTTGTCTTCCCCACACCAGATGGTCCCATGAGATAGAGGTTAGTTACGCTATCTGGATCAAGAGAAGCGTCATATTTGAGGAGCAGCATCCAATCCATTATGTCATCAATAGCAGTCTCTTGTCCTATGACTCTCTCATTGAGCTTTTCTTTGATATCGCTGAAATCATGCTCGGCGATAATCTCTGAGAGTGTCTTTGTCTCTTGTTCTTGGTGCTCCTGCTGTTCGGATAGGTCCTCGATGTCTTCTTTGCCGTTGTCAATCACTCTCTTCTCTCTCCTGTTTCCTCTGCCTGTGAGGCGGTCTATCTTTCCTTGGAGGCCTTTGGTGACCGTGGCATACATATTATCATATTGAAGATCTGGCATGTGGCTGGCAGCGTATTGGTATAGTGTCACTAATCTCCTGTAAGAGACCTTATCTTCCCCACTGAATTCAGGAAAACACCATCTGACCACTTGAGAGACGTATGACGATTGGTCAATCACATCTCTGAGTACAAGGTCGTCCCTTATATTGAGAAGTATCTCCTCTTGCGTGAACTCTCTCATCGTTGTTACCAGAACCCCTTTATCAGTGTTGATCCTCGCTTCTATCGTGTCCATCATGCCACCTTCATATAAATGTGTTAGTGTTGAGTAGTGAATTGCTATTTTTAAACATTTCCGGAAACGAGGAACATACATTCATATGATTTAAAAAAAATGGTGCATTTCCTCCTTTTATGAGCATGTTAGATGATGTCATCTCTACTGGAGAACATGACCTGCATAGATACAAGAGGCGTGTCTGCGGCTATGCCTCGGATAGCTTATATGATAGGGCTGTGGCTCATTTGGACGATGGTGACCTTTTGCGTGCAAAAGCTGTTCTGGATGTATTATCGCACAAGGAAGGAAATGGTTCATTGCCTTCTATCCTGAAACCACTCTTCTCATCCTTAATGTGCCTTGAATCATCTAAAGCTAATGATTACCAGAGTAGCGAGATTTCTGCAAGGAGGTCTCTCTATGCCATGACAGAGACTACAGACATGTATGAGAAATGCGATATCTCATTAGATGATCTCTTGCTCACGGAAAGGGTTGTCGATCGCGTCTCGGAGCGGTTGCTCGATCTCCCCTTGAAGCGAAGGGACGAGTATGAGGAGTTCTATAACAGATTCAAGGAATACGTTCTTGATGCATATTGTGGAGAATCATAGTTCCATAAGGTTTTAAAAGGGGAAGGTGTCTGCTTCTATTATGAGGATTCTTGTGACAGGCGGTGCAGGGTTCATAGGTAGCCATGTGGTAGATAGGCTCATTGAGCGAGGAGATGATGTGGTGGTTGTGGACGATTTTAATGGATACTACTCGCCTTCATTGAAACGGAGCAATGTCGCGCATTTCTCTGATGGTGTAGAGATATATGAGAGAAGCATAACTGATGATCTCGATGATATCTTCGCAGATGGTATCGATGCAGTCATACATCTTGCTGCACATGCAGGTGTCCGGCCATCTATCGAGAACCCAAAGCTCTATGTAGACATGAATGTGGTTGGAACGCAGAACATCTTGGACACAATGGTCAGGCTCAAGGTCAAGAAGCTGGTCTTCGCCTCTTCATCGAGTGTCTACGGGAATAACCAAAAAGTCCCTTTCAGTGAGGATGATACTGTGGATTATCCTATAAGCCCTTATGCGGCGACCAAGAAGGCGAACGAGCTGATGTGTTACACTTACCACCATCTTCATGGCATGGATGTCAATTGCTTGCGATTCTTCACAGTATATGGTCCCCGTGGAAGGCCTGACATGGCCATCGCCAAATTTACAAGGTTGCTATCTGATGGGGAGCCCATCGAAATGTATGGGGATGGCACATCACAGCGCGATTATACATATATCTCTGATATTGTTGACGGTGTGATTGGAGCACTGGACAAGGATTTCGGTTATGAGATCTTCAATCTCGGGAATTCCGAGACTGTCGAGCTCAAAAGGTTAGTATCAGTGATTGAGAATGCTCTTGGCAAGAAGGCTCAGGTTGTACATAAGGAGATGCAGCAAGGTGATGTTGATATCACTCATGCAGACATCTCAAAATCCAGAAAGATGCTTGGTTTCAATCCCACAGTGAGCATAGAGGAAGGCGTCAAGCGGTATGTACAATGGTTGAAAGGCTTATCTGAAGAGTGATCTCAGGAATGCTATCATATGTCTCGGTCCGATCTTCGATTCTCCACCATTCCTCATGCCGAAATCGTATCCCACTTCTTTGACGGATAGTTCCTTCTTGTTTAGTCTGAGGAAATCGAAGAGGACCTTATACCCTTCTTTCTCGAACTTATCTTCGTGTTGCTCCATCGTGGACTTGAATATATCGGTGTTGATTCCGAAGAACCCGGACATGATATCATCGCATCTTGTTTTCTTGAACGAGAGTCTTGCTTTTGCCATCATGGTTGCTGACCATGACATGAGGCGCCTGTTGAGGCTCCAGTTTCTGACTGTCTCTCTTTTACCCACCACGAGATCATAATTGTCGAGCGCATCGACAAACTCCCCTAGTTTTTCGGGCGGGTGCTGATAGTCCCCATCCATGACGATGGTGTTTGGTGTCTTGGACACCTTGAATGCTCTCAGCACGCTTGATGTGAGGCCTTTGGTCTCATCTTTCCGTTTGAGCAGAGTCACATTGGCTTCTTTTTTTGAGATCTCATCCACTTTCTCCTGGGTGCCGTCTGTAGAATCATCATCCGCGACTATGATGCGGATCTTCGGGTATCTTGATATAATGGAGCTTATGAGCTTTCGTATGTTTCTTGCCTCATTCAATGTGGGTATGATGATGGTTGTGTCACTATAATCCTTACGTCCTATAGATGCTTTTGTGCTCTCAGATATCTCCCAGACTACATGCTTGTTTCTTGAGAGATTGTGGTCTATCTTCCCCAAGATCCTCGAATATGATTCTATCGCAGCTATCATGAAGATGTAGAACGGATTCTTGCATTTTATCTTAGGTATTGTTTTCAGTATTTTTGAGACGCTCATGGTGGGTATGGATGCTTTCCTATCTTTTCTTATCTGGAGATGGCCTGCGTGTATCCGTCTTCTCTGGCGTATTATGTCCTTCAGATTTGTAGGGCCCCGATTGTGTACTATCGCAGAAGGGACATAGACTCCTTTGTATCCTTTCTCTTTGATTCTTGTGGCAATCTCTTCCTCGTCTGCGGCACTGTGGCTGATTCTTTTTATTATGTTCTTGAAAGCGATCAGTTCGCCGAATTTAGGTGTATTTAAGGAGATATGGTGGAGAAGTTCCCATTGTGCATGAACGAAATTGCCCAAGATGCCTTTTCTCCTGTTCATTGGCTTCGGCCTGCAGCCAACCACTCCTGTTTTTTTATCAAGTAACGGCAGGCAGATCTTCTGAATGGTATCATTATTCGGTATTGTGTCCCCGCTTTCAAGGACTAGGATGTCAGATGATGCATTCGTAAGGAAGAGATTCACTGCCGCACATTTGCCGTTCCTCTTATTCTCTGTTATATGCTTTATCTTAGGTTCTTTCTTGGATAAGGTCTTGACTATGGTGTCTGTCTTGTCTGTAGAACCTGAGGAGACCACAATGATCTCTCTTATCTCGAATCGTTTCAAATCCTGATCAAGAAGCCTTTTGAGAAGTGGTCTTATATTCTTCTCTTCGTTATGGGCAATCACACCGATTGAGATATCTTCCATGGCTTTTTGGGCATTTGTTGTTTTTTAAGTAGTTTTGGAATCTCCAAACCTTAGTGTTCTCAATCTCCATAATGCTTTTAAATTACTTATCTGACCTAATCCTATGGACAGGCTGGATGAGCTTGAAGCGCAGGCAATTTACATAATAAGGGAGGCATACAAGAAGTTTGGTAAGCTAGCTATACTATGGTCTATGGG
>CAZJJJ010000053.1:0-6225 GCA_964546295.1 uncultured Methanosarcinales archaeon
ACTTCTGGGATGTGGATGAGATGGCAGAGAAGATGCTGGCAATATTGCATTATGACCCGCTCCAGTCCACCCTGGCAGAGAACGGTGCAAGAGAGGTCAAGAAATTCAATTGGGATAAGCCTGCAGCCAAATGCGTGGATGTATATGAATACGTGCTAGGCAAGTCCCATGGTGATGGTCGTGTCCCAGCCCCATTGTGGGATTGATGTACATTGTATCAGGTTTAGAGAGGATAAGAAGGTGATAATGTGTCCAATGCGTGTTTTTATTTCCAAGTCCATCAGCCATTCAGGATGAAGAAGTTCCGATTTCTGGATATAGGCAAGTCTTCTGATTATTTTGATGAAGAACTCAACAAGGAGATCTGCGAGAAAGTAGCAAGACGTTGTTATCTCCCTGCCAATAAGATCCTTCTTGAGAAGATCAAGGAGAGCGGCTACACTTTCAAGGCGGCATTCGGCATAACAGGTGTGGCACTAGAGCAATTTGAGCATTACGCGCCAGAAGTCATCGACTCTTTCAAGGAGCTCGCAGCTACCGGTTGTGTAGAATTCCTTGGGGAGACGTACTATCACTCATTGAGCTCGTCATTCTCGGAGCCAGAGTTCGATTTCCAGGTCGAGCTCCATAGGAAGAAGGTTGAGTCGCTTTTTGGTCAGACGCCCAAAGTCTTCAGGAACACAGAACTCATCTATGACAATGATATCGCGGCTTTCGCAGAAAGGGCTGGATTTGAGGGCATCATTACCGAAGGGGCGGACCAGGTGCTCGGGTGGAGATCGCCCAACCATCTGTATAGACCTAAAGGTGCTTCAAAATTATCTCTTTTACTCAAAAACTACAAGCTATCGGATGACGTGGCCTTCAGGTTCTCTGACCGTTCCTGGTCGCATTGGCCACTGACTGCAGAGAAATATTCAGATTGGATCGCTTCTGTTGAAGACGCTGATACTGTGAACATTTTCATGGACTATGAGACATTCGGTGAGCACCATGAGGAAGAGTCAGGAATCTTCGGTTTTTTGGCTGAGCTTCCAAAACGGCTATCCGATAAAGGGGTATCCTTCATCCACCCTTCCGAAGCGGTAGCTACTATTGAGCCGCGTATGGAGCTTGACGTACCCACACCAATATCCTGGGCCGACAATGAGAGAGACATGAGTGCCTGGCTCGGTAATAAGATGCAGGAGAATGCTCTCTCCGAATTCTTTAAGATGGAAGAAGCAGTCAAAGCGTCAGGCGATGAGGAACTCTTACGACGATGGCGCCTTCTGAGCGCGAGCGACCATCTGTATTATATGTCCACTAAGCAGAAGATGGACGGACTTCTGCACGGTTATTTCAGCCCATACAGCACGCCTTATGATTCTTTCATAAGCTACATGAACATCCTCAAAGATATCTCTGCGAGGCTCCCCTCGAATTCTCAGCAGGCAGGATCCGTACAGGACGTGGAATCTCCACCAGCGATAATGGAAAATAATTTAAATGCCGGGCGAGATTAAAAGGATATTGCCGTAGAATGATTATCTTCGGTCACATTGGATGATATCATGGTTGAAAAACTATCTCCGGACCAGTATTTCCGCCTTTCTGACGGTTCTTTGCTGAAGGATGTCTCAGACCTGAAAAAGTTCTTGAGGAAGGATGATGATGAGCTATTCTTTTCCCATGTGGATGGAGAAAGGAATGATTTCTATAATTGGGTGAATGATTGCATGCTTGATAAGGAGCTGGCTGCCGCCATAAAAGATAGCAAGGATCCTGATTCTATGCTTTCAGCGATAGAATCTATCGAGGCACGTCGTCACGCAGATGATAATCCTCAGCCACACAGAGAAGAGGGTCGAGAACCAGAAGGCTTCTCTTCTGGAGATCTGTTTTCAGGGAGTAGCACAATAAAGGAGATGATGGGCTCCAGTGGATCATCAAGCCATGCATCTGAGACAGGTCTGAAGGAGCAAGACATTAAGGGTGCCATACACGAGGACAAAGCCAGCAGAAGAAAACCTGTGAAAAAATCTTCCCGACGAGCTCCATCTGCCACGGCAAAGACTAGCAAGACCTCTTCAAAGATGTCCAAGGAGCGAAAAGGAAGCAAGAAGAGCGCAGAGAAGAGCACAGACTATAAGGAAGATTTCGATTACTCCTTTGACCTTGATTCTGAGCGTGAAGACTTGGATAAGATAAGAGAACGTATCGCCAGATTGAACGAAGAGATTTCCTCCTCCTCATCGGGATCGTCTTCAGCACCATCATCCAAAGCCCAAGTAAAGGAAAAGAAGAGGATATCAAAAGCCGATACTACAGCTAAGACACAAAGGAAGAAAGGTGTGAAAAGCTCGGCAACCACTAAGAATTCGAAAGATGATCATTCGGAAGCCAATAAACCATCCCGTAGACACTCTTCGAAGAGGAGCAAGAAGGAGAAGGTTGACGTCCCACTCATAAAAGAGCCCAAATCAATCCCTGAGAAGACACTCAGGAAGGATGCTCAAGACTCGAAGAAGCACAATGTGAGATATGTAGACCAGGACGAAGATGCAGATATAGATCATGAGATGAAGAGTCTCTATGGGCAGAGCATCAATGAGAAGAAGAAGGAGAAGAAGGAAAAGAGGCAATCTAAAAAACGTAATCCACTCTTCAAGCGTCTGATGGGCAGATTGACTCGTGCCGAGAAGGTTGTTGAGAAAGAACTTCCTAACCTTCACGAGATGGAGCATGGTAAGAAGGCACAGGAGGCGTTCAATCCGTATGTCCAGATTGATCATCCCTGGAACTACCATAATCATGGATTTCCTGATTTCGTGAAAGGTCTCCTCATCGGAATGCTGTTAGGTATGCTTTTCCTTGCGCTCTTCTTATGAGGGATACTTCTTTGACATCCGTAATGATTATAAAAGAGAAGAGTAGGTAACTCTTATGAGACTGATATTCCATGGGTCTGCTGGCGAAGTGGGGAGAAGCTGCATAGAGCTTTCTATTGATGGGGGTAATAAACCCGAGAGATTTTTGCTTGATGCTGGTTTCAAGGTTCATGGTGACAACCCTGAACTGCCCGAATCTGTTTCAGACATCTCAGGCATCACAGGAGTCCTGATCACCCATTCACATATGGATCACATTGGTGCCCTTCCCTATTTTCATCATCAAGGTCTGGCATCCCCAGTATTCATGACTGCGATGACAAAGAAGCTCTCAAGGCTGATGCTGAACGATTCACTCCATCTTGAGCTGCTACGGCATCATCACCCTGCTTATGACGATTTCGACGTCTCAGATATACTGAACAAGGTCACCAAGATCGAATATTACCATCTTATGAGATTCGGAGGCCTGGAATTCGAGTACATACCTTCAGGCCATATACCAGGGTCTTCTATGATACTGCTCCGGGCAGAGGGTAAGACCATACTTTACAGCGGTGATATAAACGATGAGGATACTCACCTCATACATGGGATGAGGATGGATTTCTTGAAGAACCACGATGTGGATGTGCTTATCTGCGAGTCCACTTATGGCGGGAGAGAGCATCGTCCTAGGAAAAGAGAGCAGAAAAGGTTCAAAGACTCCTTGAAGAGGACAATCAGTGCTGGTGGTTCTGTACTATTGCCCGCGTTTGCTATAGGCCGTGCTCAAGAGATCCTGATGCTATTGGATGAGATGGATCTAGGTGTGCCCATATATCTAGATGGCATGGCAAAGGAAGTGGCAGGGATCTTTGTGGATAAGGGATTGCATATACGGAATCATGCAGCCCTCGAGAAAGCACTGCGTCGAGTCCGGTATGTTCGAGGAAACTCAAAGCGTCATAAGCTGCTTAAGGAGCAATGCATCATAGTGACCACATCGGGAATGGTGTCTGGAGGTCCCGTCATGGAGTACATCAAACATTTCTGGCATGACCCTAAAAGCAAGATCATGCTCACAGGGTTCCAGGCTCAAGGTACAAATGGCAGGATGCTGAAAGAATCTGGTGAGGCTATGGTAGACGGAACCTTAGTCAAGTTCAAGTGCGGCATAGAGAATTATGATTTTTCGGGTCATGCAGGGATGAAGGGATTATTGAAACTGATAAAGAAAGTGCGTCCACGGGCGCTTGTGCTCAATCATGGAGACAAGGAAGCCCTCTCATCGCTCTCTGAAGAGGCCAAAGAATTTGCTGATGAAGTCATAGTGCCTGAAAATGGACATACACTATATATATGATATTATGAACATATGGTGCTATGGTGTTGGGTGACCCTACAACAACCTCTTCTGAAAAATACCGGTTTTCATACATAAATGTTTATATTCTGCCTCTTCAGATCATCTCTATGGTCACACCAGGTAAGAAGATGGTCCGCGAAGTCATCGAGTTCCTCGATTACAATGAGCTTCTGAAACTGCGGAACGATCTGCAGAACGGTGGCCTGCATCTTCTTAGGTTAGTGAATGGACAAATCAAGGACATTGAAAATTCCCATAAGCAATTTTGTAGCACTTGTGAAGTGCAACTCGATATGAATACTTCCAATAATTATACATTGGTATTCGGACCGCATGATTTCCGGAAGAAGGCATCTTTCTGCGGCGTCGATTGCATGGAGCAGTTCATCCAGAAGCTGAAGGACATCCGTTCATATTCCGATGCTTTCTTGTCATCACAAGGCAATGATTAGGCATAATAACTTTTCCTGAACCAGCTCTTTAGTGCGCTCTATCTACGTTTTTCTGTGATTCGGTACTACTGAATAAGTAAATTAAACAGAAAGATTTAAATACGAGTGCACTATAAGAGAATATGGTTAATGGGTCCTTGTGCCAGTGTGCAAGGATTTTGGGTTAGTGTGATATTATTTGGTTTATGCTATGAGGTGTTTTTCACTATGAACAAGAAAGCAGATATGGGTATTGGGACATTGATAATTTTTATTGCGATGATTCTTGTCGCTGCGATTGCTGCAGGAGTTCTGATTCAGACGGCAACAAGCCTCCAGAACAGGGCTCTTTTGACAGGAACTAGGACACAAGGACAGGTAAGCACTGCTCTGCAGTATCTCGCTGTTTACGCAGAGAACGGCTCATCTCCTGATAAGACCGTTCAGGATTTCTTCATCAACGCGAAGTTGGCTGCAGGATCCGATGCTATCAAGCTTGAAGATGCTCTGATGGAACTAAGTCTTCAGGACACTTCTGCCAACTTGAATTATGCTGGCAATGAGTTCGATTGCGAAAGGGAACCAGGTGATCCTGAGAATTCTGGGTATTACACAGAAGATAATGCTGGAAATTTCAGTGTAGAGTATCTGGTACAAGGCAATGAAGGTCTTGCTGGATACCTTGAAAGCGGAGACGTAGTAAGATTCTGTATAATGTCTCCTAGGCCAGTAGGTCCTGATGAGGACATCCACATAAGGTTTATACCACAGGTAGGA
Source organism: uncultured Methanosarcinales archaeon (assembly GCA_964546295.1). Taxonomy (GTDB): domain Archaea; phylum Nanobdellota; class Nanobdellia; order Woesearchaeales; family CAZJJJ01; genus CAZJJJ01. Next base: position 5,427 of record CAZJJJ010000053.1, read on the forward strand.
AACCCTGCTGTCATGGAGACTTCCATACCTGACACGATAACACAGACAAGAGTACATATTTTCCCTTAAGTTGAGGTGGTGGGTTTATGAATAAGAGAGCTGAGATGGGCATTGGCACCCTGATCATATTTATCGCTATGATCCTTGTGGCTGCCATTGCTGCGAGCGTCCTGATCCAGACTGCGACAAGTCTCCAGAACAGGGCACTCCTAACGGGTACGAGGACCCAGGAGCAGGTTGGTACTGCTTTACAGGTCCTTCAGATACACGCTGAGAATGGAACGACAGGTGGCACAGTTGATGACTTCTTTGTGAAGTTCAAGCTTTCGCCAGGTTCAGAGCCTATAAGGCTGAATGACACTCTTGTCGAGTTTGATACTCGTGAAGAGTCTGCGTTCCTGAGGTACAATGGTAGTAGTAGTGACTGTTCTGCAGATGATTACTCTACAAGCAGTGATGGCGAAGGATCATTCGGCGCCAGATACCTGATTGAAGGTAATAGTCATGCAGCAGGTTATGTTCATGCTGGCGATGTCTTAGAGCTCTGCTTTGAGTCTCCAAGGTCTGTCGGTTCTGAAGAGGATGTCACTGTAAGGATGGTTCCACAGGTTGGGATGTCTGCAGTGGTTGAGACAGCAGTTCCGGAGATTATCGGCCAGACACGGATATATGTTTTCCCATAATTGACGAGGTGGATTTATGATGAACAAGAAAGCGGATATGGGTATCGGAACCCTGATAATATTTATTGCCATGATTTTGGTTGCGGCTATAGCTGCAGGTGTTTTGATACAGACAG
>CAZJJJ010000054.1:0-6176 GCA_964546295.1 uncultured Methanosarcinales archaeon
TACCCCGGAGCTTGCTCCGTGGGATAACCCATTTTCAGATATTTTCTTTTTATTTGTCTGTTTTTTGGTGGGATCACCATTAACGAAAGCTTTAAAAATCTAATATCACTCCCTTTTTAAAAGTGTGCAAATGGGTCCTCTTTAGAGTGAGGGAATCCCTTACTATGATCTTGAGACACTCTTGCACCCTACAGCCCGTCACGAGAGTACCCAATGGAGCTGTCGCTGAATGCAAGCAATGAGCTTGGGGGTTAGTGATACGGGCAACATACCCATCATCCAAAAGATCACTATCATTATCACACTTCACAGAGTAATCGGGAAATTGGCGCATAATCTGTGTTCTTTGGATGGGATCAAGGACGGTTACAGAAAATTCATGACATTCACACTATCGCTTCATAAGGTTGAGACAATGCATCACGATACTGCATGAAAAACAACTTGTTTCAGTAGTGGTTCAGTACATTTTCATCTTTTTCTGTAGACCGTTCTTAGAATGAATAGGAGGAGATAAGAATGGGAAAAATAAGCCCTGTAGCTAATAAGTATATCATACATTCAACAATACAAGTAGATGGTGTGGTTGACAGACCAGATGTCATCGGCGCTATCTTTGGACAGACGGAAGGACTCTTAGGTGAGGACCTAGAGTTGAGAGAGCTCCAACGATCAGGAAGGATAGGTCGTATAGAGGTCAATCTTGATACCTCCTCTGGTAAGACAAGAGGGAAGATAATAATACCTTCCAGTCTTGATAAGTCAGAGACTTCGATAGTCGCAGCAGCATTGGAGATAATCCAAAGAATCGGTCCTTGCAACGCGAAGATAAGTGTTGATTCCATCGAAGATGTGCGTGTCTTGAAGAGAAATTTTGTAGTGACAAGAGCGAAAGAGCTTCTCAAGAAGCTCATGGAAAGCTCAATGCCGGATTCACAGGAGCTCAGTGACGAGGTTGCGCATTCTGTCAGAGTGATGGAGATACAGTCTTATGGGAAAGACAAGCTCCCTGCGGGCCCAGGCATCGAGGAGTCCGATGAGATAATTGTCGTTGAAGGACGAGCTGATGTGCTCAATCTCTTGAAAAATGGCTTCAAAAACGCCATCGCCACCGAGGGTACGAATGCATCCAATACGATAATAGAGCTCTGCAAGCGGAAGACTGTTACAGTATTCCTTGACGGGGACCGGGGAGGTATCCTCAACTTCCAAGAGCTTACCAATGTGACCGAGATAGATTTTGTGGTCATGGCGCCTGACGGTATGGAAGTTGAAGAACTGACGAAAAAAGAGATACACAAGGCCCTAAGAGGAAAAGTCACTGCTGAACAGGCTCTCATGGACTTCCAGAAGAAAGGATCGTTGGTCTCATCTATGGGTTCCAATGGTTCGTCGAAGAAGAAGGATAACAATAAGGGCACTCAACAGCGTAGCACACAGAGCAACAGCAAGACGCAGTCAGCCTCTTCGAAGGCATCGCAGCCTGCAGCTTCGCAGCAGCAGTCTGCTTCTGTGCCACGTGCGACACAGCACGAGAAGGACATCTTCAGGAACTTTTCTGAGGACCTGGTCGGTACTAGAGGGGCATACATACTGGATGAGAAGCTGAACATATTAGGTAAGGTGCCTCTCTCCGAGCTTGAGAAGAGCATAAAGAGTATGAAGACAGGTGTTCATGCTGTTGTCTTTGACGGGACTGTCTCCCAGGACATAGTAAAGACTTCAGAGTCTTCCGGCATAAAGTTCGTGGTAGGGATGGATTCTAAGGTAGACGGCTCAAAGACAAAAGCTTGTGTACTGACGGTCAATGATCTTTGAATGAGGCAATTGCCTCATCTTTTTTTATTTCTTATCAATTCTTCAAGAAATTGAACTCTTTCTTGGCCTTTACAGCGGTAGGAGAATCGCCGCCGTGCCATGTGAACCTGGGTCTTACCCTCATTGGATATATGCGTTCATTAGCATCATCGAACAGCACTGCCGCGCCATGTTCCCTGGGGAGATGGTCTACTGCACCTGTGAGCCCTTCTTTCATGTAGCTCTGGGTGAGCAGTCCTAAAGCGTCAACATCAAGCCTTGCTGTAATCCTGTGGCTCAGTACAGTGTCAGATTGTGTCAGGACATCTGTGTGTATTTTACCGGGTTGTTGTGTAGCAAGGATGAGCGAGATGCCAGGTTGTCTACCTTCTCTCATTATTGTCATGAGTGGCATGGTCGCAGGATTCATGTCCTCCCTTTCTCTAGGAAGGAATTCGTGTGCCTCATCAATCACAAGCCACACAAGTGGAAATTCTTGCTTTGCATTGGATTCTGTGGTGAAATAGTGTTCAGCGCTGTCGACATTCTTGAACTCTTCATTCTTCCTCTCCTTCATCCTCTCTATGAAAAGTTTCTGTGAGACTATGCCTACGACCAGCGCTTTTACTGCCCATCCGTTCGGCATGAATGCATAGCAGCTCAAGTCAAGCACAGAGATCTGACCTGATTTTGCAATCTCTCTGAGTGGGGTGCCGTCCTTATCGAACACACCCCATTGGTTTGTGCTTCTCAGCATGTTCTTTACTGCGGCCTTCGTATCCTCTTTTGCATCCTCTATCTTGTCTACTGCTTCAATGAACTCTTCTATAGAGAAATTGACACCCTCTTCCTGAAAATTCTGGATTATCTCATCGATAAGTATTCCTTGCGGTGAATTCTTCTCGATACCAAATGTCATGCACCAGTCTTCAGAACTTAATTCTGATGGTTTTATGCTGAAAGGATAGTCTGTGGGTAACCCTCGCTCCTTGAATTTTTTATACCAACCGAAAGGTGTGTATATCTTAACATCAATCCCCTTACCTTCAAGTCCCCATTGTCTTAGTAACTCTTCATCGGCATGATTAGGATATTTCATGGTCCAATAGACTCCCATCGTGTCGAGTAGAATAAATGACAGATTCTCCTTGACGTCATCTTCAAGAAGATGCATGCCTTCTGCAATGGCACCCATAGTATAAGATTTACCTCCCCCTCTCTTTCCACAGATGAAGACGACATGAGCCCCTGCTACATCAAGGTAGATCTCTCCTGAGAGTGTGACTGTCTGTCCCATCCTTATGTACTGTTTTCCAAGAAGGATAGTTCCTCTATCCCCAAGTTTCTTCAGGTCACTCTTTTTTCTTCCGACTATTATTTTCTGCATAACTGAATAATATCCTTGTACTATTAGTTTTTAAATCTGTTGTCTTCAAGTAGTCTTTTTAAAAATTTTTTGAAAGACGATACCGAAACTTTTATGTATGGTGTTGTAATGCTTGTCTCTGTCTGTTGTTTTAATCAATCATTGTGGCAGATACCCATAATCATAATTAAAGGGAGGGATTTGTTTGGCAAGAAAAGTGAAAAAGGTACCGATGAGTAAACAGGGCAGTGCGAAGGATGCCCACAAGGAAGCAAAGAGTGATTCCACGAAGGGCTCTGAGAAAAAGGTCCAGGATCACACAGAGCATAAGCATAGGGAGTCCCACAGGACCCATCATAAGCAGAGGTCACGGAGGAGACAAGGTCCAGGTTTCTCACGGGTAGTATTGTTCCTGCTCTTGCTTTTGGCTGTTGGCTTCTTCTTGTTCGAGGAGTTTGACTTTGGCAGAGAGGATAAAGGCCCAGTGGCAGCAACAGTAGATGGCGTCAATATATACGTCTCAGAGGTCGAAGAACATTTCAATAGTATCCCTCAGGAGATGCGTGCTGGTATGACAAAAGATGTCATTCTTGACCAGATAATCAGCCAGGAAGTCCTGTTGCAAGAGGCTGAAAGGCTCGGTGTTGCAGTCAGTGATGAGGAGATTGACGAAGAGCTTGAATTCGCTATGGCCCAAGCTGGCTGGTCAGAGGATGAGTTTGACCAAGTCCTTGCTGCTCAGGGTATGACCAAAGAAGATCTTAGGGAAATGTATAGAGTTAGTATAGTGATTGATGATCTTATCAATCAAGAAGTCCTAGATCAGATTGAGGTCACAGATGAGGAGGTTGAACAGTTCTTTGAGCAGAATAAGGGAAGGTACGTTGCTACCCAAGATGAAGTGAGAGCAAGCCATATCTTGATTTCCACTGAGCAACGTGAGGATGATGAGGCAAGAGAGATTGCAGAAGGTCTTCTCGGAAGGGCACGCGATGGCGAAGATTTCGCTGAGCTTGCGGCCGAGTATTCTGAGGACCCTTCAGTAGCAGAGAATGAGGGTGATCTTGGCTTCTTCGGTAGAGGTATGATGGTCCCAGAGTTCGAAGAAGTGATCTTTGATATGGAGAATGTAGGTGACATCTCGGATATCATCACTACTGACTTCGGTTACCACATCGCTAAGCTCTATGATCGTAGATACGAAGGTGACGAGCCTGAATTTGCTGATATACGTGATCGGGTGGAACAGGATCTTCTCAATGAGGCGAGATCCATGGCCGTAGAGAGCTATATTATCGAGCTTCGAGAGAGTAAGGATATAGAGAAGCATGAAGTGGAAGAGATTGATCTTCCAGAAGCTCCAGAGCAGCCACCTGGTCAAGGGCAAGAGATAGAGATTACCGAGGAAGATCTCGAAGCTATGCAAGAGGGCGATGATGGTATGGAGGTAGAGATCCAATAGGTCTCTCCGCCTTTATTTTTCTTTTTTTTATCTTTTATTCTGTTCTAAGTTGTGAAATTATCAATGACTCTTTGGCCTCTACTCAGAGGTACAGACTCTATACCTAATCTGTGACGAATCTCCTTAGAGAAATTCTTGTTTTTGCCGAAGACTGTATATACCTTCTCAGGCCTGCAACCTTCTATGAACCTGATGCCTTGAAAGAAATCTGCATGATCAGATATGACATAGGTGCTATCGGCTCCTGTCAAGAATCTGTAGGAACTTGTAATCGCATGTCCGCTTGCAGCTATCACATGCTCTTTTCTATCTTCTCCACGTTTCCTTGCTATCATAACTGAAGCATCATCATCACTCGTCTTGTATTTAAGGTCCAGATGCCTATTGATGTCTTTTATCCTTTCATCGGTCTTGAAGCTTATCCTGTTCTTTTCCATGATATGGCATGATTCCTGAGGTTTGCCGAAACTGTACGATAATATCCTAGTCCGTATATTGTTCTCCGTATTTTCTTTTATGTTTTTCACCATGTCTCTAATAGAATCTCTATAATCAGGGAATGCGTATTTCTCATGACCATACGTGCTATCAATGATAAGATTATCACATCTTATGGGTCTTGCTTTTCCACAATATTTGTTTGTAGTATTATAGTCTCCTGTATATAATGTCCTCACTCCAGAGACCTTATCGGTCACAAGTGCCATCCTGCTCCCAAGACAGTGTCCAGCATCGTACAATCGTATGCTTACATTATCATCATCATATCTTTCAGTATTCTCTATATCTGATCCAGGTCTGTAGAACTTAATCATCTTTTTTGTTATATCAGAGCATATCACTCTTCCTGACATATCTCTTTTTGAGAGATGGTCTGTATGACCATGGGTGGTTATGTTGATATTTTCTTTACATGGTTTTGAAGGGTCCAACGCAATGTGATAATGACTCCTTCTTGTCTCAGTTATAGTTATTGCACTTCTCCTGTAAGATATATCCATGACTTATGGACGAATAGATAGATTTATTAACATTTCTTGCTACGATGGCATTGTGTGTGAAAAAGGGCCGTCGCCTATAAGGAGTGGTATCTCGAGATATAATATAGTGTTAGCTCTAGCTTTCTCAGTTCTTCTTTACGGCTGTAGTGGTGTGAGCGGTTCTGAGTTTCCTCCTTCTTCTGAAGAGGAGTTTGAGGCAGAAGCTAGGATAATATCGATGGATGATGGTATAACTCTTGCCAATGCACGCAACTCTTTGGCTCAAGTCTATCCGGAATTCTCTGTCGAGGAATCTGGCTTTTTCTCTCCACCTGGCAGGTATATAGAGTTCATAAACTGCACCTCTAGTGTGGATCCTGATGTCTACAATGTTATGGGAAGGACTGTAGTGACATATTCATACAGGGGCAGCATGAAACGTATCACTTTGACAGATTCATGTTCGGATAGGACTATGGCAAAATACTATTGTGTGGGTGATAGGCCCGCCTTTGTACGTCATAGGTGTTCACGTCGATGTTGGCAGGATTATCATTGTATGTAGTAGATA
>CAZJJJ010000055.1:0-6136 GCA_964546295.1 uncultured Methanosarcinales archaeon
GTGGGTTTGACCAACAGCAACAATAGACTGCTGACACGAACTAGTTTTAAATATTAGGTAGGATTTATCTCATGATATGATAATAGGTGTAGTAGGCAAACCTAATGTAGGGAAGAGCACTTTCTTCAAGGCACTCACCCTGGCCAATGTCGAGATTGCCAACTACCCTTTCGCTACCATCAACCCTAACACAGGTGTAGGACATGTGACTGTCGAAAGGGTCGACAAGGATTTCGGAAAAGAGAGTAATCCGAGGGAGGGATACTGTCTTGGTGATAAAAGATTCGTACCTGTCAATGTCATTGATGTTGCAGGCCTGGTGCCAGGTGCACACGAAGGTAAGGGTATGGGAAATCAATTCCTTGATGACCTGAACCAAGCAGACGCTCTGCTACACGTCATTGATGTGTCAGGTTCCACTAATGAGAAAGGAGAACCAGTCAAGGCAAATAGTCACAATCCTAAGAGCGACATAGAGTTCTTGGAGAAAGAGCTTGATATGTGGTACATGAGAGTCCTCAAAAAGGGATGGGAGAAGACAGCACGCCAGATAAAACAGACACAAGCAAAACCAGAGATATCAATCAACAAGCAGCTGTCCGGCGTTGGTACACGAGAAGAGATGATAAAAGAAGCATTATACGATATGGAGCTCTACGACAAGGATCCCACTATGTGGTCAGAGGATGAGCTGTACAACTTATGTTCAGCACTTAGGAAAAAGACTAAGCCCATTGTGATTGCTGCCAATAAGATAGATGCACCAGGTGCGAACGAGAATCTGCTCAAGCTGAAGAATGAGTTCCCTGATTACTTGATTGAAGGTTGCAGTGCGGAGTCTGAACTGGCACTCAAAGAAGCATCAAAGAACGGTCTTATCAATTATATCCCTGGAGAGGATAGTTTTGCGTTTACGGATATAGGAGACTCAAAGCTTACTGAAAAACAAAAGAAAGCTCTCGATTTCATCAAGAAGAATGTCATGGAGACTGTTGGAAGTACTGGTGTGCAGAAGATAATTGATGAGGCTGTCTTCACTGTGCTCGATAATATAGCAGTATTCCCGGGAGGCGTGAACAAGATGGAAGACCAGTATGGGAACGTCCTGCCTGATTGCTTCCTCATGAAGAATGGTTCTACCGCTCTTGATTTCGCTTATCGTATTCACACAGACATTGGTAAGAGATTCATCAGAGCCATTGATGTCAGGACAAAGATGACAGTTGGAAAGGAACACAAGCTCAAGCACCGTGATGTTATCGAGATAATCACTTCAAAATAAGGGGCAAGATGAATGAGGAAAGTGTCTTTGGATGAACTGATTGTCGGCGATGATGGAGTCTCTGAAGAGACTGCGAGAATATTCTCAAGACTGCCAGAGACTTACATCTGTGATTCTATAAAAGATTTCACTGTGAATAGGAAGTCGATAGAAGAGGAATACTCAACAATAATCATCCAAGGCATCGAACTATGTCCTGCTTATGATGAAAGGGGAAATATGAGCCGCTATATGATGAGTGACGGAGGAAGCTGCTTACTTTTCGTCGGGTATGATGAAGAAGATGAAACAAATCTCCTATGGCCAGAGATAGACAATGTCAACATAAATCCCGAGATCCTAGGATGGTTTTTGGATAGACCAAAGAAGGTGGACGGACTATTCTTGTGCTATGACAGCAGACATGACAACTCATTCATCATGAGCATAGTAGACAGTTATAGGAGAGGCGTAGAAGAATACATGAGGCAAATATGGCCAGATTCATGACTCGGTCTCGTTATCCTCCTCATCTTCCGGTTCAGGATGAGGATCATCATAATCCTTCTCATCCCTTGCTTGTGAGGCACGTCTGAAAGTGCTTGCTACATCAATCATGTATTTGCCATCACCTGTCTTGAAGACAACGGGATTTTTCTTATTGAAAAGGCTTACAAGATCCAGCTCAAAATGTCCTGGTTTCAGCGCCCTTATCGATTCGAGGTCAAGGACAACAGTCTCATTGAGATTCTCTGGCTTATCACCTATTATATCGAAAACGTCTTCCTCAATCTGCTTTTTATCTTTCTCTGAAAGAGAATGGGTCATGCTCTTTATCTCTTCGAGCTTCTCTTTCTTTATGTAGTAGAACAGCTTGGAACCGCAACCACAACCATCAAGAACCTCAGAAGCGCCATCATCATACATGTTCCCGCATCTGACGCATTGGTGTGGCATCTATTTCTTCCCCTTTGGTTTTTTCTTTATCCGTTTCCGGCCATTGCTCATCTTTGTCTGGAGATTGTTTATGAAGAGCTCAATCTTCTCAGGATCCTGTTTTATCTCCTTGACAATAGTGGCCGGACCTATTATTGTCATGCCATTCCGATCTCCAAGGAGCATATTGATAAAATATTCCCGCATCTTCTTGAAGAACTCCTGATCATGCTTCTTTTTCTTAGGCTCTATCGTAGAAAGCTCTATACCTTTGAAATCATTATCATCGCTCTTGCCTATCTCTTCCATAGTTCTAGCAATGAGTTCAGTTTCCTCTTCTTTCTTCAGCCTACCCTCTATCAAGATTATCTTATTCTCCGATATCAGTTCCAGGAGCTTATTGATCCTCTGATCATGAGAAAGATTCTCAATCTGAGCGTATGGCACATATTGTAATGTCAACATTTTCGATGTTCACCTTAAAGGGGATTGCAATAAAAGTTTTTCTATTTTTATACCACCAGGATTCTCTTTTGAGTATCATGTGCAACAAAATCATACAATCTCAAAGAGCTTCTCGTAAAATTCATCAACATTCTGTCCTGTCTTTGCAGATATACCTATAAGATCATACTGAGGAAAGGCTGATTCTATCCTTTTAAGGTCTGATTTCTTAAGATCCATCTTATTTCCGACAATGAGGACAGGTATGTTGCGTGCTGCAAGATTACCAACTATAGTTATGTTGACCTGAGAATATGGGTCCAGGGTAGAATCCAAGACCACAACAACACAATCCATGTCATCAAGCCATTTTATGGAATCAATGACACCTTTTGTGGCCTCTTTCGCCCTAGACTTCGCATCTTTCTCTTTCAGGCCTTTCTTCATGAAATCCTCATAGTCAATCTTAGTAGCAATACCTGGAGTATCAACCAGATTGAAAGAAAGTTCCTTCTTTCCAGACTTGATTGTGACCTGCTCTTTAATCTGGATCTCACGTGTCTCATGAGCCACATTGGATACAGAACCCATGTCCTCGCCCAGCCAATCTTTGCATATCCTGTTGGCAAGAGTAGTCTTGCCGCCATTTGGAGGACCGTACAAACCGAGCTTTACGTGCTTCTTCTTCTTGAAAAGCCTCTTCAACATATTATTGAATACTCTCTTGAAAAACCCAACCATCTTCAAATCTCGGAGACGCAAACTTGGTTTAAATAGTTTTTGGTGGCTGACAGAGCAAATGATTTTTATATCTGAAAGGAGTCATCAAGGCATGAGCATATTCATCGTCATTGACAGGAACGACATTGCCAGCATGAATATCTATGATAAACTGATGCAGGAGGAGAAGGTCTTCTCTAAAAGTTCCATAAGATTCAAGGATAACCCAGTGTATTTCTATAAGGACACTTACCTTATACTGAATGATAAACGTTCTGCAGAGGCTGAAGGTATCGATCAGGACATAAGCACCATAACAGCCATCAAGCCAACTATGATTATCTTTCCAACTGTGCATAGATCTAAATCAGGAATTCCATCCTTTTGCGCGCATGTACCTGGTAATTGGGGTAGCGCAGACGCAGGAGGTTCTGAGAAAAGATTATGTGTGTCCGCAGAGGGCTTCATGAAAGAGGCACTCATACATATGCACGAGAAAGAGAAGCAGAAGGATATTGAGCATTTTGACGTGATACAAGAGGCAACACATCATGGTCCACTTGTCTCATGCCCTTGCATGTTCATAGAGATTGGCTCTACTGAGAAAGAGTGGGATAATGACAATGCAGGGAGACTGATAGCGAACACTATAGTCTATCTCATAGAGAATTCGAAAGAAATCATCGATAAAGATTATGAGGCATTTGTAGGTATAGGAGGGCCTCATTCCTGTTCGAACTTCATGAAGATTGTACTCAATGATGAAAAGCTAGCACTGGGCCACCTATGCCCAAAATACAATCTTGAGAATCTTGATGGAGAGATGCTGGAACAGGCGATTGAGAAGAGCATGAGACCTTCTGCAATGGTTATATTGGACTGGAAAGGCCTTGGCCAGGAGAAGGAAAGGATAAAAGAGCTTCTCGATGATAAACGTATGAGGTACGAGAAAGTGAAACAATTCTCTTACGATAAAGAAGAACCTGATGAAGACGAGTCACTCGAACTTTGATAATCTCTGTCTTATCTCCCTAATCTCCTTAAGGGTCTTGTCAAGCTCATCGCGTGTATCCTTCTTTTCAGATTTCATCTTCTTTTCCAGATCTTTTTCAGCTTCCTTCAGCTCATAGTCTGTAGGAGAAGATTCCTTTTCACCTGAAGATTCCTCTTTCGCTGAAGATTCTTTCTTTTCTGAGGATTCATCAGCTGAGTCGGTATCCGCCGTATCGTCATCCTCTTTAGGTTCGTCGCTATCCTTGTCTGAAAGGTTGGCTTCTGTACGCATCTTCCGCTCCTCATCAAGCTGTTTCCGGATTATCTCAAGATCCTCCGTAAGCTCTGAGGGACGCTTATCATAGCCCTTTCTTGAGATATCTGAGAAGAAATCATAGAATCTCTCTTTCGTCCAACTTCCATTAGTCGCAATGAAGAATTTCTTCAGGGCATCAAAATAATCATCATCAATCTTGACCTTCTCAGGTCTCTTTGGCACCTGGCTACGGCTTTTCCGTCTGAATGAAGAGAAGATTGATCCTAGCGACGAGACTCGTTTTTCAGTCTTACGCGAAGAGTCCTTGTTGTCGCTTTTCATTTCATCATCTTTTGTCGGCTGATTGTCGGAAATACTCTTCCCTTCGTCGTCCTGGCCATCCGATGTCTCAGGCTCTGGAACATTATCCTCTTTCTTCTCTTCTTTCAGAGGACGCTTCCGGACCGATCTCTTTCTCTTTGACAGGTATAATGTATCAACAAGCGTATAGAGGAAGTAGATACAAAATATTAGAAAAAGGCCAATTATGATATAATCGAGGAAGTCTGACATACTATTTTCTCTCTTTTATTGGTTTATAAAACTTATGATAACTGGCAAGAATGAAAGACATCAAGGATACAAGAATACACGCCTTGTCGATAGCACATGTGGCACCGAAGTATCGACAGAAAGAGGAACACCATCAACAGGAGTCAACCTAAAGTCCACATCTATATCAGAGGTTATATTGTAAGGTGATTCAGCACATATCATTGTTACATCGCCTGGCTGTATATACCCTGGTGTATATGCATCACCAGTCACCAAGTAATCCACGAAGTATCCGGAAGAATCAAGATTCTCACACCCCAGACCCGCATAAGAATACTCGCCAGAGTCTTCCGGAGTAGATATCTCCAGAAGCGTATCATTGAACCTTATGGGATATGAGCCAGCAATGAGCTTGACCTTGAGCGAGAAATTGCTCAAGTGGCCATCACGGCCATCCTCCCCATGTACCACAAGCGCTTCCAAACCAGTAGAGACTGAACGTGTGGTACGTGAACCTGTCTCCAGAGTCCTGCTCTGAAGACTTATCGCAGTCTGGATGACCACACTAGCAGCAATCGCTGCCACAAGAATCATTGCGATGAACAGAATAAGAGTCCCTATACCCATATCAGCTTTTTTTGTAATCGTACCACCCAATGACGTTTAGCACATCGTGACTTATATATTTTTCTATGATGGTGAGAAAGAAACGGAAAGAAACAGAGATATTCAGCCTATGGGAAGAGTTGTATACGCTCACGCTCCATGGTGTGGGGTGTGGAGGTTTCAACCTGCATGGGACTCCCGCTTGCAGGAACAAAAGTCACAATGAATCTATTGTCTTCGTACACTCTACCAGGAGCCTGGAAGCATATCTCCAAAACATCTCCCGGAACAATGGATCCAGGTATATGACTGCTGCCTGTCTGAAGGTAATTCACAGTGAATGTGCCAACACCCTCACTCTCATT
>CAZJJJ010000056.1:0-6100 GCA_964546295.1 uncultured Methanosarcinales archaeon
GCCAAGGACTTCTGGCAACCTGGTAGCCATCCAGTGCTGTTATGCATGCTCTGGCTAGGAACACAATCTGTACATATTCTATACCATATTCACCTCCTGAAATCAGTCCGAATGATTTACGGAAACTGAAGAATTCAAGTCTTTCCGCACTTCTCCGCGTGTTTTCCATGGTCACACATCATAACAGGGACATGGGAGATGAAGCATAAGCTATCCAGAAATGCGGATTTCCTTCTTAGAAGCTCTGAGACCTCTGAAAACGAAGGAATCCGACTTTATCCCCCAATGCTGTGCGAAGCACAAATCCAAAATACAGGGCTAATTATGTCAACCCAACTATTTAAATTTTTCTCTGTTTAGTGGTAACACAACCAATAAAATAGAAGAGATATCTGCTCAAACGATGGGGAACCGCTTTCAGGAGATATATCGGACGCTGCTGGACATGTACGGACCGCAAGGTTGGTGGCCTGTGACGCCTCCAGGAAAGAACAAGCCAGAATACCATACTGACATTGATAACGAACGGCAACGTCTTGAGATCATGATAGGCAGCATACTCACGCAGAATACGCAATGGCAGCCTAATGTCGAGAGAGCTATTGCAAGGCTGCATGAGATGGGCCTGATCGATGTTGACGCCATTATAGACGCGGAGCATGAGAAGATTGCCTCTGCCATAAAGAGCTCAGGATATTTCAATCAGAAGGCAAAAAAGCTCAAGAGACTAGCGCACTTCCTGAAGGAGCATAGCATCGAAGGATTGAGGGGAAAAGACACTATGGGCGCCAGGAAGCTTCTTCTGGGCATCAATGGTGTGGGAAAGGAGACCGCAGATTCGATGATCCTGTATGCACTGGATAAGCCGATATTTGTTGTCGATACATATACAAGGAGAATGTTCTCGAGATATGGCCTGATCACGGCAGAGCAGGATTATGATGAGATACAACCCATCTTTACGAGGCATCTTGAGAGCGATAGCGAGATATTCAAGGAATATCATGCATTGATAGTAGAGCACGGAAAGAGATATTATTCAAAGAAACCATTTGGTGAAGATGACCCTGTAATCATGAAGGAAAAAGGAAAAATTTATAATTCTGTTATCATTTTATTATAATTATGGGAACAGATGACGAGTTCACGATAACGAAGAAGATTTCAAAGATGGGAGAGAATAACATAATAGTTATCCCTAAGGCCCTGAAGAACAAGCTCTCTTCTGGTGATCTGGTGGAGATGAGACTCAAGGTTCTTGAGAAAGGTGATGCAAAGAAATCAACAAAAGCAAAGCCCAAGAAGAAAGCGAAGGATGATAAGCTTGATTCATTGATCGGCGCCTTGGTAGATAAAGGTTACAGCTATGAGAACATTGAGAAGGTCCTTGTGGAAAACGGGTATGATAAGAAGGATGTCAAAGAGTCGATAGCCACCTATAAGAGAAGATGATAAGGCGGTACAATCACTGTCTGTCTGAGCGAGCCGTCTCTGTAGCTTCTTAATGGGTTCGATCTTTCTGGCGAAGATATGATTACCGGTGTCCCCTTATCGGCGAGCTTCGCAGAAGTCATGAGCTTCGATCGCATACCGCCTTCACCCTCAGGAGAGATGGAGTCCGCGAACCTACCGTAGAATCCGTCATCCTGGCTGAATATTGCGTCATAGAGTGAGCTGCTATCATTGATGTCATCGTACACACCTCCAGAACCGGTGAAGAATATCATCAGGTCAGCATCTGTGAGCTCACATACCAGCATAGCAAGATTATCATTGTCACCGAAGGTCTTTGCCTTCCCCGAAGTGCTGATCTCTTCCGAGGTCACTGCATCATTCTCGTTGACGATAGGGAGTATGTCATTCCTGAGCATACTCTCAAGACCATTCTTGATATAGTCTCTGTGTGTGCTCCTACCAGTTAAGTTCTCATTCTCATAGAGAAGCTGGCTTGCATGTATCCCATAGGGAGATAATATGCTGAACCATCTGTACATTAAATGGGGCTGTCCCAAGGACGCATAGACTGACCTCTCTATCACAGAATCAGGCTCTTCGATGCTCTTCAATCGTCTGCCTTGGCCTATGGCTCCTGAGGAGATGACGATGAGATCCTTACCTGCAGACATCTCTGAATGTATGTCAGCAGCAAGCGAATCACCATAGCCGTTGAAGATCGAGTTCACCGCGTCCGTGCCAAATTTCATGACGATACGCTCAGCGCTATTGATCCTTTCAAGGCATCGTGAATATCTCTCCTCAAGATGATCATCGAGAGTGTGTAGTATAGTGCCATCATAGAACATGGGGAGAAGAGACTTATCTTTCAATAAAAATCTAACGATGTTTAGGGATAAAGAAAAAAGGAACTGTTTGGCGATACTACTTTCTGATTACCCAAGCAAGCCGAGTCAGATAACCATAAATTATCTTTTCAAAACTCACCAAACAGCTCCAAAACCAATTAATACCTCTTCCTTTATATTTTTAACCTTTTTGCGCGTCCTTTGCTGTTGCATCGGCCCTAACCTGCTTCTACAGGCATTACAGCCAATTTGATTGTCATATATGAAGCTTCTTGCCATCCAAGCGTATCTCTGGGTTCCTGAAGACCTGATCAAGATGTATTATCGCCTTTATGTCTCCACCGAACCAGTAATTGCTGCCTGTGGCTATGTGTGCGGTACCTTTCACTTTCTCGTCCAGTATGGTAGCACCTACTACCTTCGCCTTGTCGTTGAGCCCTATGCCCAGCTCTGCGGCCATCCGGATGCCCCAAGGATGCTTTGCACGCCTCTCAGCCCATTTGTATGTCTCCTCCAGACCTCTGGCCTCTTTCCCACCAGTTATCTTCTGTACCACACCGTTGTTGAAGTACATGTTCATAGGTGACTTGCAGAGCACTGTGTTATCTTTCTGTCTTGAGCTGCCATCGATTACAAGCTTACCGAAAGCACTCCTCCTGTTTATCGGGATGTATATCTCTCCTGCAGGCAGATTGCCTCCTGTGCCAGGAGATTCGTATATACCGTGATTGTATACCGCTTTTGACTTGTCGATGCCGAAGAACATATCTGTGCCAGCAGGACTCGTTATCTGAACTTCCTTCGCCTTATCAAGCTTTGTCTTCAGCCTAGTCTGCCGCTTCAACATCGCTTTGTAATCATAGTCGTGGGCATCGATGAGGGTATTGAAATCTTTTCCCCGGACATTGCCCAAGCTAGATGCTGATGTGAACCTGTGTCCTCTGGAAGCGCAATACTTCCTGAAACTCTTACCCAGCCCATTGAGCGTACCTAATCTGTTTGAGACACACTGCATTATCGCACTCTTCTTTGGAAGATAACGTAGTGCCGAAAGGACAGCAGGAGAGACCTCCTGAGAACGCCCGCGTGGTTTCTGTAATAGTATGTTCGAGTCTAGACCGAGGTCCCGGGATGCAAAATAGTAGGAATATGCTAATGATGGTGCAGACGTCCGTCTGCCCATGCCAGTATCTGCTATTATCTGAAGCTTCTCATCGTCCAGCACGAAAGCCTTCTTGAAAATCTTCTTGACCTTCTTAGAGGATCCTTCAGCAGCCCTCAGTGCCTCCTTCGGCACAGATTTATCTATTTTGATATCGTATCCAGTCATCTAGCCACCGCCCGGTGTGGTTTTTTGTATACTGATATATTTTATACTTAAATAATATTTAAATATTTCTATTTTTTATAAAAACTGGGTTAACCACTGTTCAGTGAACAAAAAAAGAAAGATTTATATAATAGGTTTACCAGAATAATACATAGAACACATATCGGGGCTGGTACAATGGATGATGTCAAAGACATAAAAAAGGAGCTCAAAGAGATTGAGAATGAGAAGAAAGGCATAGATAGGCTCCTCGATGGGTTGAATTCTGAAAAGATCCAGAACATAAGACAGGTCATCGATGAGATTGATGATCTCATAAAAGAGAGGGAAAAGCTGAGCTCAAAGCTGATCAACTCTTATGAGAGTCTCTTGAGCAGGATAGCCTCTATAATAAACAGGGTCCCTCAGGATAACCTCAAGGAAGAGATAATACTGCAGGAGAAAGCTGTCAATGTTGAAGAGGCGAAGATAAAAGAGAACCTTGACTGTTGGCGTGATATAGCACTCCTGAAGAGAGAGTTGAGAGAGGTGCTCAGAGAGTTCAGGGAACAGGAGAGTATGCAGAACACCTATGCAGACCTACTCTCAGGAGAGAATGACCAATGACCTGATCAGGATCGCAAGAATAAGTGATGTTTATGCTGTCAAATACACCGATTGAGGACCTGTGTAGGAAACTGAGACCTATCATGGGTGAGAGGATAGAAAAGCTCTACCTCAAGTACTCAGTCTCTACCGATAGGGATGAGCGTCTTGAGGTGGAAAAAATGGTACATGCTTTGTACCACAAATACATGGGCAAGAGTCTTCTCAATGATGATATACTTCTCGAGCCTCCACTTAAGGAGCAGATTGAAGGTGATTTCCAGTTAGGAACTATAGTCTACGCAGAGAAGGAGCTATATCCTTTCTGTCTCAGGGAACAAGACTGGATAAGGCATATGTGTGTGACAGGGATGTCCGGTTCGGGAAAGACCACATTCGCATACACCATACTGGGCGCTATGATACTCAGGAAAAAACCATTTCTTGTTTTCGATTGGAAGAGGAGTTTCAGGCCACTGTTGAAGGCTGATGATAATATCATGGTATTCACAGTAGGAAACGAGTCTATAAAGAACTTCTTCAGGGTGAACATCAATATACCACCTCCAGGTGTGGGACCTAAGCAATGGATCACTATCCAAGCAGACATGCTCTCTGAAGCATACCAGACCAGCTATGGTGTACACAAGGTTATCACAGAGGTCCTTGACAAGGCTTTCCAAGACTTCAAGGTATACCAAGGCAGCCAGAACTATCCGAACTGGTACCAGATACGGGATAGGCTTGAGAAGATGCAGGTGGATTTGGAATCCAAGAAATCCTCTAGAGAGTACGAATGGGTGACATCTGCGCTCAGGATTGCGCATGGACTCACGTTCGGAAGCTTCGGTGAGGTCATCAACTACAAGGGTAAGGACCTCATGGATATGGATGAGCTCTTGAGGAGCCAGGTCGTGTTTGAGCTTGACAGCCTCTCAAACTCTGAGAAGAAATTCTTCACCCAGTACATACTCACATACGTATTCAGGAAACTCAAATCAGATCCTAACAACCTCACAAACAAGTTCAAGCATATGATTCTTGTGGATGAGGCTCATAATATCTTCCTAAAGGATAGGCCGCAGTTCATGGAAGAGTCGATCACAGACACCATCTTCAGAGAGATTCGGGAATTCGGGGAGAGTCTTGTCTGCCTGGACCAGCACATCTCCAAGCTAGCAGATGTGGTCTCAGGAAACTCAGCCTGCAATATTGCATTCCAGCAACAGCTCCCTGAGGATATAAGAGGTGCCGCAGAACTGATGCAGCTCATAGAAAGGCGTGATGACCGCAGGAAATATTTCTCCATGCTGCCAGTGGGACATGCCATCGTCAAGCTATCTGAACGTTACAATAACCCTTTCTTGATCAAAGCTCCCTATATAGACATAAAGAAGAATCGTGTCAATGACCAGGAGCTCGAGAAGGAGATGGATGGCAGGTCGAGGAATGTCAAGAGAGCGAAGACCGCAACGAGCACTGAGGAAGAAGAGGAAGAGAAGAGGAAGCTCTTTGATATGAAGAAAGTATTCTATACCTCTGGCGTCTCGGATGCCCGTGAAGACGATGATACCATGAATTACATGGCCATGAAGAAGGAGTACGAATCGCAGAGGAAGCCCATAAAGAACCATCATCAGAGAGATCTTGTGCTTATCATAGCGGAACTCATAAACAAGGGGAAAGACATACCTAAGATAAAAGAAGGACTCAAGAAACAAGGATATAAGTCATCAGACATCACGGCAGCTGTCACGAATATAGATTATGATACATACCTGAAGGCTGAACAGAATGCCTTGAAGAACAAATCAAATTCACAGATGCTCAAATTCCTTACTAAAGAGCAGATGGCTTTTCTGGAGCAGATTGCACAGAGGAG
>CAZJJJ010000057.1:0-6013 GCA_964546295.1 uncultured Methanosarcinales archaeon
TTTTCAGCACCAGATATAAGTTCTATATATGATATCCCCATAAATTTCGATAAGGAGGATCTCACAGCGATGCTGTTAGACAAGTTCAGTCTCCCACACAAGAAAGGAACTCTCGAGGAATGGAAGCGACGTTCTGAAAAGATAAAGCGTCTAGAGAGTGAGGGAAAAAGGGTGAAAATTGGTGTCGTCGGGAAATATTTTGATACTGGTGACTTCGTGCTTGAAGACTCATATGTCTCAGTTATAGAAGCTATAAAGCATGCGAGCTACCAGAACAACGTATATCCTGAGATATCATGGATCGATTCTAAGGAATGTACAGATTATCAGAACACCAGCTTCTTGAAGGACTATGATGGGATAATAGTACCTGGTGGATTCGGTGGTACAGGCATAGAGGGAAAGATCAATGCAATCAGATATTGCAGAGAGAACAACAAGCCATATCTTGGGCTCTGCTACGGACTGCAACTCGCGGTCGTAGAGTTCGCAAGGAACATGTGCAATATCAAGGCTCATACCACAGAGATAGATAAAGATGCTGAGCATCCCATCATAGACATCCTGCCAGAACAGAAAGAGCTTCTGAGACGGAAAAAGTATGGTGCCAGCATGAGATTAGGCAACTATGCCGCCTTGCTTGAGAAAGGATCTTTAGCAGCCAAGCTATACGGGAAGGAGGGTGTAGTGGAGAGGCACAGACATAGGTATGAAGTGAATCCAAAATACATAGAAACGCTCAAAGAGAATGGGTTAAGGATCTCCGGAATATCCCCTGACGGAAAATTGGTGGAATTCATAGAGATTGATGATCATCCTTTTTTCCTTGCCACACAAGCGCACCCTGAATTCACATCTAGGCCAGAAAGACCTAATCCAGTATTCCTGGGCTTCTTGAAGGCGATAAAGAAGAGATAATATTGAATCAGATATATCGCACAGCAGACTAGCGTAGGAGATAGATTTATTAACCAGATGAACATAAGAAGTCCATGGCACGGAAAGATGAGTCAAAAGATTTCTCGGGTATTGCGGGAGCGATAGGAGGGACCACAATAGGCATGATTGCCGTCATCGTCATATGGGCAAGCTACTCTGCATGGATAATAATACCAGTTGTGGGATTCATGACTCTTCTTGGCATCTCACTGGGTTATCTGCAGTACAAGAGCAACACTTTGAATAAGAGATGATCCTGAGAAATTATTCAGGTATAATATAGCTTGTTTTCAGACTTCTGCTTCTTGTCCATCTGTGAGTCTGGCTTGTTCGCCCTAGGACGTCGGCTTTCCTCGTCACGTCGGAAAGTCAGATTGAAATCTTTCAAGAACATATTCATGCCTTCTTCCATATCAAATGGACCTTTGATAGTTCCTTTTATTGCAGGTTCGCCATCAGCGACAATAAGACCATTCGAGATATAATCAATGAACAGGAGATCGTGATCTACGACAAGACATGATTTGCCCGAATCCTCAATCATGAAACGGATGATCTTAGAGACTAGAAGTCTCTGCTCTACATCAAGATAAGCGCTCGGCTCGTCCAACAGGTATACGTCTGCATCCTCAGATAAGGCGCGTGCGATCGCCACTCTCTGAAGTTCACCACCGGAGAGCTCATCAAGATTCTTATCAAGCATAGGTTCTATACCAAGAGGTTTCACCAAGGTAGTGCTGTGCTTTTTAAGGGCAGCTTCAAGGTAGACGGCGACAGGTGTATTCGGAGCATCGATATACTGTGGCTTGTATGACACCTTGAGCTCATCTCCAACATCACCTTCATCAGGCTTGTCCTGTGCAGCGAGTATCCTTACAAAAGAGGTCTTTCCGATACCGTTCTCACCAAGCATCCCCACAACCTGCTTCCTGTATAACGATCCTTCGGGTGCTTCGAGATTGAATCTGCCCAACCTCTTCCTGATACCAGTCCATGAAGTGACTTCGAATGTCTTCTTGAACTCGACAGGAGCCTTCTCCATGAACTCTATCGGCTTATCCCTGAAACGCATGTTACTGTCTCTGATATAGCCAGAAAGGTATGTGTTTATACCTGCCTTCGTGGTATGCAGGCTTGAGGTTATACCATAAGTCCCTTCCTGACCATACATTATGTGTATCATGTCAGCCATGTAATCAAGTATTATGAGATCGTGTTCGATCACCAACACAGAAGTATCTTCAGAGGCCAAGCCCCTGATGAACTTGGATACCTTGACTCGCTGCTTTATATCCAGATAACTTGTCGGCTCATCAAAGAGGTAAAGGTTTGCCTTCTTAAGAACTGTGGCAGCTATAGCTACACGTTGAAGCTCGCCGCCAGATATCTTTGAGATATCAGTATCCATGACTTTCTCTAAAGAAAGTTCTCTGCACACCTCATCCAATGAACCTTTCTCATCAACTTTTGATAAGAGTCTCCTGACAGTACCATCAAAGGCACGAGCTATATCTTCGACTTTCTGTGGTTTGTATGATACTTTTATCTCTCCCTTCTCAAGTTTATCGAAGAAGGTCTGTGATTCAGTACCTTTGAAGAATTCGACAAGGGATTTTGGCTTCTCCTCAGAATCACTCTCGTCACCAAAATTGGGCTTAAGAAGACCTGCGAGTATCTTCATCGCTGTGGATTTACCAATACCATTCCTACCAACAACACCAATTACATTCCCAAACAGAGGTGTCGGCATACTATAGAGATGGAATCCATTCCTACCATATTGGTGTATCATGCTCTCGTTGAGCTCATCAGGAAGATTCACTATACTGATTGCCTCAGGTGCCAAGTTTGAGCATATGCCACACCCTATGCACAGCCCTTCATCTATCTTGAGCTTGTCACCATCAAAATATATGCACTCCTTCTCACTCCTGTTCACAGGACATTTGCCTTGGATGAAGAGCTTACGGTCCATGTCCTTTAACTTGTCATTGTTGACAACAGCAATCCTTGACATATGCTGGAAAAACCGAGAAGTGTTTATTAATATTTTGGAAGCAATAGTTATTTCAGCTCGATCTCGATGCCCTGTAGATTGCTCTGTTCATCTAATTCAAGCTTTGCCATGAGTTTGACCAGCTCAGAGACAAGTACGACAAGAAAGCTGACGATGGTCATTACAAGCCAGTAGCCTGATGGCAATAGGACTGTCCCAAATATATCTTGACCCAATGGGATATATATCACGAATACCAGCAAAAGCACACTTATCAGGATAGATATGAAGATATGCCGACTTTCAAGTATATCCTTACTGAAGATGGTAGTGTGTAAAGACTTCGCATTGAAGACATGGAACATGCCAAACAGTACCAATGTTGCGAATGCTACAGACCGGGCCTTCTCGATAGGATCGCCATTCTCTAGAGACCAGAAGAACAATGCGAATGTCCCAAGGAAGAACACAGGCATCACGATCATTATCTTGACAATCATATAATTCGAGAGGAGACTCTCATTCGGGTCTCTCGGTTGTTGTTGCATCACTTTTGAATGAGTCGGTTCGAAGCTGAGTGCTAATGATGGGAACATGCTTGTGATCATGTTTATGAACAATATCATCAGAGGAGTCAGAGGACTATGGAAACCTGCGAAGATAGCAAAAATTATCAAAGAGACTTGTGTGAAATTTATTGTGAGAAGGTAGTATATTATCCTACGGATATTACTATAGATTGTCCTTCCTTCTCGTATCGCAGCCACTATGGTGGCAAAATTATCATCCGCAAGCACAAGATTTGAGGATTCTCTTGCGACCTCGGTACCGCCTTTACCCATGCTCACACCAATCTCTGCCTTCTTGAGTGCAGGCGCATCATTCACACCATCCCCCGTCATAGCAACAATCTCACCATCCCTCTGAAGAGAATTGACTATTCGCAATTTGTGTTCTGGTGTTGTCCTTGCAAAAATCACTACATCTGAGATGGCTTGATCCAGCTCATCATCATCCATGCTGTCAATCTCGGACCCGAGCATTATCTTATCTTTCTGCCCTCTTATCAGTCCTAGCTCCTTCCCTATAGCATTGGCTGTGGATATATGGTCCCCCGTGACAATCTTTATCTGGACACCTGCCTCTTGGCATTCTTTCACTGCATCATATACGTCTTCTCGGATAGGGTCCCGTATACCGACTATGCCCTCTATCGTGTAATCCTTTTCCAGCTTATGCAGCTCACTGTTGGGTATAATACCTTGGTCATCGGCATTGACGGGAGATTTCAGCTCTTTCGTGGCTATTGCCATGACACGTAAAGCGTCAGAAGTGTAATTGTCGACCATCCGCAGTATTTTGCTACGCTCACTTTTTGTGAGCCTCTTAAGCTTTCCTGATCTGGAACGGATGTGCGTAGACTTCTCCAGCACTTTCTCTACAGCGCCTTTGAGATATGCATTCTCTGAATTCTTTGCGCCTTTCTTCTTCCCTCTCTTCAGGTTGACAGATATCATGAACTTCTGGGATGGGTCGAAAGGTATCTCAGCAATCCGTTCTTCCTCTCTTATGACTACGTCATCATACCCTGCACTCTTTGCGACCGTCAACAAGGATCCTTCGGTAGGTTCACCATTGAGCCTCCATTCTCCCTCTTGCATTGATATCTCAGCATCATTGCACAAGATGCAAGCCCTGAAAAAGTTATCATGATGTTGAAGCTCCTTTTTGCTCTTCGTCTCTTTTCCTGATTTGAATATGCTCTCTGGCTCATACCCCCTACCCTTCACATCAATCTCTCCATAATCAGGGAAGAAGATCTTCTGCACTGACATCTTATTTTCTGTGAGGGTTCCTGTCTTATCAGTACATATCACTGTTGTGGTGCCCAGTGTCTCAACAGAACTCAGATCTTTCACGATGGCATTATTCCCTGCCATCCGTTTGACCCCTTTGCTCAAAGAATGTGTCAAGACCAGCGGAAATACTTCAGGGATCCCCGCGACTAGCACAGCCATACTCAAGAGAAGCTTCTCAAACAGTTCCATCTCCTGGGGAAGCAGGATGAGAAAAAGCATGAAGGTCGCAAAGATAACTATGGCCGCGATCTTCTTGCTCATCCGGTCTATCTTCTGTTGTATTGGGCTTTTGTTGTTCCCTATATCTTTCAAGGCCTGAGAGATCTTACCAATCTCCGAAGAAGTGCCTGTCTCAACTACAAGAGCCTTACCTGAACCACCAGTTACACTGGTACCACTGAAAGCAATATTATCCCTCTCACTCAAAGGGACATCTTGCTCATTCATCTGATCAATTACCTTATGCTTCAACACAGACTCGCCAGTAAGGATGGATTCATCTATGGTCAGGCCCTTGCTTTCTATCATCCTGAGGTCTGCTGGAACTATCATACCTCTTTCCAATATCACAACGTCACCGCATACGAGATGCTCAGAGAATATCTCCTTAGGTTTACCATCCCTCAAGACTTTGACTTTCTTGGCAGTGAGCTTAGATAAAGCTTCGATGGACCTGTTAGCGCTGAATTCTTGGATGAAACCTGCAAAACCAGTTATGAATATGATCACTATTATCACGACGAATTCTAACATGTGATCGAACACGAAAGAAATTATGGATGCCGCGATAAGCACATATATCAGAAGATTGTTGAAATTCGAGAGGAGGCTTCTCCACCACTTGAAACCTTCATCGCTGACAATGGTGTTAGGACCATCTCTCTTAAGCCTTTTCTCCGCCTCACTATCAGATATGCCTTTACGCGCGGAATCCGTCAGTTTTAGGGACTCATCTACTGACTTCACGAACCAATAATGCTCGTTCTTGGTCTCTCCTGGCTTCTCTGTTCGTCCGGTCTTATTATCGGGCAATGACACACCTCAGCAAACATTAGAATACTATTCATATCTCTGATTTGGCTATATAAATCTTTCTTCCTACTCCTAAATCATGATATGGAGAAAGTGTAGGGAAGAAAAACATAACATGCATCTATCCTCGCATCAGGAAGTCCAGTTTCAGTTTCAGCTCCTTGAGTTGGTCTTCCCTCATCATCCC
>CAZJJJ010000058.1:0-5933 GCA_964546295.1 uncultured Methanosarcinales archaeon
CAGTGCATGGCATGACGCTCACCATCACTATATCTTCCGGACGTTTCCCGAGCTTCTCAGCATAGTATGTCTTAGCGATCGCTCCGTGCATGCCTTGAGGGCTCTTGCATGTAGAGAGGTTGTCCAGCATATCAGGATAGAAGTATTCCATGAATTTTACCCAGCCCGGACAGCACGAGGTGAACATAGGCAATGTACCACCGGAGGTAATGCGCTCTGCCAGCTCATTAGCCTCTTCCATTATAGTGAGGTCTGCAGAGAAATCGATATCGAAGACAGCATCGAAACCCATGAGCTTAAGAGCCTTAGTTATGCGGCCGGTCATGAGCTCTCCAGGTTCTGCACCAAAGAGCTCGCCAGCAGATACACGGACAGATGGTGCAATCTGAGCAATGAGATGCTTACCTGAACCATCCCTCTTCTTCTCGAGCTCTTTGAGGACAGGTTCCAGATTGAAGCGTTCATTGAGAGCTCCCGTCGGACAATGCAGGGCACACTGACCGCACGATACGCAAGGAGTCTCATCCATGGGTAGGTCGAAAGCAGTACCGACGTGTATCCCATGTCCTCTGCTCATCATGTCTATAGCATGCACAGACTGAACCTCATCACAGTATCTTACGCATTGGCCGCAGAGCACACATAGGTTTGGATCGCGTTCCAGCGCGACGGAATGTTCTTGATCATAATCTCTAGTACCATCGAAGATCCTATCTGTCACCATGAGGTCTTCAGCATAGTTCTGGAGCTTACAGTCTCCGTTCCTTACACAATCAAGACATGAAGGATGGTCCGCCATGAGCAGTTGGACAGTCATCCTGCGCGAGTCTATCACACGTTTCGAGTCTGTAGTTATCGACATGCCTTCCTTTATCTCTGTCGCACAGGCAGGCAGGAGGGTCCTAGCACCCTCGACTTCCACGACACACATCCTACAGGCCCCTCTAGGCGAAATGCGCTCATCATAGCAGAGTGAGGGTACGCGTATGCCATGTGACCTGAGAGCTTCAAGTATGGTCTGGCCCTCTTCAGCCTTCTTCTCTATCCCGTTCACGATGATATTTGTCATATTATTCTCCTATCTTATCTTGCTATCTTGAAATCACTGCCCCGACAGGGCAGACTTCCTCGCATGAACCGCACGATATGCATCCTGATTGGTCTATCTTATGCCGATTGCCTTTCTCCCCCGAGATGCAGTGTTGTGGGCACACTTCTGCACATTTCCCACAGCCAGTACATGCTCCAGTGATGGAAAATTTCTTTCCACTATCTGTGTCAGTATTGGAATCACCAGTATCACCAGCATCTTTCTTTTCATCTCTCACATCATCTCCATGGACCAATGCATCATACTCGCTCCTGAAGAACTTAAGCGTAGACAATACCGGGTTGGGCGCAGTCTGACCGAGACCGCAGGCAGAATTGTCCTTTATGTAGTGGCATAGCCTTTCCAGAAGTTCAAGGTCGTCTTCTGAACCATCACCAGACTCGAGCCTTTCAAGGATCTCATAAAGCCTAGAGGTCCCTTCTCTACAAGGAACACATTTGCCACAGCTCTCTGATTTTGTGAAGCCGATGAAGAACTTTGCTATCGCTGGCATCGAATCATCTTCGTCGAAAACCAGCACACCGCCAGAACCCATGATACTGCCTACAGAGGCTAAGGACTCATAATCTACGCCAAGGTCAAGCATATGTTCAGGTATTACACCTCCTGAAGGACCGCCCGTCATCACGGCCTTGATACCTTTCCCATCCTTAACGCCACCACCTATACCAGTCACTAGTGTTCTCAATGGCGTGCCCATGGGAACTTCGACAACACCAGTGGTCCTTACCTTGCCAGTCAGGCATAGAACTGCGGTGCCAGGACTCTGTTCTGTGCCACGGCTCTTGAAATCTTTGGGACCGTCTCTCAGGATGTGAGATACATAAGCGTAGGTCTTCACATTGTTTATGTTGGTAGGATATCCGTGTATCCCACGCTCAGCAGGAAAGGGCGGCTTCAGACGTGGAGTCCCACGGCCACCCTCTACGCTGTTCATGAGCGATGTCTCTTCACCGCACACGAAAGCGCCAGAGCCTTTTGAGATGCGTATATCAAAATCGAAACCTTTCTTGCCACATATGCTCTTGCCTAGATAACCCTTCTCCCTGCATGACTGGAGACATTTCTCTAAGATGGCTATGGCATCAGGATACTCAGCCCTCACATAGATTATGCCATCCGTCGCACCGATCGCAAAGGCAGCTATTATCATCCCTTCGATCATAGCAAAAGGATCGCCTTCGAGCAGTACCCTATCCATGAATGATCCTGGGTCGCCCTCATCAGCGTTCGCGACAAGATATTTTCTGGGTGAGCTATTCTTAGCTATGAAAGACCATTTCTTGCCTGTAGGGAAACCAGCTCCTCCTCTGCCTCGCAAGCCAGATTCAGAGACCTCTTCGATGACTTTTGCAGGGCCTGAAGACAATGCCTTTCGGAGACCTTTGAAACCGCCATGAGCCTCAAAATCTTCCAAGCTTTCAGGATCGATCTTCCCCTTGCGGCGCATCAGGTATTTATCCTGGTGCCGGTAGAATTCAAGATCATTCATGTGGAGCGCCTTCTTCCCATCATCAGTTGTGAAGAGTAGGCGCCTCACTGTCCTCCCACTCCCTAAAGACATGACGATGCTTCTCGCATCCTCTGGCTTGACATAAGTATAGAATATCTCTTCAGGATCCACCAAGACTATAGGACCGGCCTCACACATCCCGAAGCAGCCAGTGCTCTTAACTACATAATCACAACCACGTCGTTCGGCTTCTTTCTTGAGATTCTCGATGAGTTCAGGAGATTTGAGGGACTTACAGCCAGTGCTCTTGCACACGTGTATCACAGCATGCTCCTTGACACATTTCTTCTGACTCACTTTCTTATTGCCCTTTGGCATCAATCTCACTTCCTGTCTATTCATCAGCCATCCTGTTCATCAAGTATGGAATCCACAGTGTCCTCCTTGACTTTGGGATAGACCTCATCTCCAATCTTTATCACAGGCGCACTCGCGCACATGCCGAGACATCTTACTGTCTCGAAGCAGAACCGACCATCAGGTGTCGCTTCACCTTCCTTCACGCCAAGCTTCTCTGAGAGCCTTTTCGAGATATTCTCTGCACCTTGGACATGACAAGCTGTCCCATCGCATACCTGTATCAGGTTCCTTGCTCCGCGCTCAAGCTTGAAGAAAGAATAGAACGTGACAATCCCATAAAGCTTGGATAACGGCACATCGAACTCTTTGCCGATCTCAACGAGCGACTCACGTGGGATATACCCTAACTCGTCCTGCACATCTTGCAATCTCCCTATCACCATATCAGCAGAGTGCTCTTCTTGACAGTCGCTTTGGGTCATGTGTATGATTCTTGAGAACATACTTTAAAAAAGTTACCAAAACAATCATAAAAATAAATAAATCATATGTTTTTTGAGAACATTTAAATACGGGCAGAACTGAAATCTTGTATAACCATTGAGGTCGATCCAGATGATAGATGCAGAGAACAGGCTTTCACACCACATTGCGATTGCAGTCTTATCCACACTGCCAGTCATCATCGCCATGCTACTTGACTTAAATGTAGGGCGTGTTGTTGGAGGTATACCATTCGTAATACTATTCCTTGTGATGATCATAGGGCCAATAATGACAATATGGCCATCACTTACACAGAAACTTCCCGAAAAATTCCCTTGGAACTGGAGAGCTGAGCTGGGGATATGGTTCGCTGTATGGTCTGTGGCTCATGTGCTCCTCGTATTCCATCGTAGAGATTGGGACATTATCGGCTATCTTACCGGGATAAGCCCTTGGGCTTTCGGAGCGCTTGTCGCTACAGTTATGGCAATCGTGCTAGCTGCCCTGTCTTTCAGAGGGGCGATCGAATACCTAGGAGCCCAATCATGGAAATGGCTTCAGAACTATTTCACATACGTGATCTGGTGGCTCATGGTTGTCCACGTCATAGACAGGGCACTCCTCCGTCCAGGCTTCCCATCTTCTGACTGGGCACATTGGATGTATCTGATCATGGTGGTCGTCGTCCCTATCCTACAGCTTCTCGGGTTCATGAAGATCGTAGCGCGTCATCGTGCACAGATGCGTGCTGAGGCTGAAGCAGAAGAACAGAAAGAGAAGAAGAAGACCAAGAGCAAGAAAAGGTCTTCAAGGAAAGAATCAAAATGATTTCATAGGACAAAAGAAAAGCTTTTATATGATGATGTGAGCCTAAGACACGGTGATAATATGGGACTTAAGATCACAGATGAATGCATAGGATGCTCAGCTTGCGTGAGCGCGGCTCCGGGACTATTCGAGATGAAAGGCGATGTTGCAGTACCGAAGAAGACAGACCTCAGCGATGAAGAGTTGCAGAAAGCGAAAGATACCGCAGGAGTATGCCCCGTAGACGCTATCAAAGTATGAGTTCTGCATGCTACTGATTAGAAAAACTTTGGGGCTTATGCCCCACACAATCTCTTTATCCTTTCGAAATCATCATCTACCTGTTTCTGGAACTCGATGATGATGTGCTTATTCTCTTTGGAGAAGAGATGTCTGAACCGTTTCTGGGTTTTGAGGAACTCCTCAATCGGTGTCCTCTCATTGGGTTCATGATTGAGCTTCCATACACCATCCTCAATCTCGTACAATGGCCAGAAGTTCGTCTCAACCGCAAGCTTAGATATGTTGATTGTCTGATCAGCACCCTCATTCCATCCAGGGATACAAGGGCATAGCACATTGACGAATGCAGGACCAGGTGTCTCGATGGCCTTCTTGGCCTTCTCTATCATGTCCTTCCAGTTCCATACTGAAGCTTGTGCAACATATGGTATGTGATGAGAAGCCATTATTCCCATAATGTCCTTGCGCCATTCTTTTTTACCTTTTTCGACTTTTCCTGCAGGAGATGTCTTTGTACTGGCACCTAGTGGCGTAGCACTGGATCGTTGTATGCCAGTATTCATGTAACCTTCATTGTCAAGACAGAAATATGCAAAATCATGACCACGTTCGGCAGCGCCAGATAGACTTTGGAGACCAATGTCATAAGTGCCCCCATCGCCAGCAAAGGCCACGAACTTCACTTCCTTGTCACCACCCGGAAGCTTCTCTTGCCGTTTCAATGAGCGATAGGCAGCCTCAACACCAGAGATGCCCGCTGCAGCGTTTTCGAAAGCCACATGGATCCATGGAACATTCCAAGCACTGTAAGGGTATATGGTAGTACTTACCTCCAAGCAACCTGTGGCATTCGAGACAACTAGAGGGTAGTCAGTGGACTTCATGATATTCTTGGCCGCAATAGCCAATCCACAACCAGGGCACATCCTATGACCTGAATCCAGATGGCGAGGCTTCTGTGCAAGCTCTTTCAAGTTCATTCTCGTACCCCCAGGTATCTCACTTTATCATAATCATGATGGTCTTTGAGCTCTTTCAGCTCATTGAAGACCCTGATGATATCCTCATCATCACAATCGCGGCCTCCCAACCCATAAATGTAATTCACAATCTTTGGCTTATGCTGCACTTCAAACATGGCAGATCTAACCTCATTGAAGATTGCTGCACCCATCGCACCAAAGCTTTCAGAACGGTCCATCACCGCCACTGTCTTCTTACCAGTTAGCGCATCTATCACCTCTCCCACAGGGAAAGGTCTGAAGACATTCAGCTTCAGGAGTCCCACTTTCTCACCATCAGCGCGCATCCTGTCCACAACATCCTTAACAGTATCAGCAGTGCTTGACATAACCATGATTACGTGATCAGCATCATCCATCATGTATCTTTCGCAGACACTATATTCTCTCCCAGTAAGTTTGCTGAGCTCAGCAAATACTTCTTTGATGACCTTCCGAGAATGCATCATCG
>CAZJJJ010000059.1:0-5811 GCA_964546295.1 uncultured Methanosarcinales archaeon
AGAGACTGCTTTTTGTTGAGCTTTTCAGGGAAGGTTTCGGAAATAATGATTTTCCTAAGAGCAAAGAACCAGATGTAGAGTTGCTGAGATGCTTCACCTTACTTAAGGAGAGGGGTTTCAGCATAGATTTTGTTGATATGAAACTTGGAGGAATCAAAGAGAAAGATCTCCTAGAAAGATTCTCACGAACAGACTACTTGTTCCTGGACAGCAAGACCTATAATCGTTATTTCTGCTTGGAGCTCATAGAGAAGGCAAGGGAGACATCCCCCAATATCAAGATATTCCTATATGGTCAGCACCCCGATTCTGATCCTGAATTCTTTTTTTCTGCGCATGATGATATCCATATAATCAGGCAGGAGATATATCCATTCTTCGATAGTTTCGGGAGTGAACCTATCGAAAAGCTTCCAAACCTCATGTATAAGGAATCAGGCAAGACAAGGATAAATAGGGTTGTTGAGATTGAGGATATGGATGCCCTCTCACCGTTGGATCTTGATTGGATGGATGACCGTTACTATACACTATATCCGATGAAAAGCAGACGACGACACTCTTGGGGATTCTTGACTCTGACAAAAGGCTGTCCTTTCGAATGCGTATTCTGTTCTAGGACATTGAGGGTATCATGCGGAAAGGTGATGCGGCATTTCTCTCCAGCGGAATCTGTAAGGCGGATAAGGCGTGTTGTCGATGATGGCCATAATTTCATAAGGTTCCTTGATGATGACTGGCACGATAAGGATTTCATAAAGTCCTTGTGCAAGGCATTGATCGCTGAAGATATAGACTTCAGATGGATGGCTCAGGTCAGGGCCGATAGTATAGACCTGCCAACTCTTAGACTGATGAAGAAAGCGGGTTGTGAATGCCTCAACATAGGTGTCGAGACGGGCTCGGAAAAGATCCTGAAGACCTTGAAGAAAGATGAGACATTGAGTGATATACGGAAAGCGTTCTCTCTTTGTCGTAAGATTGGGATATACACTGTAGCCTATTTCATGATCGGAAATCCGGACGAGTCCGAAGAGGATCTGGAGAAAAGTTTCGAGCTGATACGGCAGCTGAAGCCTACGATGCTCCAGATAGCATATTTCACTCCATACCCAGGTTCTTCATTCTTTGATAAGCTTCCAGAGGATTCGAAGCAGAATGCTGATTTCTTCCACTATGAAGATATCGTCTTCAATTTCAGTAATGTGGACCCAAAAAGATTAAGAGAAGTGATGAGGAACTGGAACTTGTGGTTCTATACGCGTCCTAGGAATTTCTTGCGATTACTGTCATTCAGGATGATGTGCCTCCTCAATAATCCTCTGCGAGAACTCTCAATATGGAAGAGCATCTTGATGTCTTTCCTTTGAGTAGGAGATTATCATCTCTTCATAACTCTTCTTATTATCCCATTACCATCACTGCTCCTGTTGATGTAGCAGTCGTAGTAGCAATTGCATTCTTTGGGTAAGCTTTCCGCGACTTTCCGCTTCATCTCGTGATAATCCGAGAAATCTTTCGCGTTCACATCTGACGACTTTATGTCATGGCATGGCTTGATCAGTCCATCACAATCGATGGTGAAGAATGGGTCAGTAGCGGGACAACTTATCTGGTATCTTCCGCTTGCATAGCTTACCATATTGAGTATGAAATGATCGCTTTCTGCTATCTTATAACCTTCTCTCTTCATCTTGATGAGATTCTCCTGTAGATCCTTCAGCTCATGGAGCTCATCCTCTGTCTTGAACTCAAGGTATGGAGCGTGACCCCTAAAATCAAAATCTCCTTCATCAGAATGTATGAGAGAAAGCAGCACAGATATATCGTATCTCGAGGCTTCCCTTATCAATGGCACAATCTCATTAGTGTTCTTGGAGGTTATGGTGATTATCACTGAAGGCTTTATATCATATTTTCTTGATTCTTCCGAGATCATCTTGAATCTTTCCATGGTGTCCTTCTTCAAACTATTGTCCTTAGTCTTTGTGTCGCACGAGAACGTGAGGTAATCAAGCCCCTTCAATCTCGAGAATGTATCCCTATTCAACAGTAATGTATTGGTTATCATGCTCGTTGCAGCCTCTCTAGATGCAAAATCTATGAGATCGAACACACCTTCATACAGGAGAGGCTCTCCTCCTGTGAAGATAAAATGCATGTGCTTGTTCTCGATGAACTTGCTGATTATCTGTTTCCATTCGTCAGGCTTCAGCTCTTCATGACGTCTGCTATTATCTTTTATCTTACAATATGAGCAATCAATATTGCATCTCCTAGTAAGTATCAGTCCTACACCTTCAGGCTTGTATCCTCTCAAATATCTGAACCCGAACTTACAGTATCTTGATGCCCTCATCCTACCCTCACATATTTCTTTATCTTTCCAATGCTTTCATGGATCTCCTGAATGTCAAGATCAAGATCCATTATGGTGGCAGTATCCATATCCCCTATATCTCCTATCTTTCCGGTTATGTCAAACCTGTTCTCTGTGATCAGCGATCTTCCGACCAGATGGAGCTCTTCCTCATTCATCATGAGCTTTCTCGGTTCTTTGCATCCGAATCTACAGTTCTCTACCAGATCGTCTTCCGAATGGAAGCAGAACGTAGCACAATTTATCATCAGATTACCATATACCACCACATCTTTGGGGAAGCCTATATTTTCTTTTATGAACGTCCTCTTATACATCAATGGTCTGACACGAGTCACCTTGAAGTCACGTTCCAGTAATCTGGAGAATGCCCTATTAGTTATGTTTGTGGTATAGACGATCTCTTTGTCTCCCAGGTTCCCCAGGAATCGTACCAGTCCTAGATCCCCGGTTATGAAGCCATCAAAATGATCATACATCCTCATCGAGAACTTTTTCATCCATGCAAGCTCATCTTCTTTTACGACGAGTGGCAGCTGAAGCAGAAGTCTTTTCCTTAGATTCTTGAGCTTCTTTAGCATGTCCTCGTCAATAGAGAGCAGATTCCGTCTTGTGCATGAGAAATCTCCGATTGTTATCAAATCTATATCCTCCTCAGTATCATAAGACAATACCTTTCCAATATCAAAATCCAACACTTGTACGTTTATCTTCATTCTAGATCACTGAAATCATGTTTTCTTGCTCTTTTCGGCTCCAAGAACTGGATCCTTGCAGCATTCTTGAGCTCTTTCACTATCTTCATCGAATTCCTGGTCTCCATGAAGCTGGAGGATATGTCTTTGAGATACATGTAAGCGTTCTTCATGCTCGGGTCAGATATGATCTCTCTCCTATACTTGAAAGGTTCATAGAAGCTGTCTGTGACCTCGAAATGATATGCTTGTCTCTCTAAGGTCTTCATCCATTCCTTCTTGACAGCATAAGACCTTGGATTATCCTTGTAGCTATCAATCGCTTCCCTGAACACCTTCGTGATCTCGCTCACGTACCGTGAAGATCTCTGTCTTCCCTCTATCTTCACATAGTCTATGCCTGATTCTATCAGATTCGGTATGTACTTCAATGCAGACTGGAATTTCATGAAAAAGAACCTGGCTCTCGCATCGGTGTCTGAGAACCATACTTTCTGTGTACATTGCACATTGCATGGCTCTCCTGCGAAATAGTCACCCATATAGCATATGGAGTCCTGAGAATAGCATTGGAACCCGAAAGCGAACATCTCTACCTCAAGTCCTGTCTTTTCCTTGATCCTTTTCGCCTCATCTATAGAAATGTTCCTGTCAAGGACTAGCTTATGTACTCCATATCCTTTGAGGATATCACCAAAATCGCTATTGGAGCATTGCCCTTGCACACTGAACGCGATCTTGATCCTTGGATGTTCATCCCTTATGGTCTCGATGAGGCCGATATCACTGATTATGATGCTATCGACGCCGATATCATCAAGTGTGTCGAGTTGCGCTCTTATGCTCTCGAAATTCTCCTCGTTGTAAGATGAGTTGAATGTCACGTTTATCTCTACATCCTTCTCATCAGCTATCCTGACAATATCCTTAAGCTCCTCAATAGAGAAATTGACACACCTGCTCCTCTGATGCTTTATCGATCTCAAGCCAAGATAGACAGCATCCGCTCCAGCATCTATCGCTGCAATGGCTGACCCGTATGATCCCGCGGGCGAAAGTATCTTCATGGAGGGAGGCACATCATCTTCAATTTAAAGTTTATGTTGAGGCGCGTCCAGTCCTAAAATATTTAAGATTACCAGGTTTCCCATATGTATGGTAAGGTCAGATAGCTATTTCTCCTCCAGAGATGTCATATTGATATCAGCATTGTCTATATGTGCTGTATTGCTATCCTATTTCCTTATCCCTATACCTCCAGTAGATCATGAGGAGATGGACTCCATAGTCGCAGCCCTGGACTCACGTGATGAGCCGTTCTATCCGATCTTAGGTTATAGCGTACTGGCAGTGCTCCTTGAATTCTCTTCGGAAAAAGGAACAATACTATTGTTCAGTATGCTTCTCTTGTTCCCTATGCTTCTCATCTCTTTGAGTCATCTTGGAAGATCATTGCGAATCCCTCGGTCATTGCTGATTGCGGCCATTGTGCTGCTCATACTCAATCCTATATTCATCGCGTATTTCTTGCACACTCTAAGCATGGCTTTTCCTATATTCACTCTCCTGAACATGCTTTCTCTCATATTCTTCTTCAAGTTTGTGAGCCGTCTAGGGAACGGTAGGCACATGCATTTCGGCTTGCTGTTCATACTCACCCAGATATTAGCATCGTATACCGCTCTTTTCGCGTTCGCATCCCTGTTTTCGATGTTCCTATCAGGTCTTTTTGTTCTTTCCCTGAAAGGAAAGCTCAAGAGCAGCATCGTACGATATTCGTCAGTATTCATGATGATACTGTTACCGACGGTGCATCTTTTACAGAAGCTCTCGGATTACGGTGATACACAAGGCTCTGAGATGATCGTGACAGAGACGATCTCTTCTTTTTTCCTCTCATTCTCATATCTTTTTCCAGCAGTGATATTGTTGATATATTCATTCTATAGGTCCTACAAGGAAGATATCCCCAGAATCCGCAGCTCACGAGGGTCGTATTCTAGTGTTCTCTTCTTCTCATATACCTTGATTCTTCTCTCAGTTTTCCTGTTATCTTCAATCCTCTTGAGATTCAACGCTTTCAGGACAATGTCATTCACCTTACCTATCATATACTTCTCTGCCATCTGCATACCATATTGCTCAGCCCCAAGAAGGCACAAGAAAGCGCTTCATGGTATGATGATGATATTCGTATTCTTGCCTGGGATTGTTTTTAGCTCATCCGCGATAATGGATCACATGTCATACGCTGGTGGTTTCTCAGAATTCAGGGAATCCGTGTACTCCCATATCGCTTCTGGCAACACATCTTCTGTGGTCTTCTCTCCATATACTGTCTTCTACCAATACAAGAATCAGTTTGGTCTGGGATATGAGGACATGCTGACTGATGATGGAGCCCTGATCCTGCGTCAGTACTACACGGAAGGGATACCAGAACCAGAACTTTCAACAGATAAGATGGAGATAGCATCCCATAAGATACATCTCACGCCAAAAGTTCCTGAGAGTGGCAATATGGCACTCGATACCTCCATTGAGCGTCCTCTCCTACTAGTCATCGACTCCAGGTACCCTGATTATTATGATAGAGACCATATATCAGAAGCCTGTACTGAAATGATATCATATTCGCATGAAGCCCTATACCTCTGTGAGGATGATGTAGCTTGAAGAAGATTTAAAAACCACAGAATCTACCTCTCTCTATGGCGCGCGATGTTGATCCACAAG
>CAZJJJ010000060.1:0-5633 GCA_964546295.1 uncultured Methanosarcinales archaeon
AGAAAAATATAAAAACAGGAGAATCAATCACAGCCTCATGATACCAAAATCGAAGAAGGCTTTCTTAGATAGTGTCGGAGAATGGTTCTTTCCTGCTCTCATAGCGTTCGCCTTGGGTTTCGGAGTGGCTTATCTCATGTATACAGGCACTATACCTGACCCAATCGGTCTTTTCTAGATATCGAGAAAAAAAGGGAAAGGAAAAGAAATGTCTCAATAGAACCTAGTCCGTCCTCTTCTTCGGGCTCCGTTTGCGACCACGATAAGCACGATTATGCCAATCAGCATCAGGACATTCAATAGCCCGAGAAGCACAAGATACAGAGTGTCATTCTCTTCTGCTGGATCTTCTCTCGGTGGCCTGTCCACTGGCGGAGGAGTAGGTTCAGGATCGATGATTATGATGCCCTCATCATCGTCATCCGGATCACTAGGTTCTGTCCTTGGGCACTCGAGCACTTCGAGCTCTACGCTCTCTCTTATCTTCTCATTCCTTCCTGCGAAGACAAGAAGATCCAATTCATATATTCCCGGTTCTGCATCCTCAGGCACATTGAAGCTGAAAGTGTTCTGGTACCTTGATCTTCTAACCCCATATTCCATAGAATCAAGGTATATATCACTCTCTTGGCGCTCTATGTCAAGCTCAGTATTCTTCAACCTGACTCTTATGTCATCAATATCATTTATGCCTATGTTGTAGATGTCAACATCCACGCTCGTCCGAGTGTTCTCACAGCTCACTCTGGATCTCGATAGTCTGAATTCCTCAAGATAGAGGTGGTTATAGAACCTCATCACGTCGAAGCTGAACGAGTAGTCATCAGTGTGCTCAACATCATTCTCGTCTATACCGAAGACGGAAAGGTATACATCATAATTATCCTCATATGCATCCATCGGCACGTCGAACCTGAATATGGCAGTCTCTCTGCTTCCTGCAGTTATAGAAGGCACCCTGCGTGTCTCGTATGTGTATCCTCTTGATCCCATGCCATCGATTTCCATCTCGACTTCTATATTGCGGATCCTTATGCGATCCTCTCTCCTGTCAAAGTTATTCTCGATACGGACTTCGAGCTCCAGCTTATCCATAGGATAGACATCCTGATCGAAGAATCCTCTCTCAATCCTCTGCCATCGTCCGTCGTCAATCCTAGCATATACCCTATCAATAGAAAGATTAGATGCGTACACTTCTGTACTTGACATGATGAATGCTAACACCATGATGAATATGAGCAATTTACCTCTCATCTTTACCCCCTTTGGAACCCTCTTTTTCCAATGGTAGAGGGCGCTATATGAATATTTAAAGGTTTCGTTATTGCTCAGTGATTATAAAAATGCGTGGCAGCGACGTTCCTAATAAAAACCTTTATATATTGGTGTGCAAATTAGTATACTGACATACATGCGTCCACTAAAAGAACATATAGCATCTGTAGCTGACTCTTTGAATATCTTGAAGTATGGTGAGCTGAAAGCGCGTACCATCAGGCTTCCGCTGACCCACTTCTTCGTTGTGCTCCTACTGGCTGTGATCATATCTGGCATCATCTACATCCCTACAGTGATATCCTTCTCAAATTCTGTGAAAGAGTCTCTGGACAGTTTCGAGAGATTCAGGCTCAACCCTGACATCGAGACGGATTCCCCTGCAGTCATATGGTCCGATGATTTCTTGGTCTTTGATACTCAAGGCAACCGTTCAGCCAATGCTTCCAGATACTACGTTGACAGTGATTTCTTGCACTATGATTATGGCACAAGACGGCGTGAACTCACGAGGGTCGGTGACATAGTAGAGAATAGTGATCTCCTGGGGAACATGATACTCCTTTTCGCATTCATATCGTTGCCATCGTTCTTAATGTCATATTTCATCCTGTCTTTCCTTCTCATAGGTTCTATTGTGATATCCTCTGCCCTGCTGATATGGGTAGTGACACGCTTTCCTAGGAAGAAGAAGAGGAAAGCCTCATTCAGAGGTATATTGGTATGTTGCCTTTATGCCTCGACGATACTCGCGATAGCCCTGTTACTGAATTCGATATATTCAGGTCTGGGCATATACCTGATTATCATCTTTCTCGTATATTCCTATATAGGTACGATACAGAAGGTACGTGATACTGAGAAGCAGCATAAGAAAAAAGAGAAGAAAAGCTCGGGTGATGATGAATGAACAAGGAAGAACAGATCAAGCGCTTAGCGCAGAACCTCTTCAAGAATGGGTTCACAAAATCTATGGATTATGCGGTACAGACAGCTGCTAACATGTTAGGGTTTCCTGATTCATTGGTCACCAATGAGCTGATGAAAAAGGAAGATTCGAAGTATGGTGCGGAATCCCTGCTCAATGGTGGCATAGATTACTCCAAGAGCAGGCATGATATAGGATTAGGGAGGGATAACCCTACAGAGAGCCATGATCCCCAGAATTATACGGGTAGTGACTTCACGCGTAGGATATCACGGAGTATGGCTGAAGAGAGAGTCTTTTCGCAGATCCCAAGTCCTTTCCGTCCTCCTATGTCTTCAGAGAGCAAGGATGATGAGAAGGTCTTCATAGATTATTCTTCCTCAGATGAGAATGTGGATCAGGCCCAGGCAGAGACCCCCAGGGATGCAGATCCGGTTCATGATATCTCGAGAGGTGATGAGAGCATGGAAAAGGCAGAAGACGAGGCGAGTTTCCTGGAAGATTCGAGTTTCTTCTCGGAATTGAGGGAAGAGGAACAGACGTCCCTGATATCAGGTTATGTCTCTTCCTCCAAAGAGGATTTCTTCAAGGACGATATATCTTCTGATGGAGTAAGGCAAGAAGATACGGTCCGTCATGTAGAGAAAGAACCTCAAGAGCATGAAAATATTTTTAAAGTAGATTCCTATGAGAATATGGATAGACGAGGGTCAGATATGGACAGCGATATGGAGAGAGCAGCAATCAGGTCAAGATTCCCTGTAGAATTCGACAATGATGAGGATTTCTTCACCCCAGTGTTGAAGGATGATGGAAAGGATGATCAGCGTCATACCTATGGGCCGCAAGCCGAGGCGCAGGATGAGGATTGGATGACGCAATCTCAAGGTGCGGGTGCGTCGGGTCCAGCGCGAACAGATAATGTTTCTCACGGACAATCACGAGAGGCGCCTGCCGAAGCTCAGGTTGACATAACCAAGATGTTCGATTTCCGTAATATGAATGGATAGGACGAAGATATCATGCTTTAAGCGTATACACACGATGGAGGTCATATATGATGGATTATGGTTCACAAGGTAATGGTTCTGATGAAGTTAGGAATAGCATATTCAATACGATAAACCTGATAAACGATCTTGAGTCTGGAGTTCAGCGGAAACCTGCTCCGGGCGGTCCTCAGAAAGACAAGGATGTGTCTTTATCTGATTCTTTTGTCAATGGCATAAAGGATAAGCTGGTTGATTACTCAAGAGCGGGAAGATCTGAAGAGAAGCAGATGGCAGGCATATCTTCTGAAGATTTCATGGCATTCCAGCAGAAGCTCTCTACGCAGTTTGCAGAGATGCAGAGGATAATCTCGTCGAATGAGAGCGAGATCAGATCATTGAAGGATATGATATCAGGTCTTAAACAGGAGATTGCTGAAAAGAGACATGTTAACGTTAGGGAGGAGCCAGAACCCCGAGAAGAGGTCCAGACCGGTCTTGATACTCCAGTAGACGGCTCCTATGAAGACCTAAGCATATTCCAGCAGGCTGATACTCCTTCTGGTATGATCCATGACAGACCAACGTCGGATGATCAGCCAGTACAGAAAGTACAGAATGATACGATCTTCGATCCTATGGCTGCAACCGATGATACCGGACGTAATTTCACACCTTCGGCTGAGGCGGTCCAACCGGGTGCAGAGAAGATGCAGGAGACGGTAGCACCCACTTCTGAGACACAGGATGATAAGCCTGCCAATCAGTCAAACGATCCGAATCCCAGGGTAGGCAGTTATGAATCCGGAGATGTCCTCATAGAGAAATATTTCTATTATGGGAACAAATAGAGAATGGCAGATTCGAGCATGAGGAGGAAGGGTAAAGGTGCGTTGCACTTTATCTCGATGATTCTTCTCCTTTCACTTCTCTTATCGTTATCTTCAGATACTGCACAAGCTGGATGCGATGGTTGCTTAGACGATGAGGGCAGATGCTATAATTATGGCATAAGACGTGATGGTGAATTCTGCTCTCTAGGTGGTGAGTTCATAGAGCAGCGTGGAGAACTGTCAAGCTGTGAGAACAGTTTCGAGTGTAAGAGCAATGCCTGTATCGAGTCTAGATGTGTGAATGTGGGTCTTATCAGAAGGATCCTGCTCTGGTTCCGTGAGTCTTTTTTCTCATGATCCAATCATGCCTTCTTACCTATGAAGAAAAGGTCAATCTTCCCATCATGGGTTTTTGTGATATTGAATCTCTCTTTCACTCTCTTGCTCATGGTCCTTAGCTTCTGTGAATCCTTGATTGTTGTTATGATGATGTTCCCTCCGTCTTTCAGTACCCTGTCGATCTCTCTGAGGCCCTTATCCAGGTCATTGAAGTTCTGGATCGCTGTGATGGATATAACATGATCAAAACTCTTGTCCGGGAAAGGTATGTCTTCTGCTGCGGCAACCCTGTATTCACAATCGCTCCTTTTCTCTTTAGCGATCCTTATGAGCTCTTCCGCAGGGTCTATTCCGTATCTCTCACAATTCCAGGGTTCTGTCGAGATGCCTGTGCCACAACCGACATCAAGCAGTTTCTCGTCTTCTTTCGGCGAAAGGTAGCCCATGCATACCCTGAGTTTCTCAAGCTGCTCATCGCCATGAAGCTCATCATAGCTCGGTGCTATTGTATTATAATATCTCGACATGTTATCACATCAGTCTTGTCCCGTTCTTCACTTCTGAATCTGTGGTTGCAAGTATGACTCCACCTTCTTGTATGAAGCCAGTGGTCAGCACTTCCGATACAAAATTTCCGATCTGTTTCTCTGGGAAGTTTGTGACGCAGAGCACCTGTTTCCCTATGAGATCCTCTCTTGTATATCTGTCTGTGATCTGTGCAGAAGACTTCTTGCTGCCAAGCTCACCCAGATCGATCAAGAGCTTGTATGCTGGCTTTCTAGCCTCGGGAAAATCTTCTGCTTCCAGTATCGTTCCCACCCTGATCTCGACCTTCTCGAAATCTTTCCAGGAGATCTGTTCAGTCATCATCCTTACCTCTCTGCCTGTATCTCTTCACGAACTCATCTTTCCACTCCTTGAAATCGCCCTTCTTGATGTGGACTTTGGCTTCTTCAACCATCTTGTGGAGGAACCTTATGTTGTGCATAGAGACGAGCCTCATCCCTAAAGGCTCCTGCATGCTCATGAGATGTCTTATGTATGCTTTCGAGTAGTTCCTTGCGTAAGAGTCGCACCATGGGTCTATAGGGTCCTTGCTATGCTTGTGCCTTCCTGCGGTCATCTTTATCTTCCCGTCCCTGGTGAAGATAGTGTTCCTTCTTCCTACTATGGTAGGATATGCGGAATCGAAGATGTCTATGCCACGCTCAATGCAGTCAAGGATGTCGTCAGGGCTTCCCAGTCCCATGAAGTATATGGGCTTGT
>CAZJJJ010000061.1:0-5632 GCA_964546295.1 uncultured Methanosarcinales archaeon
GGGATATAATGCCACCTTCGGTTCTTTCCATAGCATAACATCCAGCCATATAATAGATATTGAAGGTCTTGAGGAAGTAAATCTGGAAGATTCGATAATAAGGGACTCATATAGAAACGTCCCTTCCAGAGGTCGGAGACTATATCTTATGGTAGATGGTACTGCAGATGGAATGAGG
Organism: uncultured Methanosarcinales archaeon; assembly: GCA_964546295.1. Classification (GTDB taxonomy): domain Archaea; phylum Nanobdellota; class Nanobdellia; order Woesearchaeales; family CAZJJJ01; genus CAZJJJ01. The sequence goes on from CAZJJJ010000061.1 coordinate 179, forward strand.
CATGATGACAGCATTAACCTCACTGTTGGGGTGTTTGAGGATGGAGAACTAGTGTTCCCTGGAGTGACTGATGAGGACATAGTAGATTCGCATATAATTTGTGGCACGTCCATCGGATGCTTGACAATCCAATACTGGATCTCTGAACGAGGCCTTGCGAGCGAGGTTGACAGGATATATTTCTATAGTTGATAAGATCTCATGCTGTGGAGATACTGACGGTATCTCCATCCTTCTCGATAGCAACGTTCCCTTTTTCTTTGAGGTCGGATGAGTCTGCGAGTATCAATGTCTTACCATATTCTCTTGCAAGGATGGCCAAGTGAGAGAGCTTCGACCCCCGTTTGGAGATGATGCAGTCAATCTTGCCGAATATCATGAAAAGGTCAGGGTCCATGGTGTTGACCATGACACATCTTGAACCTTCGTACTCTTCTATCGATGATATCTTCTCATAAGTCATCTCTTTCGGCAGGTTGGAATCAACCAGGATCTTTCCTTCAATCTTGCTCATAGCTTATCACTTCCTCGTAGCTCTTGGAGAATATGTCCTTTATCTTGTGCTTCTTCTGCAGTTCTAGCAGCCTTTCCCGTATCTTGGAGATGATAAGTATACCTTTATCCCTAAACTCCTCACGTAACGCATTATATACTGGAAAAAGCTTTTTTGGTCTGCTCTTCAGGTACTCTTCCATGCTTGTCTTGCCCTCTGTCTTAGGCTCAGGGATGTTCTCTGCCATCATCATGAGTTTCTTATCACTATATTCGCTGAATCTTTCAGAAGAGACCTCGAAGGGATTGAGGCCATGATGCCCGAATGCCTTGTCGAACTCTTCCCTTTTGTTCTCTCCTGACTTGAGCCTCTTCAGCGCAAGCATCTTCTCGTCCTCTTTCGTGAGTACGCTGGCGCTATGGTCCTTCTCTACAGTCATCGCATAAGCCAGCAGGATGTTGTTCAATGCTATATGGCTTGAAAGTTTTCTGAACTCTTCATAAAGGTCTTTGATGCTATTGCCTTCTGGGTTGAAATCGCTCACGAGACTATAGCTTTCCTTATACTTGTTGAGGTACTCAAGCCTGAGCTTTATCCCTTTCTTCAGTTTCTGGAAGAATGTCTTCTGGTCAAGCAGGTAGCTGTATCCTGCGGCGGCCTCTTTAGCTATCTTGAGCGTGTGCTCTGAGAATCTCGAAGGCTGTCTTATGAACTCTTCAGAAGCGAAGTCATCGTATCCATCATTACCTGTCATGTATAGAGTCTGACTCAATCCATTAAAATAATTTCCGATTCTGTGCTAGTGGTCAGCAGAAATTCTCCTGCTCAAGAGTTTTACCAGAATCTATCCAGGCCTTCAATCCACCTTTGAGGTTCATTGTCTTATACCCTTGATTTTCAAGCATAGCTGCGTATTTCACACTTTTATTCCCTATTGGGCAGATTAGGACAATATTTTTCTTTGGGAAACTCTTACCTTGACTTATCAATTCTTCAAGCATATGCTCTGGGATGTTCATGCTGCCCTTGATGTGTCCCATCGAGAATGCATAACTTGTCCTCATATCGATTAATAGCGCATCTTTTTCATTCATCTTCTCTAGTTCATCAGATGTTATTTGCTTAACAGATCTCGCCATGTCGATTGTCACACTTTTTCTCTCTTCTTGTCTTGATGAGAATACTTCTGGCATGTACTTTTTGACATAGCTCAGATATGATTCCAATCTGTCGCATGCTATAAAAACTGCTTTTGTTTTAGTCTTAGGTAGATTCTTCTTGAAGTATTCTTTTAGTGCTGAATATACTAAGCCTGTTGTAGGACCGCATAATAATCCTGATTTTAAATTAAGTTCTCTCATTCCTTTTACTGCAGACTTTGTAGAATCTTTTGTTATATTGTTATAGAAGTTCTTGTCGAAGAAACCTGTTTCATAGAGTTCATTCTCGTTTCTCCCTCCTGGTACAAAGCCTCCTTCTGCTGTTATCACACCGATTATCTTCGGTTCTTTTTTTTGGACTTCTCTTAATTTTTCTCCGATACCCCTGCTGCTTCCACAAGTACCCAGATCTGCAAAAAGGTAATCTATATCACCAAGGTCATCATGAATCTCTTTCCCCGTCTCCTTGTGTGCTTCTATGTTTCTCTTGTTGAAATATTGGTCTGTGTGATGATACTTTTCGGGATTTTCAGAGCACGACCTTTCAATCATATCCACAGGTTCTTCTGGGCTTGTAGGGTCTGGGCATTCGGATGAGCCTGGAAGTTCTGTGACATCAACATCCAAGAATTTCAGGATGTCTCTTATCTCCTCTACTTTTATCCTATTGCTGATTGTCTTGAAGCTGATACCATTCTTTGAACACAAAGCCGCTAGTGCTTTGGCGGTATTACCGCTTGAGGACTCAATAACCGTTCTATTCTCTTTTTTGATCTTTGTAATATTATTCATAAGCATATTTTTAGCTACCCTGTCTTTGATGGATCCGAACGGGTTCATCATCTCAAGTTTTGCATATAATCTTAATCTTGGTATCCCATGGATCTCTTCAGATATCTCTAGTAAAGGTGTCTCTCCAACTAAATCTTCAATTTTTTTGTATATCACTTTAGTCTTCCTCTATTTCCAGTTCCTCATTGATTGAATAATGCAATGCCTCCCCATGCATCTGTGATGTTGTTGATTCATAATGCTGCCTATATGCCCCTGTGTTTGGGAATATTAGATAGTCTCCGTCCTCAGGCTCATCTTCAAAGTATACTTTCCTGGTCATTATCATGTCATCTTCTCTGCAGAGATTGCCTGCGACAAATGCTGAGAATTGTTTTTTTGTTTCTGTGTTTTTTTTGTGGTCGTGAGGCTTTGATTTCCTTATCAGGATTGGATCAGGTAAAGGATTGAACATCCGCGATGATATCGTGAACATATTTCCGTTAGTCAGGATCAGATCTCCTTTGCTGGTTTTTTTCTTACCAATAACTTTTATTATCGTGAATCCAGAATCAAAGAATGCTGAGAAACCTGGCTCAAGCGCTAATGTGATAGAACACTCAAACAGTAACTCTTCTATGGTGCCAAATTCTGTGTTAGTGTTAAGTATGTCAAAAATAAAATCATTCGCTTTAGGAGTATGTGCTGGAGATTCAGCTGCACCTCTTCCAGATATCTTATTCTTATTATTCAAGCCAATCCCGAGGTTTGTGTCACCCCAAGTTTCCGAACATTTTCCGTTGATGATCTGTTCTTCTATTAAGCTAACGTATTTCTGCCATTCTCTTGGATTTTCAAAGACCTGCTCTTTTATCCCTCCGCCCATATTAATCATAGTTGGAAAATGGCCTTTTTCTCTGGCGTCTCTGATAAGGTCAAGGAAAAACTCAATAATTCCAGCTCTCATACCTGGGTCATATCCATCTGCATGGAAATGGAAGCCTTTCAATTTGATGTTCTTACTATCCCCCAAAATCTTATAGGCTTCGTCTAGATGTTCCTTTAAGATTCCGAATCTTGTATTTCTTTCTGTTATATTTCTATCTTTTATCGCTGGGTTAGCTATTCTAAGTAGGATAGAAACTTTGTCTTTTTTCTCTGTCTCCGATATCTTCTTCAGCTCATCAATAGAATCTATGCTTATCAGGCAACCATTCTCTATCGAAGATTCTATGTATTTCCTTGGTTTTGGCCCTGAGCAGCTAATTTCATTATTTTTGAATCCAAGATTTATTGCATTCTCAAGTTCACCATGTGAGGAAACATCAATCTTAACCCCCATATTTTTTGCTTTTTGGATTAGTTTTCTTGATTTTGTGGCTTTGTGTGCCAGGTAGAAGTCTATATTTGGGAATTCTCTTTTCCAGTCTATGAGTTTGTCTTTTAGAGTTTCAGGAACTACGAAATGGCATGGTTCTTCTTTTCTTTCACATAGATCTAGGATGTTCCCCATCAGTTTCTTATCATACAGGACCGCTCTTATCCTATCATTAATCCTTGGTGCTATCTGCATCTTGACCCATACCTATGATTTTTGTATATGAGAAATCAGGATCGATCTTCTCTGAGATCTTGACTCCGTAATATCCATCGTACCATGACTCTGAGATTGTCTTATGCTCTCTTAACAGTTTTTTGTAATAGTCGTCCCAGTCTCTTTTTATTTCTTGAGTTTTATCTTTTAGAAGTCTGAATTGTTCTTTATGTTCTTCAACAAACCTGTTGAGTGCATCTGGGTCTCCTTTTTCAAGGTCTCTTATGTTTCTGCTCTCTTTGAATACTGAAATTATATCATCCCCTGGTATCTTATCCTTGATAAAATCAATATCACTATTATCTCTTATCTTGTTAGCTATAGCATATAGTCTTATCTTTCTGTTTGCAGCAACATCCTTGAATCTCTTGAAGACTGATGTGCTCTTCTGTGTAGGTTCTACAACATAGAATATGATGTCATGCACCATGTGCAGAGAATTGCCTAGACTATCTAGTCCTGCAGTAGAATCTGCTATGACGAATTCATTGCTCTTATCAAGCAGATGATGATATATTGCCTCAATGGTCTCCTGTTTTCCATGGAAACATGTTGATCCTATGTCTTTCTCTGTGTAGCTGCCAATCTGCAAGGATATCACATTTCCTTTGGATTTTGCATACTTACCAAGTATTGGATCATCCTGCTCTAATCTTATGAAACGTGACCTCATCCCTGGAGGTGTTGTTCCAATCTTTGGGACGTCTTTCAGATCGTTTCTATTTTCATGTAAATAATTGTAGATATCTTCATTGTAGTCTGATATATTTACATCGTTCTCAATCCCTAATGTCTCTACAAGATTCACATTCTGGTCTGCATCAATGGCGAGGACCTTACTATCTCTTGCTATATACTCCACAAGTGCTGCTGTTATTGTTGTCTTCCCAGAGCCTCCTTTCCCTAATATTCCTACTCTCATACTCGATTGAACGTGGACCTATTTATAAAAATTATTGATTCTCATTATCAATAAGAATTTAAATTATGAGCTTTTATCTTCTGCCATGGGCGAGATCAGGAAGACAAGGCAGAAAGATGTCATAGAGGAAGAGATTGGAGGAATATCCTCTTTCTTCAGTGCTGATGAGCTACATGACAGAGTGAAGAAGAGAGACCCAAGCATAGGTATCGCTACTATCTACCGATTCCTGAGGAATGCTGTTAATAAGAAGAGATTGTATTCTTATATCTGTGATAGGCGGTCTGTATACTCAAAGAGTAAAGAGAACCATTGTCATTTTGTGTGCGAGAATACAGGAAAGATTATACATTTTGAGATTGATAATATAGATTTCTTGAAGGACAAGATACCTGGCAGAATCACAAGTTTCCAGCTTGAGGTAAAGGGCGTCTGTGAGGACTGCTGCGAAGATGAGGATTGAATATCATCTGTTTCTGAGATAATATTTAAAAATAATTGCTTGATACTATCA
>CAZJJJ010000062.1:0-5595 GCA_964546295.1 uncultured Methanosarcinales archaeon
GAACAATATCATCAATGGGATTGTCCTGTATGGTTTTTTAGAGGGCTATGATGAAGGAGAAGGTGACTCCAGACAAAAACAGGGCAGATTCTCTAAGGAAAATGGCAGATGAGCTTCTGGAAAGATTGGAAAGACTAGACTGGAATGAATTCCCTACGCCCACACTGAATGATCTCTACGATATAATCCACATGCGGATTGATGCTATATTCATATCTTCTGGGACAAGATTCAAAGGGGATGGAGCACATCATGAGCTCATAGAGGAGGCTTATAACGAAGGCATCATAACAGGGAAAGAGAGATCGCTCTTGCAACAGATACGGGATATAAGGAACCGATACAAGTATGAAGGATTTTCTATAGGGGATGAATTCTTGAAGAGGAACTCAAGAGATATACAGATAATTCTAGAAAAGTTAGATCTTAAGGAAGATCAGAGCTAAAAGTCTAATAACCGTATTACTGGCATGATGATGAATAGATGCCATCAGATTATCATTCCTTGATGCAGACATATAGTCCTCTGCCTTTCATAAATCCATTCTTCAAGAATCTTGCCCTGAATCCTGACTTCTTCATGAGCTGCAATGTCTTATCTGTCTCGAACAGACCGAGCTCATGCCTGTCAACGAAATGCCTCGTCCCTTTGTTCTTCTTAGATATCAGATAATGCATATCCATGACAGATACATTGCCCTTGATCTCACCCACGTTCAGCCTGGCGATCTTCACATCCTCACCATCATATGTTGTCATATGAGGTGAACCCACCCTGTAGACAGATCTAGTAAACCACGGCTCTATGATGGCCACACCACCAACTTTCAAGTGCTTGGCGAAATTCTCCAGTGTCTTCTGGAGATTCTTGTACGTCTTGACATAGCCGATAGAACTGAAGAGACAGGTTATCACATCAAACTCCTTCCTGAGGTCCATGCTGATCATATCTGCCTTCTTGAACATGACACCTTTGACATTCTTCTTGGCCACATCCAGGATGCCCTGGTTGATATCTGTGCCAGTGCAGGAGAAATCCTTCTTCAGGTGCTGGAGATGGTGTCCTGTTCCGCAGGCCACCTCAAGCAGTTCTTTCCCATCAGATTTCTTGTGCTTTCCGATGAGCTCTTTGACTCTTGTAGCCTCTTTCCTGTAATCTTTCCAGCTGTATATCATATCATAATATGATGCAAGATCCCGATAGAGTGCCTGTTCTTTCATTGTTCATATGTTGAGATAAAGATTAATAAAAGTTTTGAGGGGTTCAGGATGCTATCCTACCTTGTAACCATAATTTTCCAGATATGTGGTCTCCCTCCTTCAGTTCTTCTTTTATCAACTGCTTTCTGACAAAGATATTAAGTCTGAATGTTTTAGTACTATGGTATGCTGAAAACTCAACCTCACAGATCTTATCATCCTTGCCTCCAGTCATGACCTTCTTTATCTCCCCATCAAAAAAATAATCGTCATCGAAGGCATTCTGATCTGCAGCTTGCATATTCAATAGTGCAGTGAATCTATCCATTTTCTGAATATTCTTCGCTTCTGACTCATTGGGAGACCAGGGTTCATCGTGCTTCTTAAGATCGTATGCGAATGCAGATAACTCCAGTTTGATTGGTTTTGTTGTGATATAATTTGATCTTTTCTTGTAGTAATCCAACGGAAAGAAACATAAAGTCTTATTGCCTAATAACTGAACATGTATCCATGCTTCTAATTCATTTGCCCACTCTGTGACTTTAAGAACAGAACAATCTGAAAAAGTCTTGAACTTGTTATTCACAGGATAAGCAGTATACACCTGGTCGTCCACTAGTATTGTACTGACAGCTAAATGATTTTCAGGTTTAGAATATATGACAGCTGCTTTTGACCTTTTAGCGGTATAAGGATTCCTGTATGTTACACTTTCACCCCGATCAACAGAGTCAAAAACTCCTAATGCCACATCCATAGGATCTTTCCCAGGAAAAGCAATATCAAAATGGCTTCCTTGGGATCCTGATGGCTTATCTTTTGTGTCATGGTCAAAATTGTTCTCTATCTTTCCCAGGTCAACAAGATAATTAAACATTCTTTTTATCATTGTAATATCACCCTAACATCAGTATCGCTGAAGCTATTTGCACGAACGCTATCAATATGGATGCAAGAACAAGGAAAGCTATCTCTCCTGGATAGATGATAGAATACCTTCTTCTTGTCTCTTTCTTCTCAAGGAAGCCATTGATCTTCTTTTGATAGCTCACCAGAAGCCATACAATTACAGACACTGTAATCCCCAGACCAATGGCAGTACTTGCAGCGTAGCTAAGACCCTGCACCTCAAGGAACTCTATGAACCTTCTCATCTGTATATTTATCAACATGACTACCACAAGAGCCCCTTTTGTTCCAGCATCAATAACCTTATCTACTCTCCTTGTTATGATATAGGCAACCACAAGGTTCACGAATGGTATGATCAGCAAGAGGACAAGCCACCTATTGCTCCTGTGCTCTTTTGAATGTTCATTTAGGAATTTCAAAGAGTTGTATGCAACGTATATCCAATAGAATCCTAGTGTCAATAATGTCAGTATCGCAACCTTTCCCAAATGCAATCTCTTCGATCTTTCCTTTTTTTCCATGATAATCATCTTCTTATCCTTACCCTCTTCCGCCTTTTTCTTTTGGAGAAGAGAAAAACTAGAAGGATTGAGATTACTAAAAAGACAACAACATTAGCGAACAGGAGCAGGGCAGTATCGCTGAACATGGGTTCACTGCTTGTCAAAGAATCCCTTATGCTATCATAAGCACGTGCCATAGGTCCTGCAGATACATCCTGCTCGACCTCTTCTTCCTGCTTCTGCTCGTACAGCTCCATCAGCTCATCAATGTCACTCGATCTTTCTTCAACAACATCATCTTCCTGCGCAGGAACTTCCTCCTCATTCTCTTCTTCAGAAGATACCTCTTCCTCTTCTTCCTCAGGCTCTTCATCAGAATCGTAGTCATTTCGTGTGGTTCTTGGCTCTCTAGATGGAACAGTCTCCCTACGTGAAACACTAGAGCCAGAAACTTCATCCGACTCGTCCTCCCCAGCGTCCTCATCAGACTCATCACTATCCTCTTCTGTTGGTTCGGCCTCTTCATCTTCGTGATCGTCTTCCACACCATCTTCATAATCACCGACGGCTTCTTCCTCTTCTGTTGGTTGAGCCTCTTCCTCTTCGTAATCGTCTTCCTCATCATCAACGATCTCTTCGGGCTCATCATCAAGATGGTAATCATCAGAGAAATTGAGTTCTATGTCTTCTCTCTGCAGGGTATCTCCTGAGAAAGTGATGTTAGATGATTCTTGTTCACCTCCAACCACCCTGAACATGTCAGGCATTTCTTTTCTGAGAACATCGATTCTATAGAAACACAATCCTTCATGGCGTGCTATCATAGAACTATATGTCACATCTTCCTCCCCTAGAATAATCGCATCATCAAGAAGGAAACAATCAAGAGATGACTCATTTGATATAGAACCCCATACAGTGACCATATCTGGAGGTGCAGGTTCAGCAGCCAGAACCAATGGCAGGTACAATATTATCATCACCAATACCATTACAGATCTCATAATTCAACATCCTCGTCCATTTTGCCAGTCTCATAGTCGAACTGCAAAGAGTTCCCTCCATATCTGAGCTCGAAGGTCTCACCTTCCATATAATTGTTGACTTCTGCCATGAAATCACCATCAGCATTGGTCTCATATTCGCCTAAACGCATTTCGAAATCTCCTTTTACAGCGTATGCTTCCACAGTGCCCTGTTCACCTATGCTTCCGAAAATCAGGTGCCCCATCTGGGTAGGTCCTCCACTTCTTACTTTTCCATTATAGTGCACCCACTCATTAAGCGCATTGTCAACTGAAAGAGTATATACATGGTAATCAGCATCGGCATTGTTCAATTGAGTCTCAATAGTGTGGTAATCATTAGGTGTCCCTGTTACCGAATAGTAAGTGTCGAGTCTAGTACCATGCTCTCTGAGATAATCTCCCGCATCCGAACCACGAGGTAGGGAATCTATAGGAGCAACATAGACAGATGCTTCCTTTATGCCCGAGACCCATTCCTCATCTTCAAATCGCCTATCATCACCTGCTACAATAATGTCATCAAGCTTGATCTCTCCATAAGCAATTCCAGTCTCCATTTTCTCAACTTTTGTAGTCAAAGGGGGCGTCCTATCAGGAGGCATATCGATATTGACATCTAAGGAAGTTTTCTTCACATTTCCTGCATCATCGACGACCCTCCCCTTGAAGACATAATCACCCTCGTTCAGACGTAGAGTATGGATGGAGAAATTACCATCATAATCCTGCCACCCTACATCCTGCTTTGGAGTGTCCTTGAAAGGCACCTTGTATTCTACTCGATCAATGGAGTGGTCGCCCTTCTCATAATCCAATACAAAAGCTCCAAGAATGCTTCCATCATTAATCACTGAGAGTTCAATTGATGGAAGATCATAAGGATCATCACCATTGCCATTATCACCATTGCCATTATCGCCATTGCCATTCTCTGTCTGCTCAGTATCATTACCACTAGAAGTGGAAGAAGAAAAAGGGTTAGAGCATGCAGTGAGACCTAAAGCGCCAAAGCCTAAAAGAACTCCACCAATGGTGTTGTAGGCACCCCTGCGTATCCTCTTAGCCAGAGGTTCTTTTCGGACGATATTGTCGAGTGTCATTGTGTCATGATTGTAGTTTGAGTTTTCCCATGTTGTATTACTCATCATTATTCACCCCTAATACTGTTTCAGCTTCAGCATAGATCGCATATCCTCTTCCAGGTTCAAATTCATACAATTCACTGAAGTCAGGCTGTGTGCGGAACCATCGCACCCATTCCTTGCTTGCATCATTGTGTGCATATACCCTATGCACATTCTCATCAACGAAATCTTCTATATCCATTGGCTCACCGTAAGGAAACCCTATCGTGTTCCAGCCTTCCTTGAGAGGGATCTGGATATCCTGAGATTCAACACCGCTGAATTCTACTGCTTTGTCATTTTCACTATACACCCATACGCCCATAGTGTGATCAATATCCCTCAGAGAATTGAGCTGAGGCGGCAGTTCAGGGTTATAGTCTCTCCAACCATACTCATCACTATCATGGTATATATGGGATGAGGTCTCCTCAGCAAGCATGGATGCGTCATATCTCTCATATGGCAATGATATCAGGTTCCAACCTTCCTTGAGCTCTACGGATATCTCGAACCTTTCAGTATTGATGCTGATATGCTTAGTGGAGTTCTTCTCCCAGTCCACTATCGCATCGGCAATCATACGGTCTATGTAGAAGTAAAGCTCGTCACCATCCTGACCACCATCCTTGAACCTGGACTCAGGATCATCCTCGGATATCTCGAGCTCGAAATGACCATCCTCAGCAGTAGTATGTGCCAGAGGGATACCGTCCGCGAATACTTCTATCAAGACATCATCTGCTAGCTCTCCGTTTATGGTTGCATTGCCCGTCACTATCATAGGAGGTTCTGCAGGGACAATCTCGAAATTCTCTCTAGAGA
>CAZJJJ010000063.1:0-5576 GCA_964546295.1 uncultured Methanosarcinales archaeon
AGACCACGATGGATCCAGAGACAAGATCACTGAAGAGGATCATGGTCGACGATGCGGTACTCGCCGATGAGATATTCACTGTGCTCATGGGTGAGCATGTGGAGCCAAGACGCAAGTTCATTGATGATAACTCCAGAGAAGCCACAAACCTGGATCTCTGATTCTTGAGAAAGATTTATAAATAAGCCAGGATTTTCTGCACGTGAACGGCCATAGTGGTCTGGAACTACCCGTACCCATTTCGAACACGGAAGTCAAGCAGACCCACGTTCCTAGCAGTACTGTTTTGAAACGGGAAACTAGGATCGCTGTTCACCCTTTTTTCTTGTGATTTTGGTGCTATTGAGCGGAGCGAATGTAGCACAGTGTGCCAACCGAACTACCAGTTGCGATTCAGGATTGGATAGATTCTGAGAGGAGATCTGCCAAGATCTCATTGTATCTCTCATTCGGATGGATACCATCCTGAAGCATATACCTATCCCTATCTTCACCAGCAAAGTCATACGTAAGGACCTCTATCTCCTGACTGTCTAGCAAATCTCTGATATTCTCAGACAGGACAGTATCCCGATGCAATGGTGATATGAGGACATAGAAATCTCCGCCAAACTTCTCCTCAAAAAGATTGCGTGATCGGTTTATCATCAGGAAGAAAAGTTGCTCTTCGTCCGATGTCAGCGGTCTACTGATATGCGCCGACGCAAAAGTTCTCAAGAAGATCGAGTTCTGCCATAACTTCATATAATTCCCAGTCATGAAAGTCGCGAGATTACTTATCTTGAAGAACTCAGTGGAATTAAGTGGGCTAAAGAATCTATCAGCTAGCAGATCTCCATCAACCATCGTATACCTTGGCTCATTGATGACCGTGAATATGTTCCAGTTAGGTCTCCCGAGAGCAGAATAGACATGTGATGGAGTGAAATAATATATACCTATATTATCTGCGGACCTGTCTATGTCAGAGAAGACACTACCATTGATCTCCCTTATCCGTTTTGTGGTCCCTCCTTCCAACAGATGGAGCATATGATGAGCACCACCACCTCTGATAGCATAATTATAGACATCCGATCCTGTACTTCTCCGGAGATGTGATTGCAGTGTCGAGTTCGTATGAAGCCCACTACCATAAGCATAAGAACAGCCGAATAGTATTATGTTATCATCTGAGGCGCTGATATCTTCATAGGTTGTGCGACGCCTGAACTGGTCAAAGACAGCACTCTCCTCATAGACAAACTCTCCTGAGACATATAAGGACCAATTCCTTGATATGAGGTCCTCTGTGTAGCTGATAGACTGGTCAGTGACCTCATGTGAATCCAAGCCTTGACCCGATACCACAAACCCAGAGAATTCAAGGAGCACTATCATAACTGCGATGGAAGCCAGAGATGACGTGAGCCGGAATATTCGTCTGGATCTCACGCGTCTTGCAGAGATGAGATATAGGAGCACTCCAAGGCTGAGAAATAAGAAGAAGACTAGAGAAAACATGATGTAGAACTCGTAGAACAGTCCTATGCTAGTCCCAAATATAGCCTCATTGTAGAATGAAGGGCCATGGTACATGACATCTTGGTATCCTCGTCTGAATGTCACTATCGCTGCAAGGAATGCCATGAGAGAACAGGACCTCAGGATGACTTTGGTTATGCGTTGCATGCCTCTTGGGGTGCAATGGGAGACTTTATACCTTTCGGTGGTCCATGTGATCCATATCATCGATTCACAAATGTTTTAATATGGTACTGAAATCTCTGAGTTATGAGAATCACTATAATTGGTACTGGATATGTAGGTCTCGTATCAGGTGCATGCCTTGCAGAGCTGGGTAATGAGGTCACCTGTGTGGACAATGACAAAGAAAGATTGGGTCTGCTGAAGGAGGGCAAATCCCCCATTTATGAACCTGGGCTTCAAGAGCTGATATCAAAGAATATCTATGAAGGCCGCCTCTCATTCTCTGATTCAAAGGATAGCGTGAAGACCTCAGAGGTAGTCTTCATCTGTGTAGGCACACCGCAGGATAAGACAGGGAAGGCTGACCTGTCGTTCATATTCAAGGCTGCGGAAGAGATTGGCGAGCAGATAGACGACTACAAGATAATCGTCACGAAAAGCACTGTGCCTGTAGGGACGAACCACAGGATAAGGGAGGTCTTGAGGAAGAAGACAGAGGTGGAGTTTGACATAGCATCGGTGCCTGAGTTCCTGAAGGAGGGTACTGCCGTGAAGGATTTCATGAATCCTGACCGGATAGTCATAGGTACGGAATCGAAGAAAGCCAGAGAGATCCTCCATGAGCTCATGAGCCCTCTTGAGAGGATATACCAGCCCATAGTGCATACTGACATAAGATCTGCAGAGATGATTAAATATACAGCAAACTCTTTCCTTGCCATGAAGATATCCTTCATCAACGAGATCGCCAACCTATGCGAGAAGGTGGGCGCAAATATAGGAGAGGTCTACAAGGGTATCGCGCTCGACAATAGGATAGGCCATAGGTTCCTCCAGGCAGGGATAGGTTACGGAGGCTCATGTTTCCCTAAGGATGTACGGGCATTGATGCGGACCGCTGAAGAGAAGGATGCGAGACTGATGATAATGGAGTCTGTGGACGAGGTCAACAGGCGCCAGAAGTATGTGGTCATAGACAAGCTCACGAAGAACTTGGACGATCTGAAGGGGAAGCGTATCGCCATACTAGGACTGGCGTTCAAGCCGAAGACTGACGACATCAGGGAAGCACCCGCCATCCATATCGCGAAGAGGCTCTTAGAGCTCGGTGCAGAGGTGAGAGCGTTCGATCCTGTAGCGCAGAAGAACGCAGAGAAGGTGCTTGAGGATGTCTATTTTGCGGAAGACCCTTACGATGCCATGGACAAGGCACACGCAGTGGTCATCGCCACACAGTGGGACGAATTCAAGGGTATGAGCAGGAAGCGCATGCTAGAGGTCATGGAGCATCCTCTGGTGATAGATGGTAGGAACATATATGATAGGGACACCATGGTTGGAGAAGGTTTCATATACGAGGGCATAGGGAAGTGAGGGTTGTTTTTGTGCAAACATTTAAATAAAAAGTCACATTTAGTCACAAAAGGTGATTTTATGACACAAGCAAGATTTGAACTTGATGATTATACAATCAGAGTTTTGGATGTTGTGAAGGGGAAGTTTGGATTAAAGAATAGGAGTGATGCTCTGAAAAGGATAGCAAAAGAGGTTGGAGAAGAATATATTGAACCCGAACCGAACATCATGTATCTGAAAGAATTAGATGCAGAATATGCTGAGCATAAGAAGAAGCATGGCCGCAGATCAATGTCAGAAGAAGAACTTGACAGGCTTCTAGGATTGGATGAATGAAAATGTTCGAGTATGACTTCAGCGATAGGCTGAGACACAAATTCTCAAAGATTGCCAAGAAAGATAAAGTCTTGGGCCTGAATCTCAAGAAGAAAATAAAAGAAGTCATATCAAACGATCTGGTTTCAATAGACAGATATAAGAACTTAAGATCGCCATTGAACGAATACAAGAGGATCCATCTCACCGGTGAGTTCATACTCTTATTCATAGTAGATAAAGAGAACAGGCATATCACTTTCATGGATGTCACACATTGGGACAACGCTTACAAGAGCAGAGAATGACTTCACATTCTGTAGATTAACCAACCTTACCTAACCCTGACATCATCAACATAAGAGGACATTATCTCCTTGATCTCCTCAAGCTCTGACTCTGTATGCATCCTACTGCCTGAATAATCTGGATTCAAAGTTCTACCATTCTTAAAAGCCTGGATCACATGACGCTTTGCCCCCTTCAGATCCTTCCCTAACTCATGGAAACGATGCTTGGGGAAAAGAGAAGGCACTACCGTTGTCCTGAACTCATGCTCGACACCAGAATCCATGATCAACCCAATACTCTTCCGTATCTTATCCAGATCAACATCGACACCCACAGTGTTCCTGTAATGCTCCTCCTCGAGCACCGCCTTGACATCCATGGCCACATAATCGACCTTCGGCAACAACGTACGAAGCATTTCAGGGTCAATACCGTTCGTATCGATCTTCACCAGAAAACCTTCAGACTTCAGCCTGTCCACGAAATCTGGCAAGTCCTTGTGCAATGTTATCTCACCACCCGTCAAGGTGACAGCATCGACAAGACCTTTACGTTCAAGCAAGAGATCCATGACCTCATCCTCAGACATGGTACCCTTTCTAGGAAATACTAACTCAGGATTATGGCAATAATGGCACCGCAGGGGACAGCCGACAGTGAACAGGACAGAGCAGAGCCTGCCCGGATAGTCTGCGCTGCTCGTCCGCTGGATGCCGCCGAAGATCATTTGCTCAGGTTCTCCTGCGCCTCAGTACGTGGAACTTCTGCCCTGGCTATAGAGTTCCTCAAAGAGACATCTTCAGTGAAGGCGCTCCTGTCCTTGAACTCCTCCTTCTTGCCCTTGTTCCAATGCTGGACAGGCCTATGATAGCCCACGACCCTGCTGTACACCTCTGTGGCCGAGCCACAGGAAGGACACTCATGGTGTTCTCCAGAGACATACCCATGGTCCTTGCAGATGCTGAATGTTGGGGTTATCGTGAAATAAGGCAGCGTGAAATTGTACGCTATCTTCTTCACGAGGTCCTTACAGGTCTCCTCATCACTGAGTTTCTCGCCCATGAAACCATGCAGTACAGTACCCCCAGTGTACATGCTCTGAAGCTCATCTTGAAGCTCAAGCGCCTCGAATATGTCCTGGGTGTGCCCAACAGGCAGCTGGGTAGAGTTCGTGTAGTATGGCTCTTCTTCGCCAGCAGTGAGTATCTCTGGGTAGAGCTCCTTGTCCTTCCTGGCAAGCCTGTATGCAGTGCCTTCAGCAGGCGTCGCCTCAAGGTTGTAGATGCTGCCTGTCTCTTCCTGGAAATCCTTGAGCTTCTCACGCATGAAAGCAAGCACCTCTTTCGCGAATGCCTGGCCATCTTTCGTGGTTATGTCAGTGCCAAGGAAATTCCTCAATGTCTCGTTCATACCGACAAGACCTATGGTGCTGAAGTGGTTGTTCAGAGTGCCGAGGTACCTCTTCGTGTACGGCAACAGACCATTCTCGAGGTTGGAATTGATCACTTTCCTCTTTATCTCCAATGACTCTTTTGCCAGCTCCATGAGGTTCTCCAGCCTTGAGAAGAACTCATCACGGTCTTTAGCAGTATATCCTATCCTTGGAAGATTGATAGTGACAACACCAAGAGAGCCAGTCATCTCTACGCTACCGAAAAGTCCACCGCCACGCTGCTTGAGCTCGCGCATATCCATCTGAAGCCTGCAGCACATGCTCCTCACATCACCAGGATCCAGTGTCGAGTTGATGAAGTTCTGGAAGTACGGTGTACCATACTTAGAGGTCATCTTGAACAGGAGATTAGCGTTCTCAGACTCCCAGTCGAAATCCCTTGTTATATTGTAGGTAGGGATAGGGAAAGTGAATACCCTGCCGTCAGAGTCACCCTCCATCATTATCTCCATGAACGCCCTGTTTATCATGT
>CAZJJJ010000064.1:0-5378 GCA_964546295.1 uncultured Methanosarcinales archaeon
TTGGCGAGCCCTATCATGTTCTTCCTGGTCTTTGCAAGAGCAGCGATAGAGCCATTTCGGCCTTTCATGGATAGGATGTTGATCTCGGGCATGTTCTTGCTGCTGCTCTGGTTCTTCGTGTCATACGAAGGTTATTCCGCAAGAGCGATACCCATAGCTTTCTTCACTAGCAGTTTCTATCAGGACCTTGCTTTCACAATTTTTGTATCTATAGTCGTTGCGGGAATCCTGTATTCCTCATATAGGATGAATGGGGGAAAGAAAATCTTGATCGGGGCAGCAATCGGGGTTGCTGCTACAATATTGGGTTTTGTGATAGCCACATTTACTCATTGATGCATTCATCTTTTGTAAATGAAGGGCGTCCGGAATCTCTCATCTTTCAGGATCCCATCATACACTACAAGGAGTTCATAATCACCAGAAATCTCTTCCCAACCCACTAGAACCGCTTCATCAATCCCTTTCCTCTTTGCGGTTTCCATATCATCGTAATGTTTTATATCAGCTTCAGGGATGAGATTCTCTGCAGTTTCGAGATCGATGTGTGTATGTATGGTCATCCCATTGAGCTCGTTCCTGTGTATCTGCCGCTGGATCCTGGTGATGAGTGTACTCCCTGATTCGAGCATCTTCTCTTCCACATCATATGAGATTTCCCCTGTCCTGGCTTTGCGTCCTGTCATTGCAGCGTCAATCTCTCCTCGTTCTAGGGCCTTCAATGCATTTCCAGTGCTTCTCATATCAATTATATGCTCCTCTCCGAAATGTTCTTGTGCGTAGCCTTCCATCGTTGGACAATAGCCGACAACAATACCATCTCCAGAATGAATTTCTCCAAGAGGACCTCCTACTACCATGATAAGAAGAAGTGTCAATCCTGATGTTGCGATAACGTACAAGAGTCTTTTCTGTCTTTTATTTCTCTTTTTCATAGTGTATCTCAGGCTCGCTGTCAGCGAAATCAACGAAACAGTGTCCTAGGCATCTCCTCTTACCTATATCTCTCGAAGACCTGATATCTTCCATGTATGATTCCAAGTCTTTGCTTTTGGGTTTTTCACCTCTACGCATCTCAATTTTTCCGAACTCCTCTCTGAGTGCATCTATGATATGTCCTATGGTCTCTTCGACAGATATGCCTATGCTCTTCATGCCTCGTATTCCGCTGATTTCTTCGTATTCATCTCTATCTAGCTTCGCTCCATGTGGGATATCATGGATCTCTTTGCCCTTGGGAGTATATAGCTGTCCGTCCATCTCAATCAAAGGTGTAGCATCTTCCATGTATAACTTCCTGAGTTTCAATACCTTCGAGATGCTTTCTGAATCAGCATCTTCCATCTGTATAACACCATCAAATTGCACAATGTCGCGACCATGCAGTTTCATGGCGTGTCCTGCTATAGGATAATCATGACCTTGATGATTATGGCGCATGTAATATATCCCTTTGACACTGAAATCATCTCCGAACCTTTTAGCTATTGGTATAGTTATGGCTTTGTACGCTTTTTCGAAATCGAAATCTCCACCGAATCTCTTGCTATCGAAGAACAATGAATAGCAGAGGTTATTTCCAGTCTCTGTTATTATTGCAGAACCTCCAGAAGGCCGCCTCACGACCTGGTACCCTTCATTAATGCAGGCATCTTCAAATAGGTCTTCAGTGCTTTGGGTATTGCCCAGTATCACTCCTCTGCTATGACTATATATCCTGCCTAGAATACCATGCTTTGACTCCATAGCCATGTCAGCATAATGCATGTTCATGGCGAGATTCTCTAATGGGCTTCTAGCCTTTTCCTCAACGTATATTATATTCTGCATTCTCCACTATCCTTTCTTATTTTTCATACTGAGCTTCTTATCAAGGATCTCAGCACACATCCTGATAGGATCATGCAGGGGATTTGATGCAGGATTATAGCAGGTCTCGATGTGCATCAGCTCATCTATCAGCATCCCTTTTCCCGCGATAAGTGAAAGCATGTTGAGGTGGCCTGCTATGTTCTGGTCTGACACCAATTGAGCTCCTATGAGTTTCCTGTCCTTTCCGGCAATAAGTTTGACTATGAGCCTGGAATCCTTCGCATAGTATTCTGCAGTATTGAATGAAGAGTATCTTGCAGAGGTGCATTCTATCCCTTTCTCTTTGGCCATACTCCTGGTGATGCCCAGAGAGCCGAAGAAGATGTCTCCAGCTTTCGATATGCCTGTGTTCAGGATAGGTTTCATACTGCTCTTACTGCCAAGGATGCTTCTCGATGCTATTCTTGCCTGTTCAAGTGCAGTAGTGGCCAACTGGCTGAGGAATAGCTCTCCTGTTATAGCATGCTTCCACTCAATACAGTCTCCGCAGGCATAGATGTCTTTCTTGCTTGTTCTCATGTGGTCATCCACAGAGATCCCTTTGCCGACCTTCAAGCCTGAATCTTCTGCCAATGATGTCTCTGGCACGAATCCTGCTGCCATTATGACAGAGTCTGTCCTTATCTTCTCTTCACCCACCTGCACATATCCTTTTCCAATCTTGGATACTTTTGAAGATCTCAGGAACCGTATCTTCTTCGCTTCCATCTCTTCTTCTATGTATCCTGCCATATCAGCGTCAAGCATACTTGGCAATGCCTGGTCCTGTGCTTCAATCACAGTGACCTTACTCTTTTCGGCTAATGCATGGGCGACCTCGATGCCGATGAGCCCTGCACCTATCACAGTGACGTCTTTAGGCTTTCCTTTCATCATCCCGGAAAGATCCTCAAGCGTCTTGAAAGTTCGCACATCAGCCCCATCTTCAATCTCGATCTCTGGGATGTATGGCCTACTGCCCGTAGCTATGACAAGCTTGTCATACGAGATATTGCCATCATTGAGGAGAATCTCCTTATTGTCGTCATCAATCCTCTTCACTTCTTTACTTGTCTGTATCCCTATACCATTGTCTTCATAATCCTTCTTCGACATGAGCCTTATCTGGTCGATACTCTTTATCTCTCCTGAGAGGACATAGGGCATAGCACATGGAGAGAATTGCAGTTCCTTGCCTTTCTCAAGGATGGTTATCTCTGCATCCTTGTCCATCTTCCTGAGTTCAAGAGCGCAGAGAGTTCCTGCGGTGCTCCCTCCGATAATGACTATTCTCATGCTTTCACCTGTGGATTCATTCGAGCTTTTTAGAGGGGCTTTCACACCCTTCCTCGATGCATTCTTTAATTTTGTCTATCATCTCATTGCCCATGCGTTCGTTGAATCCGCTCCAAACTTGATCTCCGATGAATGTCATAGGTACTCCTCTTGCTGTCTCACCGTGTGCTAAAGCCAGTTCCTGATAGAATCTGGAATTCTCTGGGATGCGGTATGTCTCGAAATCTAAGAGCTGTACATTCTCCATAATCTCATCATCGATCCCTTCGAAGAATTCGCTCTGTTGGGTGCAGAATGGGCATCCTTCTCCCCAGAAGTAGTACACTTGGACCTTTTCGGGGTTCTCTTCTACTGTTATTGTCCCATCTGCAGTCTCACCATCTGTGTCTGCAATCGTATTACCATCTATTGTGCTATCTCCAGTGCAGCCAGCAAGAGCCAGAGCTGCTACCATCACCATTATCATCATAAACTTATTTTTCATGTATTAGCCTCCTTCTTCTCTTCAGAGTTCTTTCATGTTATCCAATTCTTTCTTATCGGTTAGCTTGACTTTTGCAATCCATCCTTCTCCGTATGGATCTTTGTTGATTGTTGAAGGTTCATCGAAAAGATCATCATTGACTTCCACAACCTCACCGGTTACAGGACTATCGATCTCACCAGACCATTTCACTGCTTCGAGCGCTAGGTATCTCTCCCCTTTCTTAAGTTTTTCACCTTTCTCAGGGAGTTGTACGAATACGAATTCTTTTGCCTTATCTACCTCTTCCTTGATAAGCCCAATGGTAGCAGTATCATCTTCTATCTTGACCCATGAATATTTGCCATCATGCTTCAGCCCTTTTGGCGGATCACTCATCATCATCACCTTCCTTTTTCTTTTCTTCTTCATCTTTTACCTTCTCTTGGTCCAGTCTTTCTGTGCCGACATGTATCCCAAGTCTTGGCAGTAATCTCCTGTGGACAAACAGTGTCACGACAATCAATGTGAATGCTGTCAGCATGAGATTGAACAGTCCTTGGAATGTGTTCATGTAGTCATAGAGGAAAATGAATGAAATACCGAGCACTAGCATTATGACTCCGCTGATTAGCTTGAGTATCCTTCCGTGGCTCTCACCGAAATCTATCTTTGTCATGGTGATGACTGCTGCAGCAAGTATGACAATCTCCACCCCCATATATATGAGCAGATATAATCCCAGAAGACCTAAGAAACTCATCAGTGGGAGTGAAAGCTCTGCTGCCATGCCGCTCCATATCATAGGGAAGCCTGCGGTGCAAGGGAGCTCTACAAGAGTCACACCTAGCGCGAGAGCGATGGTTGCACCTACCATGGACGGCAATGACTGGTCTTGATGCATGATTCTCCTCATCTTCTTGAACAGCTTGGGTTTATGCTTATCAGAGATGGTGAAGCTTATTCCTTTCTTGTACCAGAAATAATCCTTTATGTTCACTGCAGCAAAGATTATGGCCAGACCTCCGACGAACCACTTGATCTGCTCGATGAATCTTGTGTATGCGAATACATTGAATAGGCCTGCTATGAATGCCCCATAGACTATAGTGGTGGTGAGCAGGAATGACAAGCCTACGATGATCATCTTCTTCCTAGATTTGGTGAGGATGAGTATGCCGAGCAGGAATGTCAGCAGCCATAGCGAGCACGGGTTGAATCCGTCGACGAAAGCGATAAGGAAGGTCGTGGCGATGAATGGAGTATCATCAAGATCGATCTCCCCGAAAAAAGGTATATCAATGATATTATTGCCAGGAGGTGGTTGGGGATCATCATTCTCTTCTACAAGTTGCGCAATCTTATCGTCCATCTCTTGGATGTTCCTCTCTGTGAATCCCGACCAATACTTGTCACCTATGAACGTCATCGGCACGCCTGCCGCAGTCGTCCCATATTCTTTAGCCATCTCAAAGAATTTCTGACGATTCTCTTGAGAACCATGCACTTCATAATCTCTTATCTCAATCTCAGGATATTTCTCGGCAAGATCTTCCATGTGGGGTTTCTGCATCTCGCAGAAAGGACAACCTTCGCCCCAGAAGAAATGCACTACAATCTTGTCATCCTCGTCAGAAGCACTTGTGGGGAATGACATTAGTGCACCTAATAAAAGCCAAAGCATCAGTATATTGAATATCTGTTTTTTGTCCATGATTGTTACCTAAGTTGAAATCATATATAATAATTTGTTTCAAAATATGAACAT
>CAZJJJ010000065.1:0-5312 GCA_964546295.1 uncultured Methanosarcinales archaeon
ATCATATACACATCCTCGACAGTCTCAGTCAATGAGAAAGAGATGGATGCAGCAGGTATCCTCTCCTCAGTTATATTCATCGTGATATTCTCAGAACTGGCAATCTCAGGATATGAGAACGTCTCCGAGTGATAATCTATGACTTCGTCATCCTCATCATCTTCCAGTTCTTCAAGTTCATCCTCTTCTGCAATATCATCATCGGGAGCAGGATCGGGAGCGGGTGAAGTTGTTGTGCCACCACCGCCGCCAGAAGTGGTTGTGGTTTGTTCATCAATCGAGAAATGTGTGTTCACCTGTGCGGAAAGGTTCCCATTATAATCCTGGCACTTGAAGTATATGTTCTCGGTGTCGCCTTCATCCACATCAATAGTGGTGATGTGGAGCATGTCGCCCGTATCAGCCATACTATTCCCATCAGAAAAGTTATTCAATGGCTCATCACGTTTGTATCGACAGAATGCTGGTTTGGAGGTCTCAAGCTCAAGGTCTACAGACTCTGTCGATGATGGGAACGTGTGCCCTTCAGATGGAGATACAGATGTTATATTGATCGGATCATTATCTTCGAATACGAAATTGAATATGCTCGTGGAATTATTTTCCGCCTCATCCTCGCAGAAGAATAAGATATCGTATTCTCCGATGAGATTTGGAGGATTAGGTATGGAGAATATATTGCTTGAGTGTGGCTCGATCATCTCCTCGCTTATGTTTCCCGAATTCACCGTATTGTCAGATCCGTTGAGGATAGTGAAATTACAGAAAGACCTATCGTTCAACCTGTAGACAAGCTCATTATCATAAGGGGAAGAGAAAGTGGTGCCATTCTCGGGATCTATGAAATCCATCCGTGGCGCGATAGTATTATTACTCAGCACAACAGATGTTTGATCACCGAAGTCAGTCGTATTGAATACTATATCAACACCTTGTCCAGAGGACACAAAGTGGGGGAGATTGCTTTGGTTATCCGGTATCTCAACACATCCCCTATGATTGTAAGCACAGAACCATATATCTTCGAACTCAGATTGGTCTGTAGCAAGATGTGCATAACCTATACCTTCTCCATCCATCGCTGAGAGATTCTGAAGCCCTATGAAATCAATCACCTCTCGTGCATTATGATATTCAAAATCATCGATAAATTCCGGATGACCTGCGATGAATGAGATATTTCGGACTAACTCACTGGTATTGAAATCGAATGTGAGATTGACGTATGAATCGGTATCCATGAACGCCTGCAGTGTTATATCATAAGAGTCATCCGTTATATTGATGAGCTCGTCAGGGAAATCCTGAAGATCATAAGAGTCACCATTGAAAGTTCTGTTTGAGAGATTTAATTCTTCCATACCAATGCTGTTATCGCTTATAGATCCAAGCCATGCAGTTGAATTGAAGAGAAAGTCGCCAAAAAACGTCGTCTTATTCATTCCCTTATTACCGACCTCGTCCTCGGCATACATCTCCAAAGTATGCTTGCCTGGGTACATGAGTCCCAGCTCGAATTCCTGTTCCTGTCCTTGGTTCAATGTATGATTCCTCCCAATGTATGAATAGTATACAGACTCTGGCTCATGAGATATGCTTATGTTGACCAGCAGAATCTTTGTACTGTCATCCGCTGTATCTGCAGATAGTATTGAACCATCCTCTGGATGATTTATGAGTACATCAGGCGCGGTGTTCCTTATCTCTATCATCATAGTATCATTCCAAGCCATGTTACCAGCGAGGTCCTCTACAGTGACATTGAGGTATGCAAAGATATCATCATCATACGTTATCAATATGTTTGCACCCCAATCATTTTCTCCTAAATAATCTAGATCATGAGATGATGAATTTGGGTACAAGAACTGCGCTTTAACATTGAACTCATCAAGGCTTATGTTGAAGTTATCGTAGGCAGTCACAATCAATTCCACTTCATCATCCTTCCTTACCAGTTCTTCAGACAATTCTACATTTGTGATATCTGGTGGCTGGTCATCGATGAGCGTGAAATCCAGCTCAGCAATCCCTTTGTTATCGTATTCATCTATACACGAGATCTCAAGAGTCATGTTACCCAATCCCGGCAACTCTGCCAGCTTGAAAGTTGTAGGGGAACGAGGCTCTATCATGGAGCCAGACATTATGTCCTCTTCGGCCACGAGTGTAGTGTTGCCTTCATCATAAACAGAGTAACTGCAATAAGAATTCTCATTGACCTCAAATGTTATATTATTGTCATAAGGGCTTGAGAATTCTGTCCCATTGTCCGGGGATTTGATTGTGATAGTCGGTGGAGTAGTATCATTGATGAGAACAAAAGAGGTATATTTAGTGTTGAAATCATGGTTTTTCAGAAGAATAGCTACCTCGGTAGAGTTGTCCAAATATGTTATACTATCAGAAGGCTCATCCGTAGTGAGCAGCGGTATCTCCTCACAAGCTCTATAATCATCATGACATACGAGAATCTCCTTGAATCCTGATGTATTGTAGAGCATCTCCAATCTCCCTAGGCTCACGGGTCCCGCCTTGTCAAGGTTCCGGAACCTGACAAAATCCACAACATCCTTGCCATTCCATTGGTTGAAAGTATCAGTGAACGTAGAGCTGTTCGTCTGTGCAGATAGATTGTGTGGTAACTCACTCTCATAGAAATCAAATGCCAAGTAAAGGCTCTTACCATCTGTCATATTTAGAGATAGTAAATAGTCGGAGGTGTCATCTGTAAGGTCAATGAGTGGACTTTCTACATCTTCAAATATTGGGTCAAAAAGCAAGAAAGAATAGGCAAAGATATCAGAATGATTGACATCATCATTATTGACATCTATCCGCTCCAGCCAAGACTGTGATTCGAAGAGAAAATCTCCATATACATAAGTATGATTGCTGCCCATATTCCCTGCAGAATCGTTGGCATAGAACCCTACCCTATGCTTCCCAGGATATTCGAGAGGTATCTCGATTGTCACATTCTCAGTGATGGGAGGAAGGAAATGCTTTTTACCAAGGTAAGTGTAGTATGTATGGTTAGGAGGCTCAGATATGCTTAGATTGAATGTGGCCAGACCTGTGTGAGAGTCGTGACTCTCACCAAAGAATGAGGCCCCTTGCTCAGGTTCATTTATTATTATGGTCGGTGCGGTATTATCAATTACCACACTCAATGAAGCGTTCCAACCGATATTACCGACAATATCCTCTGCGGTCACGTTTATTGAGGAAACAGCATCTCCTGAGAAATTCACCGTTATGTTCCCTCCCCACTGGTTTCCTCCAAGATGAGTGAGCTGGAAGATCTCTGCATCGGTATAATTCAGTCTTGCAGAGACATTGAAATCCTCAATGCTCACATTATAGTTATCTATCACAGTTGCGGTTATCTCAAATGAATCGTTGTATCTCACATGTGTCTCTGAAGATTCAATGTCAAATATCGTAGGAGGTATCAGATCAAGGATCTCATAATCGAAACGGTATGTCGCAGTGTTATCCATGACATCAGCACATGTCACGAAGAGGCTATGATTGCCAAAGTATTCGGTTTCTGGAAGTTCTAGCACAAACTCCTCATTGCGCAGAATCTTCTCATCCGAAAGAGCCCCTGAGAAAAGCTCTTCCTCTTCGAACTCTATTGAGTAGTTGCAGAATGCATCCTCATTCACCGTAAGAGTCACTTCATTTCCGGAAGGGGTACCAAACTCAGTATTATTTTCTGGGCTCAGGAAATCAACTCTTGGAGGGATCGTATTGTTGAGGTACACAAATGATATCTTATCATTATCAAAACTCACTGAATTGATGAATATGGTTGAGCCGTTTGCTTCATTTTCTACGAATATCCTATCAGAAGACGAGCCTGTACCTTCGAATATATGCTCACAACCAAAGAGATTATCATGACAGACCCATGCATCCTGGAATTCTGAGAAATTGTAGTGCATGCTTATAGCTCCTCCGTCTACCTGGTTCCAACGGCTCAGATTCCCAAAACGTATGAAATCGAGAACTTCTTGGCTGTACTCATACTCGAAGTCATCTATAAACTCGGGATTATCCACTTCTGCCGAGATATTGTAGGATAATTGGCTCTCATAAGGTTCAAATATCAAGGATGTATTCTTACCATCAGTGAGATTGAAGTTGAGCATGTGATTATAATCATCATCAGAGATATTGAACACATCATCAGTGATGTTAAGGAATATCGGCTCAAAGAATATATAGAAGAATTTTGTGAGACTTGCTGATGCTACATCTTCGTTTGTCTCGAACTCGTTAAGCCAACGCGTAGTATCGAAACCGAAATCACCATAAAATATTGTCTTATTTTGGCCAAGGTTTCCTGCAGAATCATTAGCATAGAATTCAAGCGTATGCTTTCCTGGGTACTCAAGAGTGATATTGAAAGTATGGTTCAGGTCCAAACTGAGATCATAGTACTGGCCCACATAGTAGAAATATGTAGAATTAGGTGGTTCAGATATTGATATGTTTACAGGTATATCAATTGAGTCTCCAGAACCACTACCCGATTCGAATGTATATCCGGTGAGCGGACTGTTTATCATTATAACAGGGAGTGTATTGTCTATGATGAGGTCCAAGGTGTTATTCTGAGCCACATTCCCTGCAGGATCTATGGCCGTGAAGTTGACGCTTGTGACGTTATCCCCCATGAAATCTATGCTGACATTGCTCTCCCATATATCATCACCGACATGTACCATATGGAACGGTGAAGAGTTCAGAAGGTCGATATCTAGGAAGACCTCATAATCATCATGATAATCAGAAAAAGGATTAAAAACATCAGCATTGAACGTTATGACATCCCCATATTTTGCATGGATACGGGATTGGTTCACTGTCATGTTGGGCAGAGTGTTATAGATGACGAGTTCAGTGGTATCATTCCAGCCGAGGTTTCCTGCATGATCAATTGCAGAGATGTTCACTATTGATTCTATATCATCCTCATGACCGATAGATACGTTTTCAGCGACCCAAACCCCTGAACCATCATAAGACATGTTGAGTGGTTCAAAGTCAGGGTACGATATATTGAGAGTCACATTGAATTCATCTGGGTGGATGAGGAAATCATCAGATATGGTTGCTGAGATTGTCATATTGTCCCCATGTGTTGCATATTCTTGAGACAATTGCACATCTGTGACATTAGGTGCTGTGTTATCGATGACAAGCCAGGTGGATGCTACTGCAGTATTCCCATAATCATCGGAGACAGATATGTTAATAGTATAATTCCCCTCTGTAAAATTTGCATCAACCTCAGAGGGCAC
>CAZJJJ010000066.1:0-5278 GCA_964546295.1 uncultured Methanosarcinales archaeon
TCTACACCTACATAATCCTCAAGGAAATCAAGACCCTTCTTCTCTTTCTTTTCCTCATTCTTTTCCTCTTTCTGGTCATCCTCAGAGACCTTACGCTTACGGAAAATGTTAGAACCATTCAGGAAGACCTCTTTCTTGATCTTCTGCGTGATGATGACTAGTGCGAGCAACACGAGTGAGAATCCGATGATCAGGAAGACATCGCGCATGATCGCCTCGTTGATCAGCTCGGTCTGGAATATTATTGCTCTTCTAAGTATGCCTTCTCCCATAAGCAGCGGATTGTACACTGTATAATCTATCATGTAATCGGGCATCTGCTCAAGCGGTATTATTATTCCAGAGAGCATTATGAAGAGGCTGCTGAGCGTGATGCCTGATAGGGACACCATCTCCTGAGTGTTGAACAGGTAGCCGAGAAGCATCCCTAATAGTGTGAAAAGAGCGGATATTATGAGAAGAGCCACCGTGATGGTCAGGAGATTCGACAGCATGACTCCTCCGAAGACCAGGCTCGCGACAAGTATTATCAATAAGGACTGTGCGAAAGTCACTATTATGTTAGAGAAGAATATGCCTGAGATGAATGCCATGTCAGATGTCGGGGTGACGAAGTTCCTGAAGAAGGAGCTTGAGGTCTTCTCTACCACTACAAGAGTGCCCGCAAGCATCACACTGACAAGCATTATCACCATGACGAGGAGCGTCGGGAACATATAGCTCAGTGGTGCCCTCTCTGCCACCACCGGCTCAAGGACTGTACGTACTGGGGCAGTCATGTTCTCAGTAGTATCGATACCTGCAAAATCATCGGATGCCCGAGCGAATTCTGAGCTCATCCCTGTAAGCATGCTGATGGTCTCACCGACAGAATCCTTCGCTGAGCTTATACCGCCTTCAAGGGAATCGATCTCGTCATCGATGTCATCACTGTCTCCGCGATTATCAGCGATCAGATCACGCATCTCTTCTCTTGATTCGTGAGTGCCATTCATCAGGTCATCTATGTCATCCCGTATGTCTTCAAGGTCTGTGTACTCAGAAGAATTAGAGTCGCCCGCAAGAGACTGACCGATATCGATCGCATCGTACGCTCCTGAGCTTATAGAGTCTGCATAATCATACATATCTTCGGTGATGCCGAGCATGGTGCCCCAATTCCCATCAGAACCAGAGATGAGACCACGCAGATACTCAAAACCGTTCTGTGCCTCCGAAAGATCATCCTCTACGGAACGTAGTTTCGAAGACATGTCCTGGATGACTACAGCCTGTTCAGATATTATATCGTCCACTGCTTGCACTCTTGATAGCACGTCGCCTGTTATCTCTTCAGATATCTCAGCGGTCCTCTGTGAAAGCCTCTCTATGACCACATTGCGTATTATCTCCACCATGTCCGTCTTGGACTGGTCGACATAGAACTTTATCTCATTAGACCCATTCGCACCTATACTGAAATCAGGAGGGAACTCAATGCATGTATGTGTTGAACCACGCCTTATGTCATTCTTACAATTGTCTATCAGCGGATAACGTGAGACTTGGTATGTAGTATCATCCTCGATGGTGGATATATATGACTCTACGAGCTCGTCATACTCACTGGCAAAGACACCTATATTAAGACTATACTGCGATATGTTTCCGAAAGCCAGACCGACGAGTGTTATGATGAGCAAAGGTCCTAGAAGTACGGCGGCAAGAGATGTCTTAGATCTCATAACCATCCTGAGCGTCTTTGTTATTATCTTGAACACTTTCATTCTCATCTATCCTCTCGTCTCACATATTGATCCAATTCTATCATCTTGATCTCTTCTTGGTCTTGCTCTGAGGTTTCTTGGCTGTCTCCTTCTTGCTCTTCTTCTCCTCATAATATTCTCCTCTCGAGGTGCTCTCATCAATCCGTCCTTGCCTATAGAACTCCTCGAAGACCTCGTCCAATGATGGTTTCTTGACATTGACCTCGACAAGAGTCTCTTTCGAATGGCTTATCACCGATAGCACCCTATGTAGCACGCTTTCTGCTCTTGTCGTGTATATCCTGAGCTTCTCGCCCTCATTGACGATCTTCTCTATACCGAGTTTTCTGCCTCCGAGATGCCTGAGCAGATAAGGATAATTACCAGGATATGTCTGCAGTATTATCTCTTCAGATTTGGATATGTTGTCTTTCAGCTCATCAGGAGTACCAACATGTATCATCTCACCACGCCGTATGACAGCAATCCGATCACAGAAGTCCTCAACCTCATCAAGGAAATGCGAAGCCATGAGTATGGTGGTGCCCTTCTGATTGATCTTCTTTATTATGTTCCACATCTGCTTCCTAAGCACAGGGTCAAGATCAGCAGTCGGCTCGTCAAGTATCAGTATCTTCGGATCATGGATGAGAGCGCATGCGATGTCGAGCCTTTTCTTCATACCTCCAGATAGGTTCCTTGCTATCACTTTCCGCGAGTTGTAGATGCCTATGAGATTCAGGAGTATCTTGGTATTTGTCCTCCTTATATCTTTGGAAAGACCATACAAGGCACCGAAATAATCGAGGTTCTCCTCTACTGAGAGATCAAGATAGAATGAAGGCACCTGCGCAGCGAACCCGAAGATACGTTTGGCCTCATCATGAGTATAATAGACAGACCTGAACTGGTCAGAAGCGTTCTCATAATCAAGGAGATGCTCGAGCTTGAATTCCACATCACCCGTGTCAGGACGCAAAAAACCTATGAGAGTATTCAAGAATGTAGTCTTTCCATGCCCAGACATACCGATGAGACCAAGGATCTCACCAGAGTATATCTCCATGTCTATGTCCTTCAGGACTATCTTCTTGCCGAATCCTTTAGAGAGATTCCTGACCCTAACTACAGAATTGTCCATCATGGTGTTTTCACTCGGCAGAGTTTTTATATTTTCTGTTCTCATTTCCAAGTGGTTTCGGAAGGACAATCATGTAAGACCGATACATTTCATCTGATACCCCAAATAAAAAAAAGTTTTATTAATAAGAGGCACGCACAGGGATAGATTGATGAAAAAAAAATCATGGGTTGTTGAATCAAGACACAACAATCGGATTGCATCGAGAATGATTCGCGATTTTTGGTTTGTCAGAACATTGGTTGGGTGATTTGATGTCAAAGAGGAAACAGATGAGAAAAAGAGAGAAGAAGAATGCCAAAGAAGGTTCTACAGAGCACCAGCACAAGATGAGAGAAAGAACACCGAAAAGGAAAGGTCCGAGCGCAGGCGCATTGGTCTTCTTAGGCATATTCGGAGTCATAATAATATATTCCGCAGTCGTCGCACTGAGTGGAGGCAGCACAGGTGATGTGGATCCAGATTTCAATTATGAAGCACTTTCCGCGTGCATACTGGAAAGCGAAGCAATCTTCTATGGCACGGAATGGTGCCAATACTGCAATCAGCAGAAGGACATGCTAGGACCAACTTTCCAGGAGCATGGTGACGAGTTCTTTGTGGATTGTGACCTGAACCAGAACGAATGCAGGGCAGCTGGAGTACAGTCGTACCCATCATGGTACATCGATGGACGACTCATACCTGGTGTACAGAGCCTGGACAGGTTAGCTTCTGAGATGGGATGCGCTCTCTGAGCGCCCTTCCAACCTCACACCAATCCCGAGAATAGATTTTTATAGGTGCTCTCCTGAAGACGTAGCATGGGATTCAGAGATATCACGAAGATAGTGGTCTTTCTCGCGCTGCTTCTCGCAATCTTCTTCCCGGAACCAGCATCCTTCCTGACGGATTACCTCATGATCATCCTCATAGTTATGCTCAGCATCAGCATAAAGAGCCTTGGACCTGAGCATCTCGACATCAAGAAGAAAGAATTTGTAGCGGTTCTTGTCATAGTCAACACATTCGTACTGTCTGCTCTCTACATCATATTCAGCCATCTTCTGATAACAGACGAGCTCTACAGGAACGCACTCATCATATATGGGCTAATGCCTCCGGCGATAGGTATCGTTAGCCTGGGATACCTATATCACGTAGACATGAAAGTAGATATGTACGCAGAGTTCTTAGGATACGCCCTGAGCCTTGTGGTGATCCCTGTAGGCACTTATGTGTTTATGCGTACGACTGTAGCACCTGTAGATATCCTAGAGATCATCGTTCTCCTACTGATAATACCTATGCTTCTAAGCAGATTCATAAGAAGGGCAAAGCTGTCAGACGATACTCTCAAGACCATGATCAGCGTATGCTTCGGGATTGTAATATTCACCATAGTAGGTTCCAATCTTGAGACAATAATCGAGAACCTCCAGGATGTTGTCAACATAATGATCGTACTCATCATCCTAAGGATATTCCTCATGATAGCTATCTTCATGATAGCAAGAAAATTTCTCAGCCATCAGAACAGTGTCTTGTTGACCCTTTTCGGCACGATGAAGAATGGAGCTGCTGCCACAGCCATATCCATCATGCTCCTTGGTGTAGAGAGCACAGTACCTTTGGCCCTTGAAGCATTGTTCTTCACAGGAGGACTTTTCATTATGGATTATATGTTCAGGAGATATGATACTGGAATAGAAGAAAAAAGCAATGGATGAGTTTTCGACCCATCAGCACGGCTCTTGTACCTTGAGGTTTCCCCGTGCGCTGTTCTTCGCAAGCTTCCCGCCTTCCGAAGCGTCTCCCATCTGGCTTATGTATCCATTCAGGAGAAGAAGACCTTGCGTGCTCATACTCACGTTCATCCTGCCTTCACGCTCGACGACATCAACCAATCCCATTGTCCTGAGCCCTTCTGATTTGAGATTCCCGTTTATGTGATAAGAGATCAGAGGAAGAGACATCCCCGTGCGTTTGGAGAGCTCCTCGAAAGAGCGGCAACAGGTGATATCCTCTCTCAGTATCTTGAGGATCTGCATCTTCTTATCCGTGAGAGGTGTCTGGTACTTGAGCTTGAAGAGGGGAAGGAGCTGGGTAGAACCGCCATCATAAGACAGTGCTCGTATCCCATTGACAAAGGCAGCGACCGTCATCACGCTCCTTAGCATAGGATCTCCGGTATCAGTATGGACAATGAACTTGTTATCGCGGTCCTTATCCAATGAAGCATGAGAACAGACCATATCCCCTACTCTTGTCAGCACATCCTCCCACAGGTTTCCACCGATATTTATCACAGTAACATTATAACCTTTCTCTTCCATATTCCTCTTGAACTCTTCAGAATGATCAGCATATCTATCGATACTGAGCACATGGATACGTTTAGGCCTATAATAGC
>CAZJJJ010000067.1:0-5182 GCA_964546295.1 uncultured Methanosarcinales archaeon
AGCCACCATTCACCGTCGATATAATCATTGGAGATGGTCTGGTATGCGTTCTCGAAATCCATCCATACGCCTATGCGCTTGAAGTCCTCGTTCATCAGCTTGAGGTTCTCTTGGCTCAGGTCCTTGCATGCCTTGACGAATTTGTCTACGCCGAACTTAGGAATCTCATCCTTTGTCTTGAAGCCGAGCTTCCTTTCAGTGGCGTTCTCTGTAGGGAGACCATGCATGTCATATCCTGCTCTGTCAAGTACGTCATACCCTTGCATCCTCTTATACCTGAGAACAGAGTCCTTAAGTGCCTTATTCCAGGCAGTCCCTGTGTGTACGCGTCCTGAAGTGTACGGTGGTCCATCTAGAAAATAGAACTTCTTCTTGCCAGAGCCTTTCTTCTTGCTCTTTTCATATATCTTCTTCTTATCCCAGAAGCTTTGTATCTCTTCCTCGTAATCTAAAGGATTGAATCCTGCCATCAGTAACCACCATGATGCTATAACTTCCTCATCTCTTTATATCCAGAGACTGAAAACAGCCTCGCTTAATCTATGATAATCATAGAATTAATGATCTTTCCTCGTTCTCCAATAAGTACAGAGTGAAGCATCACCAGGGGAAACATATTGTGATTTAAAAATATGACGGTGTGCTTCATTTTATTTTCTATATAGAAAAAAAAGAACATTAAAAGAACATCCAATAAATTTATTATATATCTCAACTAACAATATTCTATGGCACGCATAAATCATAAGATTACGTTAGTGAACGCCAAGAAACCTTCTAGGTTTGATATCAATGAAGAACTTCGTTGGATAGGGGCTTCTCTAGGCCTCTTCAATATGCGTGACAAGGACCAATCGTGCTTTCGTGTCTTCATCGAGATGATAAAAAATGCCAGATCGGAAAGTGGAATATCCAGTGATGAATTGGCATATCATCTTAGCCTGTCAAGAGGCACTGTCGTCCATCATCTGAACAAACTGATGCAATCGGGCATAGTGGTGTCTGAGAAGAATCGCTATTATCTCAGGGTAGATAGTCTTGATGCGCTGATATCAGAGATTGAGAAAGACTTGGAGAGAACCATGCAGGACATGAAAGAGATTGCTGGGAGAGTGGATGCATACCTAGGATTCAATAAGTAGTGACAGGATATTCTGCTTCTCATAATCTTGTTCATACACCCTAGTTTGGCAATTCCACATGCTGCGAGGCTGTCTCTTCTGAGTTCTCCTTCATCCTATCCTGTAAGAGATTGAAGATCTGAAACGTCGCCTTGACGTCACCCATGGCCCTGTGCGCATTCTCGTTCACTATCCCGAAGAATGCACATAATGAAGATAGTGCCCTCGAGCTCATCTCAGGAACCATCTGTTTCGAGAGCTCCTTAGTGCAAAGAGATGGGTTGAGTACACTCATTTTAAGGTCTTTCGCAGCATTGTATCGCAAGAACCCCATGTCAAAATTCGCATTATGCGCCACTATTGTCGAGTCACCAGCGAACCTTAAGAAGCTCGCTAATACGTCTTTCACTGGCGGAGCATCTTTCACGGTATCATCATCTATTCCTGTGATCCTGGTTATATGTCTGGGTATCGGCACACCCGGGTTCACAAGGCTCTCAAACTTATCTACAATCACACCAGATCTTACTTTTACGGCCGCAATCTCGGTTATCCTGTGCCTCTCGGCTGAAAGCCCTGTGGTCTCAAGATCCACGATGACAAACTCATTTTTTGCGTCTTTTGGAGAACCAGAATCCATGATATGGAATCCACAGATGAGCTTAATAAAATTTTCTATTAACTATCTTGTGAAGAATCATCATCCCCATTATGCTTCCGGTAGTATGCCTCTGCAAGAGCTCTGACTATCAGATAGCTCATGACTCCGAATACTATGGAGAGTATGATGTTCCCAATCAGAAAGCTCCTAGTAAAATTGTATGCTTGTCCGATAAGCTGTATCCTGACCGTCGCTTCTGGTAGGTCGCCGATCAAGTAATGGCCGATATGGTAGCTTATGAAGTATATAGGGATGAGTGTCATCGGATTCCAGAGTGCGAAAGCAGCCATCATAGAGAGCTTGTTTATCTTTGCGAAAATTAATAGAAGCAGAAAACCAATCATTATGCTAAGGCCTGGTGTCGGGAATATCGACAAGAAAGTACCTAGAGAGAAACCAAAGGCTATAGAATGAGGAGTATACTTGGCTTTCAGCACCTCATTGAAATGATGTGAGATCTTCTCTCTGATCCTTCTATGGCTTCTCTTTATCATAGTCTTTGTGTGCTTATCTTCTTTTTCTAACTTTGCTTATATTACGAGTATTCTCGTATGAATTTGACGAGTTTCGTGCTCCATATCTTCGGGACTGTGTCTGATAAAAGCTTATCGATCCATTTCTTGAGTTCATCGGAAGCTTCATCTTTTTCATTGTCAATCAGCTTGTGGATCTCTTCCCTAAGCTTTTGCTCCATGCCTGTCTTTCTTGCAGCATTCTCAAGATCCCTCCTGAGTTCTGACTTATGTTCCAGTTCTGCTTCCTTCTTCTCATCTTCTTCTTCATCCCAGTACTTCTCATAAGAGAATTCCTGATTGAAGAATTCTGCTTTCTTCTGGAGCACGAACTCTGCAAGCTTACGCGGCCACTTCTTGCTGATGTCATCTTCCCTTTTCTGTATCGCATCAAAGAATGAGTGTTCCACGTCACTCAGAGGTCTACCTTTTATGACATCGTTGAGTCTCATCCTCATCTTGGTCGGTATGCTGATTATTGCTGCTTGGTGAAGGAGCTTCTCCTGTTCAGGAGTGAGTCTTTCTTTCTCGCGTTTCTCTTCAAGGAACTTCTCTTTCAGCTCTGATACATCCTCATCCTCTTTCTGTCCTGTTATCTGTGACATGACTGATTCATGCATCCTTTTCAGGAATTCGATCCTATCCTCCATCTTCAGTATATCGACATATCCTTGCATCACAAGATTGAATGCGAAAGGTGATGGTATCTTTGTGTGTATCTCCTCTATGGATATGCTCTTGTCTTCAATCATCCTGATGACCTCTTCAGCATGCTTTATATCCATGAGATCCTCGAGCACTTCTCTTTTTGCTTCTTTTAACACAGGGAAATTAGGATCAACCCTCTTGACCGCATTGATGAGTAGCTGTGAAGACATCTGCTGTTTTCCCACAGACTTCTGTCGTCCTCTGTATGACCTGAGTATCATAAGCGCTCTGGTTGCGCAATGCCTGAATCTGCGCTTTAACACTTCGGATTTCTCAAGTGCAGTCTCCATGACATCTCGCAGATTCTCACTGCTGAGCATCCTCAATGCCTTGACTGGATCGGTCTTGGCTTCAGTGCCAAGATAGAAACC
The DNA here is from genome assembly GCA_964546295.1 of uncultured Methanosarcinales archaeon. Classification (GTDB taxonomy): domain Archaea; phylum Nanobdellota; class Nanobdellia; order Woesearchaeales; family CAZJJJ01; genus CAZJJJ01. The sequence continues at coordinate 3,374 of CAZJJJ010000067.1, forward strand.
ATTATCGTCGATGCCAATCTCTACGTCCTTGTGTTGTGTCTTGGAGATCGCGTATGCTACTGCCCTTGAAAGCACATCATTCGTCCTCCTTCCGAAAAGTGTGTGGAATATGATGTAGCTTTTCCTGCCATCATTGTAATGCTCCACAACGATCTTAGACTTGTGAGGTGTCGTAGCATAGAGGAATTGCTCCTTGAAGTACTCGTAGATGGCTTCTGCACCATTCTTGTCTACAGAGAGGTAATCGTCGATGAACTCCAATACATCTTCTTTACTCTTCTTGCTGTTCTTCAGCATATCCTCCATATGCTTCCTGAATCTTTGGATCTCTGTCGATAAGTCATATGAGAGTGGGAGTGTCTCTGAGAACCAGGATGGTACAGTCGGTGGTTTTCCTAGAGCAGTCTGGACTTGTGCGGTCATACCCCTTGAATACTTGAACTCATACGAGCTCCCTCCAAGAACGAAGACGTCGCCCTTCTTCAACCTCTCAAGAAAACCCTCATCAATGACGCCTATGGACTCCGTGCCCAGCTTGACCACGACACCGCCGTTGTCAGGAATGGTTCCTATGTTCGTCATGTATATGAGCCGTGCGAGCTTTGATCTTGATCCTACTTGGCCAGTCTCCTTATCATACCATATTTTAGCATAGACACTCCTGTTCTCTAGTTCTGCGAAGCTTCCCGAGAGGTACTCAACCACAGACATGAATTCATCATAGCCGATGTCCTGATAAGGGTATGCTCTCCTGATAGTGTTGTATATGTGATTTATGCTTACTGGTCCATTGATCGCCATGCCATAGATGTGTTGAGCTAGGACATCTGCAGGCTTTATCGGTATGTCTATCTCATCTATCTTCTTCCCGAGTGCAGACTTCAGCAGTACACCACACTCCACGAGATCATCCCTGTCAAGCACTATTATACGTCCCATAGCCTTCTCCCTGAGGCTATGCCCTGACCTTCCTATTCTCTGCAGCGCTCTTGCGACGGATTTAGGGCTTCCCAAAAGCATGACCAGATCTATTGAACCTATGTCTATCCCCAACTCTAGAGACGTCGAGGATACCACACATTTCATATTCCCGTCTTTCATGCTCTGTTCAATCTTGAACCTGTGGCCTTTGGAAAGAGAACCGTGATGTGCTCCTATATTGGATTCACCATAGTATTTTGGGAATTTCTCCTTGAGGTTATGCACCACCCGCTCAGTGGCAGATCTGGTGTTAGTGAATATCAGTGTTGTCTTGTGGTTCTGTATGTGGTCATGCAGGATCCTATACATGTTCCTCTGCATCTGGAAATGTGTCGTATCCATGAAATTCTTTACCGGACTGAGTACCTTGATGTCCATGTCTTTGATGAACTGCACGTCAACGACATTGCAGTCCCTCTCTGAAACACCCTGGGCCATGTCATCATCCGTCACCTGTCCGATCAGGAAACGAGCTATTTCCTCCAGTGGGGCTACGGTTGCAGACAGTCCAATTCTGGTGTAGCTCGCGTCATTCAGGTTCTCCAGCCTCTCGAGCGAGAGCGAGAGATGTGTTCCACGCTTGTTCTCTGCCAAGGAATGGATCTCATCCACTATGCCCCATTCTATCTGTCGCATCATCTCTCTGAACTTTTTTGTGTTGAGGGTTATGGCTAGAGTCTCTGGTGTGGTGATTAGTATATGTGGTGGTTTCTTCAGCATAGAAGACTTCTGAGAGGCTGTCGTGTCACCAGTCCGCACACCCACTCTTATATCTAACTTCTTCCCATATTTCTCTTTTGCGAGCTTCTTTATCTCTTTCAAGGGCTC
>CAZJJJ010000068.1:0-1362 GCA_964546295.1 uncultured Methanosarcinales archaeon
ATATAAAATTTTATAATTGGAAAGAGATAATTGATAGTAATGATAGTCAATAAGAGCAAGAACATTGTCATCGCCAATGAGCATAAGGTATGTGATAACATCTTTACACGTATGAGAGGATTGATGTTCCATAAGAGGATTGATGACTATGGTCTTGTCTTCGTCTTCAATAAAGATGTCATGGCATCAATACACATGCTTTTCGTCTTCTTCAGCATAGATATACTATGGTTAGATCATGAGAAGAGAGTCGTAGAGATGAAGAGATCCATAGCACCGTTCACCCCTCACATAAGTCCAAAGAACAGATGCAGGTACTTCATTGAGGTCCAGAAGGGCACAATAGAAGAGAAGGGGATAGAAGTAGGGGATCTGATAGAATGGTGATCAGGTTACTACATTGACACTAAATATCACCATGCCGTAATTCTCCCTTTGTCCATTACGTTCATAGTCCACATTTACAGCATACATGTACCTGCCTACCTGCCCATCTCCCGTAGGCCGTACAGATATGCCTACGGTAGCCTCTTCATTATTGGAAAGGGTTTCAATAGGATAATCCTCAAAAGTCCATTGTTCTGTATAAGCACCGCACTCTCGTGTCTGTCCATCATTCCCGATAAATTCGAAGCATTGGACTTCAGTGATGAAGTCAATGGGGACTGGCTCATCTAGCACGTTCAATATGCCTAGCGCGAAAGTGCCTGAATTGCCCATCTCAATCGTCTGTTCTTCAGGGAATATTACAATCCTGTCTCCAGTATCCATCAAAGTCTGTATCTGACTTTCCATCTGCTCATCAATCTCACGCGTCAATTCTCCCGATCCTGCAGTAGACATGATGTTACGTAGGATCATAAGACCAAATCCGAAGACAACAAGGGCGAGAATCAGCTTAACTATGAAGTTGACACTAAGATCCAGTGCACCTCTCTTTGAACGCATGATATTTATGGACATATCACTCACTGTATGAACTCAAACTCCTTGACTAGGAGATACATGAATAACATCAGCACGACAGCACCTATGAGGACAAAGGCTAGACCCTGCATCAGAGCATCAAGACCACCAGTCACCAATCTCCAGATTCCATATACCATGACACCCAGACCTACCCACAAGAACTTGTCAAGTACAAGTTTCATCACTTCGAATTCTTGGTCGTGTGTAAGCTGCCTCTTTCCGGTGTGTCCGCGAGCGTGCGTTCTATGCTGTGCCGCAGAGCCGCCTGATGATTTCTTATTCGATTTCTTGGTTGCCATAATGATCACCTTATCTAACTGTCACTGTGAAGACCCGGGATTCGTAAAGCCCACTTGCCCTTTGAAGGTCATTAAATCTATCAGTTCCAGCATT
>CAZJJJ010000068.1:1462-5098 GCA_964546295.1 uncultured Methanosarcinales archaeon
TCCGCAGCGTCTATGAAGACTCCGCATCTGTATGTTGTGCTTTCTGCTTGAGGGTCCGCGTTTATCACCAAAGTCTGGACATCGACCTCATTCTGTGTTAGGAATACAGTGCTTGGTATAAAATCGAAAGATATGTCATCAGCAGGGTCTGCACCGTCCCCCATAGCACTTTGGCAATGAAATTCCAGATTGAACTCGGTGTTTACATCCAACTGATTAAGTACCCCATAATAGAAAGTCTCAGAACCTGCTCTTTGTACATCAAAATTGGAGGCACTGAATTCAAGTCTTCTGTTGCTCTCTCTTATCCGCTCTATCATCTGCTCTTCGACAGCACCCGATACGGCGTCAAGCTCATCCATAGCTCCACCCATCATGTTCTGCATGAACATGAGACCTAGACCAAGCATAGTAACAGCAAGAATGAGCACAACAATCGCATTGATAGAAAGATTCAAAGATCCTCTTTTGAACATTAGTTCTCACCTCTTTTACGAAAAGATATGCTTTTAATGAGATGATACTTTATAAATATTTCTGAAGGAGAAAAAACTAGATCTGGTATAAATCAAGAAATCACTCTATATCTATCTGCGTACCCAATGCCTGCCCGGGGATACCTTTCTCAAAACGTGCTCTGAGTGCACCCGAATTACCATGAGCAGCAGTTATCTCTCCGGAGATAGTCTTTCCAGCCTTACCAGTGCAACGATATGAAACCTTCCTGCCGATCATCTTTGCAGCGGAGTCTTTATCTTTCACATCGGCCACTTTCAACACAAGCTGATTTTGTGTCTGATGATGTCTGGCAGTCCTGAAATTCACTATTGTGGCTTTCATGAGGCTGAGGAGATAAGGTCTATTTAAAAATATTTCTATAAAAAGAGCCACAACATTCCACTAGACATTGTCATCTATCATAATCTTTCATAATAGGAGCAATTCTGATGAAAACATTTCATCAAGCATAGCCAATCTCACGATTTCACAACGCCACTGGACATATGCCCAAATAAGCTATTTAAAAGCAGGAATTTGGATAATGATATCGCAAAAAAAGGTGATACGATGTTATATGTCGAAGAAAAACGAACCATTGAAGAGCTATTTTATCAACAGATCAGAGAGCTGAGTTCGAGAGCTGCCATGAGGACATTAGAAGATTTCAACAGACAATTTAGCGGGAGGTGTTTCCTATGAGAGAGAACATACAACCAAAAAGAGCAGAAAAGATCTTTCCTTTCATGGAAGAGATCAACGGAGACGACACGGCAGATTTCTATGATGAGAACTTCATAGAGGATTCAGCAGAAGAAGACATAATGAATGCAGAAGAAGAATGCTTCATGGTAGGCTATCTCGAAGCGTGAAGACAAGAAAGATTCGTATGAGGTGATATATATGCTATCGATGTTCAAAAAAACAGAATACATGGAATTCAATAAGTACAAACGTATGATAGACAGGCTTGACGATATCTATTTCATGGATTATGTCGCGAAAAGGAATATGTGAGCTAACCTTTTATCACACCGAGAGGTCTCAGGGAGACCACCAACCTGCCTATGCCTGTAGTGTCGCTGACCTTTACCACCTCATCGACATCCTTATAGACACCTGGGGCCTCTTCGGTTATTCCTTTCATGGACCTTGACATTATCTTGACACCATAATCCATAAGATCTTTCTTCACATTCTCTGCAGTGTATGTCGATTTGGCCTTGTGCCTGGACATCACTCTACCTGCACCATGGGCTGTACTTCCGAAAGATTGTCTCATGGCCTCTTCTGTACCCAATAACACATATGATTTGGTTCCCATGCTGCCAGGTATTATCACTGGCTGGCCAATATCCTTGTATTTCCCTAGAAGCTCCTGACGCCCCTTGGCAAACGCTCTGGTAGCTCCCTTTCTGTGGACAAGAAGCCTACGTGAAGTTCCATCAACATCATGCATCTCGGATTTGGCGATGTTGTGAGAGACATCATAAAGCAGAGTAATCTTCTCAGGGTCAAGCCCAAACACATCATTGAAAGCTTCTCTTATATGGAACGTTATCAGTTGCCTATTGGCCCATGCGAAATTGGCAGCAGCAGACATGGCCTTGAAATAATCGTTGAAAGGTTTGGTGCCTGACTTTGCATAAACCAGATCCTTTTCTGGCAGGGACTGCATCAGCTCAGGATCATGCTCTTCCATCAACCTTATGTAATCAGTACATACCTGATGGCCTAGGCCGCGCGAACCACAATGAATCATGACAACTATCTGATTTTTCTCTAGCCCGAAAGCTTTAGAAGTGGTCTCATCAAGCACATCATTGACCTTCTGTATCTCTATGAAATGATTACCTGCTCCCAATGTGCCAAGCTGTTTCCTTCCACGTGCCTTCGCCTTGTGGGATACCATCTCTGAATCTGCAGAGAGCATCCTGCCTTCCTCTTCGCAATGCTCGATATCCTCTTTCGTGGCATATCCATTGTCCAATGTCCAATGCGCCCCTTTATCCAGTATCTCATCAACATCTGCGAAATCAAGTTTCAGTTTAGATTCACCACCCAGACCTACAGGTACATGATCATATATAGATTTAAGGAGACCATCCATCTTCGGTACCACTTCAGACTCTTTGAATGGCGTGAGGAGAAGGCGCACACCACAGTTTATATCAAAACCTATCCCGCCTGGCGAGATACAACCATTATCGTGATCTATCGCTGCCACTCCGCCAATCGGAAAACCATAGCCTTGATGTGCATCAGGCATCATGAGTGACTCTTTGACTATGCCTGGAAGATGTGCAACATTAATTCCCTGCTCTAAAGCCCTATCTGCCTTGAGAGAGTCCATTATAGCATCAGAGGCGAATATCTTCACTGGGACATTCATCTTACCCTCTTTCTTAACCTCATATATCCCTTCCTTGACTTTCCTCAGCTTCATCGACAACACCTCATATGTCCACAACTACTTGTGTAACTACCTTTCCCTTGTCTCGTATTATTTCCATCTCGCTATATGTGACCGATTTTATATCTCCTGAAATATCATAACCCTGTATCTTGTCGAAATATGCTATGCAACTTATAGACAAGAGATTCTCGTCAATCTCCAGATGCTCAATGGTCGAGAGCAGAAGAGATTCAGTATCTATCAGGAATAGGAATTCTTCCAGGAAATCATGCAATAGGTTGATATCTGAAGAGGATTTCACGTTTATCTCTCTCCTCATTTTCTTCTTTATATTGATGTCACCTTTCAATATGCTCAACATAGCATAAGCAGAATTCATGAAGGCCTCCTCGAGAGTCCTACCATAAGCTCTGAATTTCGCGTCTGCTGTATGTTCCAGGAATTCGTAGTTCATGGACTAGAATAATCTGTGACTATTAAAAAAACTTGCTGAGATATTCAGTATGGGACGATATCAAGACCTAAATCATTATGGCTGACGTCATCGTCATCATCATCCTGATTGTCTAAGTTGTTAAGGTCCTTTATAGGCATGTTTGATGGTATCTCAGAATCATTCATCCCCATCAATGCAGCGGCAGCCTGGCCATATCCCGCTTGAGCGTTCTGATTGTCCTCTTTTGGAGGCTGTTCTGGTGTCTGTTGCTGTGGCTGCTCTTGAG
>CAZJJJ010000069.1:0-4993 GCA_964546295.1 uncultured Methanosarcinales archaeon
GACTTTGTATTTTGATGATTATTATCATGTCCCATTTTCTGGGTATGATTATGTTCACTTCAGGCTTTCGGATCACACTGGAAACATACTTGAAGAATTTTACAGTAAATATGATGGTACTTCAACATTTACAGATTCTGATATAAACGTTGTTTTTGATCCACATCCTAATGGTGGTGAGTCTGTCACACTTACGACACGGAGTAGTTTTGACAGAGACTATGAGATGTTGATGTGTGTTGTAAGGATGGGAAATTGGCGGTGCGCTGATGATACTGTCATCTCTTTGAGAGGAACAGGAGCTATTGCACCATCATTCCCTCATTATGCTTTGACCAATAAAGGTTCTGATGGATTCACATATAATCTAGAAGTGAGGCCTGAAGGTCTTAAGGAGGCGGATTTCAGGATATACATAGAGAGTGAACTGACTGGAGAACGTGTAGAAAAGCATTGGAGGACTGTCTCACGAAGAAGCCAGTGGATATCATTGGATTATAATCATGAGGTGTTACCAGGGGAAACTTTCAGGTTAGGTTATGAGACAAGATTCTCTGGTGAATCCACATGGGCATCAATGCCTCCCAGGTGGAATGAGGAGGAAAGTTTCGGATCTTATGTCACAGTTGACGTTGACTGGCTTGATGAGCCTGAGATCGATGACTTCTATGTTGATGATGTCGACATAGATTCCATAAGGGTCTGTGGAAGATTCAGCAGCAATGACTGGGACACGGCAGGCTGGAGCATAGTTGAGTATGATTCTTCATACGATTTCAATGGTTTCACAGGTAATAGAAGGTTAAGATGCCGTACGTTCAGTGATTTGGAACCAGATACCCCTTATGATTTTAAAGTTTCAGTAGGTTATGATAATTCAATACATGGAAATAATTATTACCACAATGTTGAGTCTGGTGGTGGTTTTTCGGTAAAGACGGATAAATTAACTGAACCATCCATTATCTCGATAGATGTTGAAGATGTTAGTTATGATTCTGCACTGCTTACTGCAGAGTTTGATATTGGTAATTGGGAGCATGTAGCGACACAGTTTAAATGGCGAAAACCAGGATTTTTTAGTAGTTGGAATTATGTGGGCTGGGAGATGCATTATGGTGGTTCTTCAGCTACATATGAGTTGACAGATCTTGATCCTGATACTGAATATGAATTTGGTTTTGAGCTGCTCTATGACCCTGATGACATAGCCGGATATGACTATACTGAGATTGATGATGATGATGTCTTTACTACGGGCACTCCTGAAGAGCCGGAACTGACTGGAATAGATGTTGTTGAGATTGGATTTGAGGAAGTCACGCTCGAGGCAGATTACGATACTAAAGATTGGGATGCTGCCTCAATAAGGTTCAGGGTCGGCAAGGATGGTTCTGATTGGTTCTATTCTGATTGGATAGATTTGGATAAAGGTGAGAGTACTGCGAGCACTGAGTTTTTTACACTGCATCCAAGTACAAGATATGATTATGAGGCAAAGATCGCATATGACCCTGACGATCCTTCAGGCAGTTCGCACGAGACAATGATGAGACTTTATGGGGAATTCTGGACAAAAGAGCCTGCATCGGTCGTGACACTCCCTGCCGAGACCTCATATGATACTTTTATCCTCTCTGCTGATGTGGAGATGAATGATGAGGATGAAGCATATCTGGAATTCAGATATCGTGGAGACGGTAGCTGGAGCTCGGAAGGTTTCTATGTCGATGAGAGCGGGGAGTATTCCCAAGACATTGATGCCAGTGAATTGCGTCCTGGCACGGAATATGAGTATTATGCGACTCTGGATGGAAGTGATCCTGGAGTAAGAGAATATTTCACGACACCGAACTGTGGTGACGGGGTATGTAGGGCTGGAGAGTTCTGTCCAGGGGACTGCATCCACATAAACAATTTCTTTGGAATGCCTGCTGAGGTCGAAGAGGGGGATGATGTCTCTATTGGTGTTACGGTAGTCAACCATGGTGATATGACCATGTCTACGGAGATAGAGGCAGGTATCGTTCCAGAGTCATGGGAAGGGAAGGCTTTTGATGAGATTGAAGGAATATCTACTATGTCTGTGAGCAATACCAACAAATGCTGCCCGGGTAATGAATATTATGATGCCAAAACTGTGGAGTTAAGTGCAGGAGAAAGTGTAGATATAATCTTTGAGATAAAAGCACCATCAATGAATTCCGTAGACGCCTGTGGCGACCTCGGTAGCGCATGGGATGATAATTTTGTTGTAATATCTGGAACTTATAACGCCTGTGGTCAGGCCTATAATAAACACTATTATGAACCTATTTCCGTCCTTGAATCAGATGATGACGATGATATCCCTGCTTACTGCAACCATGATGGAATATGTCAACCAGAGTTAGGAGAAGATATGTACTGCCCTGATTGTAACCCTGATTGTGATATGCCCGATGGCTCTTGCGAAATGTGCTCATGCAGTTCCGATAGTGATTGTTCTCCATACGGAGATTATTATTGCAGATTCAGCTCAGGACCTAATTCCTGTGAGCCAATAGAAAAAGACGATGAATGTTCTAATCCTGGCGAATACTTCTGTCAGGACGGTATGGTGATGAGGTGTTCTGATGAAGGCACTCATAATGAGATACAAAGGGTCAGGGATTGCAATACGAGACATAGGTACTGTGATGATGATGTCGTGAATGAGGTCAGGTCCTGCTCAAGACCTGATAGGGATATGGTACTTTGGATAGATCATGCTAATCCAGGTACAACTGTGAATAAGCAGCCTGGCGATTTCCTTGAATTGAATGTCGAGCTTGAGTTCTCTGAGAACCTATTGATGGATCTCCCAGATTTCCTTGTTGGGGATTGTGATGGAGAATTCGATGCAGGTTCTAACTCCTGCTTCTTTACTGTTGCTGAAGAGGCAGAGGGTGGATCGCACATGATATCTGTTGGTGATCAACAGGTAAGAGTAAGGATATCCGAGTCTCCAGAACATATCGTGCTGACCAACTCAGAGAAGCTGTCTTCAAGGTTCAGGCATGAGATGTCAGGCGTAAGAGCACTCTTGAGTGAAGCGTATGCTTTAGCAGAAGATGGTGGTGTGGTCTATGATCTTGAGATGTACTCAGACTACATAGATGTGATGCATCCATTCCCTGATTACCTGAACTATGATGAGGATTTTCTGCCAAGAGACATTGATGGTAATGCATATCCGCGTGCGGTAGCATCTTTCTTGGGTGGAAGATGTAATGGATGTAGTGATATAATAATCATCGGAGATGATTTTGTAGTCCCTCATTACAGGAGAACTGTCCCTATGACAGAGGGCACCACATTCTGGGGGATCTATGATGGTTTCGCATCAGACACAGAAGTTCCTACTTACTCTGATGATGTCTATGCACAGAGAGATAATGATTATATGTTGAGTGACCTTGATCAGATGAATGAGGATGTAGTTTTTGTGCTTCCAGATTATACCACAGATGCTCTCCAAGGGTCTCTCGAATCATTAAGACAGACTCTTGAGTCGAAATTTGATGTCAATGTAGAATTCGACACTGGAGATTCTGTGAATTGTAATGATGTGTTTTACTATGAGAGATACAGTGGCAAGACTTTATTCATATTCGGTGATGAAGGTGAGAACTCTTTGATTGATTGTTATCCTTTCTTCGATGCTGATGATGGTGAGGTCAGGATAAAACCGAATGCTTGGAATACCCGTGGAATGTTTGACTCGGACCCTGAGTACTCTCTTTTCGTCAGTGATATTGATGAGGAGATGATAGACTCGCTTGAATATATCATAGAGAATGAAATGTATGTTGATATAAATACAGATTCAGCGATATTCACTTATGCTGCAGGAGTTACTGGTGGAGCTGCAGTGGTTGCAGGTTTGACTGTCGGCGGTCCAGCTATTGTGATTGCAGGAGGAGTCTCAACTGGAGCAGCAATCGTCGATTCGTGCTACATACGGAATGAAGGTGGGGATAACTGGTTGGGATGCTCAGCTGAATCTGCAATGTCTTTCTTAGGAGGTGCTATCGTCTCTGAAGCAGTCACCAGTTCAAGCAGATTCCTGAGATGGTTTGGGAGAACAACATTAGGCCGAAACGCTGTAAGTCTATCTGATCAGTATATAGTATCTACACTGAGAACACTCATGAACGAATTACCTACAAGGAAGCTCAAGGCTGCTCTCAGGAATGCCCGAAAAGTACGTCGTCCATTTGATTTCCTTGATATTTTCACTGAAAATGCTTTGGACCAAAGGAATATGGTTGTAAGAGAAGTTGATACGATGGGTCGTCTTGCTCGGTTAAAGGAGAGAGCACTTCGAGTCAATCCTTTCTCAACAGCAGCAAGAGAGAATCAGATCCACAGGGTGTTCGATTCGCCGAATACTCCCTCTTTTACAGTAGAAGGTCAGACTTTCCGTAGAACTGCAATATTAAGTGAAGGATTCCAGAATCCAAATAAGGTTCATAGTGGTTTTGGAAGATTACACATAAAGAGCAGGCATATTGGAGCTGATGCAACTGGTGGTGCTTTCAGAATGTCAAATGGAGACCTCATGGATGAGCGTATGGTATATGATTATGTTGATGAAGCATTAGAGCATGGTAGATTGTATGATAGACCACTTGGAGAAGCTAAATCCGTTATAACATATGAAACTCCAGATGTCAGTGAAGGTGTTATGACTGTTGTTGTCAACGAAGAAACAGGAAATGTTATAACATCTCATCCGGGGATTCCTGAAAGAACAAGTTAAAATGTGATACATATGACAAAGAAGTTTGATATAGAATTCAAGGAAGAGGGAATCAATAGTCTTGAGTATTATACTATGATGAAGGAGAATGAAGACTATGGTGCCGACATAGTACCATTTCACATAGTCATAGATGGAAAAAGATTGGAAAGAAGTGGTAATCTTTCATGGGCTTTGGAAGGACTCTTAGAAGGTATATACAAAGGAAAT
>CAZJJJ010000070.1:0-4970 GCA_964546295.1 uncultured Methanosarcinales archaeon
TCAAGATCCTCATCCACTACCGCCATTGCAGTGACTGAGAAGAGCAGGAAGAATACTATGAAGATCACACCAAATTTTCTGATCATAAGATCACCTCGTTGTTTATACTAATATACATATGTGTATATCATATATAAAACTTTTCGAATCGTACAACACCACTCACATGGTTAAATTTAAAAATGAGGCTTATCCAAATCATACGATGAGAGAGAAAGGCGGTGTCAGGGATTTCGTCCACATCGTCTATGACCTGATGCCTGGCTTCAAGGGCATGTTCGTGATGTTCTTCTCTGTCATACTTCTGGGTGAACTGATCAAGTTCATACCACCCTACATCGTGAAGCTCATCGTCGATGGTGTTGTTGAAGGGAAAGCACTCGAGTACCTCTTCCTTCTTCTTGGCCTGATGTTCATAATGCTCTCTGTCATGACCTTCATAAATGTCTTTGTACTGACAAAGGTCGCCAGCAGTGCTGCAGAGCAGCAGAAGACCATGCAAGAGAAGAGTTTTGCCAAGCTCCTAAGACTGCCGCTTTCGTGGCATGGTAAGCAGAATACTGGCAGTATCGTGAGTAAGCTCGTGAAGGCGTCGAATTATATTGCACAGCTGATCTGGTTCATCAATAGCGACATCATCCCTAGCCTGATACAGCTCATACTGACAGGAGGCGTCCTCTTCTGGGTAGATTGGCGCATTGGTCTCATATACACCATATTCAGCCCATTGATACTCTACATGGTCAACAAGCAGTTCAAGGAGAGCCAGCCCTATAGGGAAAAATACCACCATGAGTTCGAGGAGGCGACAAAGATATTTGCCCAGGGCATGTACAACATAAAGACCGTCAAGGACTATGTGCAAGAAGAGAAAGAGGCGAAGGAGCAGATCAAGCATCTGGAGCGTTTCAGGGATAATGTGAAAGGCAGGACTGACGATGAGTTCTGGAAGATAAGCATGAGGGACATCCTCACAAATGTCGTGAGGGTGCTGAGCATCGGGTTCTCGATATATCTTGTATCGATCGGTGAGCTCACGCCAGGGGATCTCGTATTCGTCTTCACGATCGTCGAGAAAGCTTTCCTGAATCTTCATAGGTTGGGAAGGATATACTCATTCATGGGAGATACATATTCTGCTCTGGAGAGGGCACACTCTGTCCAGCAGACAGAGAATACGCTGAAAGATGAAGGCACTAGAAGAGCAGGGCGTTCAGACCTCAAATTCGTTGATGTATCATTCTCTTACGGTGATGGCACAGTGCTCAAGAGGATCAACCTTGCCATACCTGAAAAAAGGACGACAGCGATAGTGGGTCCGAGCGGGAGCGGAAAAAGCACGCTTGTGAACCTCATCATGCGGCATTATGACCCGACAAGAGGCAAGATAATGCTGGGAGACATAGACCTGAGAGACATACCTCTCAATCACCTCAGGAAGAAGATGGCCTTCGTGAGCCAGCATACGGAGATATTCGATAGGACTGCGCATGAGAATATAGCTTATGGGAGACCGAAGGCTACACGTGAACAGGTCATCAGGGCAGCGAAGATGGCGAACGCACACAAGTTCATCAAAGACTTCCCTAAAGGTTATGATACTGTTCTAGGCGAGAGGGGAGTAAGGCTTTCAGGAGGACAGAAACAGAGAGTGAGCATCGCCAGGGCACTGCTCAGTGATGCCGATATCATAATCTTTGACGAGGCAACGAGCAGCCTGGATTCTGAGAGCGAGAAAGAGATCCAGAAGGCGATACTGAAGATAAGGGGCAAGACAGTCATAGTCATAGCACACAGGTTCTCTACCATAGAACATGCTGATAATATTGTAGTTATGAAGAAGATGAAAGTGGTAGAACAAGGGACACATAGTGAGCTCCTGAACAGGTCTGCTGGATTGTACAAGAAGATGCGTGAGCTTCAGAAACTGGGCGAGCTTAGGAAATAGTTCTGTTGTGTTCTGGGAATCAAGAAGAAATAATAAGAGGCCAAAGGCCTCTTATACGTCGGGGACGGGATTTGAACCCGCAAGTCCCGGAGGACACAGGATCTTTGCGATCCTTGGTTGGTATTGTAGGTCTCTGAAAGACCAAAGTCCTTAGCAATCCTGCGCAATACCAGATTATGCGACCCCGACATGAGTGAAACGAATGAGAGGTCGCGACCGACAGAGATGTCTGGCGTGCGTGCGACCCAAAATCGAATCAAACACCCTGCTTGGGTATATTGATAAATTCATGCATGGGTTGAATTCAACTACTCTTACGTGTTTGGAGAAGTTTATCCCGTGTTTAAATATCTTTTGCATGATTATGGAATTTTGATTGTTTCACAAAAGATGAGATGACAAAATCCTGAAATCTTATTGTTCCGGGTGAAAATGCACTGTTCGTTTTCCGAGTCTTTTCCAAAGCAGCATCCCTGATCGTGATTGCTCCCAAGAACCATGTACTCTTGATATTCGCTCATATTCATCTTTGGTTACTGCAGGATCCACCACAAGTATCTCATCGATGAATCTTGAAACTTGCCTACAGAATCTATAGTTTGCAAGCATTCGAGCATTAGTATGCACCACGCACTTCAGTCCCTTTTCCTTTACATTTTTGAATAGCTTAAATGCTTCTGGATGTATTAAGGGTTCTCCTCCGGTAATAAGTATACTCTTCTCACCGGAGCGTGCTGCTCTTTCAATGATAAACCTGAAATAATCGTCACTAACAAATCTATAATCTCCAGCAAGTCTTACATTCTTAAGACCCAATACATTCTGGTTCGATAATAGTCCAATAGATATTACCTTTTTGTCTGATATGTATCGCATCAAGGAATCCATTCTCTCAAAAGACCTCAAATTATCATATGCTCCAAATGAGAAGAATTTATTTGGTTTGAATCTGTTCTCAAAGAAATCTTTTCTTTCTTTCATTATCTGCTTGTGCTCCTCAAAGCTCGTTCCATCATTAAGAGTATAACTATATTTACGACCATGAAAACCCATATCAATCATAGAACCTGCAAAACTAACATCAAATTCTTCATCTTCAAAATCGAATTCCTTCAACGGATGTCCAATCCTTATGCCGAACTTTTCTGGGTCATTGAACATCCTCGTGCGTTCAGAAAGAAAAAACTCCGAAACAATCCACTGGTCGACATATTCTTTTATGGAATCACAGAATTCTATTGTCTTTCTGAAGTCTTCTTCGGTCTCACCAGGTAGTCCCACGAGAACAAAAGCCTTGACAAAAATACCTTCTTTTGAGCAGTTGAGTATCGCATTTTTTATAATTGAAGGATCTGTTTTTCGTTCATACTGCTTTATTAGTTTTTCTGAGGCAGTATCCACACCAAAAAATAAGCTTACACATCCAGACTTTCGCATTTTATAGAAAAGTTCTCGAGAAATGAAATCCTTGGCCTCTATAGGCGACTCCCACATCATATTAAGCTTTCTACCAATTATTTCATTACAGAAATCGTTAAGAGATGTTTCATCTCTGCATATGTCATTTTGAACGATGTAGAAATATTTTGCACCAGTATCATTAATTATATCCTCAATGATATCGACAGGATTATGCTCTAGATCCTCCCTTTTGGCATGTTTTGAAAATGGACAATATAAGCATCCACTTTCACATCCTATGCTCTTAGGTACTGGAAGCTCAATCTCAGAAAATATCCCTGGCCTATACCTTTTATACATATTGTTATAGAAAAGTCTTTTCGTGTGGATATCGTCCGGAAAGTATCTGACTTTGCCTATGGAGGAAGATATCGAGTCCTTCTCTTCTGCCCTTCTCCTTGTGGAAGTATACCGGTTCATATATCTTCTAAGTCCAGCAAAGACATCCTCTTCCTCTATGATGTGACTGACTATCTCCTTTTCCTGCATCTTGGCCCCATCTTTCACATGACTGAAGAAACTCACCATGACAATCTCCATATCCTCCTTGCGTCTCTTGATATACTCCAATAACCTGTTGAAGGGTTCATTGTGTGTTGTATAGTTATAGCAGACGCATAAGATGTCGATTTCTTCTAATCCAGCTTCGTCATATATGTTACTGAACATCTCTTTCTCTTTTGTCGAATCATCCCTCTCAAAGAACGCTCTGAAAACTTCAGGGTCTCTCAGGATCATACGGGACAAAGGCACATTCTGTGTCATAAATCCCATATCTTCAATGATATCATACAGCTGCGCCCCAGAGAAAGATGGGAACATAGGAAATTCAGGAGACCTTATCTCTGCAAGATGACCATAGAATTCCATTACGCCTACAACCTTGCTCATATGTGGAGTGAACCCGCATAAGATAAAAACTTTCTGGATTTTTTAGCTTTGCATGTTTTCTCTTATCTTTTCTGCATACTTCTCAATCTCATCCTCTTCATCATAAGAGCCTTGCGATAGGCTGACTTTACGGTCACCTTCGAATCTTGGGACGATGTGTATGTGGGCGTGCGGTACCTCATCACCTATAACATACCAGTTGAACATGGGCGCTCCTGCAGCCTCCATGACCGGACCGGTCAGCTTATGCACTAGCTTGAACATCCTAACAACCATGTCCTCAGGCATATCTTTCAGTGTAGCATACACATCTTTTGTTATTACGAGTACATGTCCCTTGTTCACTGGCCGTATGTCCATGAAAGCCAAGAACTCATCATCCTCATAGACCTTGGCTGCAGGTATCTCCCCTTCTACTATCCTTGTGAATATGGTCTTTTCTGCCATGAAGATCACCCTACCACTTGTCAAGCTTTACTTGCTTGTTATCATTCTGGCCAGCGGCCTTTTTCCATGATGACCAGCTCTTCCTGAAGAAATCGTACTTATTGTAGTTCTCCTTCAGGAATTCTCTAGTCGTCGGGTCCGAAGGATACCCTGACCCTATCTCTATACCATATCTTATCTTAAGCTTCTCAATTTCCCAGTCACGTGTCACTTTTGCAAGTAT
>CAZJJJ010000071.1:0-4718 GCA_964546295.1 uncultured Methanosarcinales archaeon
ACACCATACTTGAATATGTCTATAAGGAATCCAAACCTCTCTTCGATCTCATCATCTGTATATCCTACAATCTCCATGATTTTGCGTTGGAGTCCTGTATCACATATCCTCTGAGAGCCGGAAGCCAGCTCGACGCCATTGAGCACGAAATCGAAAGATTCTGACATCACCTTACCAGGATCATAATTCTCTTTCTCTAGGAAACGTATGGTATCTTTCCTTGGCATGGTGAACATGTGATGCTCAGGATCCCATCTTTCAGAATCATCATTCCATGAGAACATGGGGAAATCAGTAATCCAGCAGAATCTCTTCGCATCGGAGTCATAGAGATCTTTGTCCTCAGCAATCTTCGTTCTCAGGAGACCTGCAAGCTCTAAGGCCTTCTTACCATCATCAGCGATGAAAAGCAATGTTCCCTTTGAGCTTTTGGAAAGGAGTCTCTTCTTTACAGGATCAGGGAAATATTTCACTATGTTCGACTTGAGCTCACCATCATTAAGCATCCATGCCATCCCACTTCCGCCGATACTTTGGACATATGATATATACGAGTCAAGCTCTGCACGTGTCAGTGCAATCTCTGGGTTGAGCAGTTTAACTTTGCCCCCAGAAGAAATCACATCCTTGAATACAGAGAACTCCGAATCTTTTACTATGTCTGTGACATCCTTCATCTTAAGTCCATACCTCAGGTCTGGCTTATCGGTGCCGTAGGATTCCAATGCTTCCTCATAGGTCAGCCTCTCGAAAGATTTCTCCATTTTGTATCCGAAGACATCCTTACATATGCCAGATATGACATCCTCGACGACTTTCATCACATCTTCTTTTCCTGCAAAACTCATCTCCATATCCAGTTGCGTATGCTCAAGCTGTCTGTCAGCTCTGAGGTCCTCATCTCTGAAACATCGTGCAAACTGGAAATACCTGTCGGCTCCAGAAGCCATAAGTATCTGCTTGTACAACTGAGGACTTTGTGGCAATGCGTAACATCTTCCTGGATGAAGACGGCTCGGCACTATGAAATCCCTTGCTCCTTCAGGAGTAGACCTGACTAGATTAGGTGTCTCATACTCTACGAAAGAGTGCTTGTCTAGGACGGTTCTTGCTGCAAGGTTTGCCTTATGGCGCAATAGGAGGTTCTGCTGCATCTTCGGTCTCCTAAGATCAAGGAATCTATATCTCATGCGTGTCTCGTCCTTAACATCGGCAGTGTCTGATATGTCGAAAGGGACATGCTTGGATTTAGAAAGGACGTCCATTCTATCAGCATATAGCTCGACCTCGCCCGTAGGAATCTTAGGATTATATGTATCTTTGTCCCTCATCCGGACCTCGCCAGTAAAATGGACCACATATTCACGACCTATGTTCTCAGGGACATCATCCATCACAACTTGAGTCACACCATACTTATCCCTGACATCGATGAATTTGATGCCACCATGGTCTCTAATAGAATGGACCCAACCAGCAATTTCTGCCTTTTTCCCCACATGCTCTTTCCTCATCTCTCCGCAATTGATTGTCCTGATCATAAAATATCACCATCCTCTTCAAAATTAATTCTTATCTCGTTCTTCAAGCTTAGATCTCAATATAGATTTGACCTCATCAGGCATAGCTTTCCCCTTCATCTTCTTCATTACCTGTCCAACTAAGAAATTGATTGCCCAGTGTTTGCCTGAGATGTAATCATTGACTGCGTTAGGGTTCTCTGATATGGCCTCCTCGCACACAGGACCGAGATCTTCTCCTCCAATCATCATCCCAGATTGTTCTGCAAGCTTATCAACATCTATAACCTTTTCCTGTGCAAGCTCTGCCAGAAGCTTGCGTGCAGAATGGTTGTTTATCTTCCTCTCGAAGAAAAGCTCGTGTATCCTGATGATAGATGAGGATACTTTTGAATCTTCAAGATCATCCTCTTCCAAGGTGCTTGTGTTGAGAAGGGATATGACCTCTTTCTTCAAGAAGCGTGAGATATCTACCACAACATCATTCCCTCTTTCTTTCATGATGAAATTATCAAGAAGGTGTGCTAACCCCGGAATGGAAGAGATAGCCTTAGAGTCCTCTTCGCTTATACCTAATGATAAATATCTCTTTACACGTTCGTCATAAAGTTCGGGCATCTCATCTTTTATCTTCTTGATAATGTCCTGAGAGATGTGTCGTGGCATTATATCAGACTCATAGATGTATCCATAATCCTCCTCGGTCTCCTTGTCCCTCATGGAACTTGTGATGTTATGCTTTGGATCGAAAGATCTTGTCTCGGACACCACCTCTCCAGGATGTGCCTTCTGTCTTCCTATCTCATACTCCAGCGCATCTTCAATCTCTTTGAAACCTGAGACACCCTTGATCTCAACTTTCTTGTAGCCGGTCTCACGGACTGATACATTCAGGTCAGCTTTCAGGTTGCCTTCTTCCTTATCCCATACACCAAGATAGCGCATCGTAAGCACAAGCTTCCGTATCAGTGCCCTTGCCTGTGCTGGTGATGTCATCTCGGGTCTTGTCACAATCTCGCATAGAGGAGTTCCACTCCGGTTATAATCGATGAGAGAATGGGAAGCCTTTCTCTCGATGGTTCCCGGGTCCTCTTCGATATGTATGCGTTCTATGGATATAGGAGTGCCATCAACATCAATCACACCATCAGCACCTATCGGTTCCGCATATTGGGTTATCTGGAAATTCTTTGCGAGATCAGGATAAAAATATGTCTTTCTTGAGAACAGAAGGCGAGGTGCGATACCGAAATCAAGAGCAATGGCTAACTTGAGAGCCTTCAATACTGCACCCTCATTCAAGAGAGGCCTAGATCCTGGATGACCCATACACACAGGGCATATGTTAGTATTAGGTTCATCAGATGGCCTGTTGATACAATTACAAAAGAGCTTCTTCTTCGTATTGAGTGAGACATGTATCTCCATGCCTATGACTACATCCGAGGTGAAGCTCATCTCAGCACCTCCAATAAAGAACCGAGCGCCATTATCTTGGATTCCTGGAAATGGTCGGCTATGAGCATGAGGCCGAATGGTAACTTACCTTCCTCTTCCACGGGTATTGAGATGTTCGGCAGTCCTGCCAAGTTCGGGCCTGCGGTGATGCTGTCCATCGAATACACCTGAGAAAGCGACATGTTATCTATCTCATCGAACCTTGGGGCTACACAAGGAGCAGAAGGACACAGGATTGCGTCATACTTCGAAAATATCTCTTTGTATTCATCTATTATCCTTTTTCTCACTTTCAGGGCTTTCTCGTAATATTTTCCGCGATAACCGGCCATCCTTACGAAAGTCCCTATCATTATCCTACGCTTCGCCTCCTCTGTGAAACCATCTGTCCTCACATCCGTGAAATATTCATTGTATGGTTTCGAGATGGCGCCGCCTTTTCCGTATCTCAACCCGGACAATGAGGCAAGGTGTGTGGATGCCTCAGCCATCGCTATGATGTAATAAGCAGAGAGCGAGAATCTCTTAGTATAGGGTAGCTCTATACGAGACACCTCAGCACACTTCTCTTCCATTGCTTCTGCCAAAACCCCGATACGTTGTGTGATGGCCTCATCTACGCCATCAAAAGAAAGGACTCCAACCCTCATACCCGATACTATCTCATTATAATCTTCCACAGCAGATATGTAATCATCTACCTGAGCATCAGAAGATGTCTCATCTTTAGGATCTTTACCAGAGATCACTTCTAGGGCAATAGCAGAATCTTTAACATTGCGCGACATCAGACCTATCTTGTCGAAGGATGATGAGTATGTTATCAGGCCATGCCTGCTTATCCTTCCATATGTAGGGCATAGGCCTACAACACCTGTGAAAGATGCTGGTGTCGTTATGCTGCCCCCTGTGCTTTCTGCTATTGATATATGGTTATCGATGAGCTTGGCAGCGCATGCGGCACCGCCGCTGGAGCCACCAACAGAACGGGTGACATCATAAGGATTGAGTGGGATGCGGTAACCTTTTCCTACATTTGTGCAGAATGTGCCGAAACCGAAAGCGTCCTGAGTGGTCTTCCCGATTATCCTACCTCCTGCATCAAGGGTCTTCTGGGCAACCGTAGAGCTCTCTACAGGAGAGAACCCTGAAAGGATCTCTGAAGATGCCGTCGCCTCAACATCCTTGAGCCAGATCGCATCCTTGAGACTGAAAGTATAAGAAGATAGCTTCCCATCTTTCACATCACCCTTTACATCACAGCTCTTCGACAGGAACTTGTACTTATCATCGAGCGATGCGATCATGTCGTCCTTCATCATATCAAACCTTAGGTCCTTTTATGAATCTCCCTTTCTTGTATGGGCTCAAACGTATTATGCTGTCAGCGTCATTATCATTATTCTGACCATCATTGGAACTTTCATCACCATCATCAGTTGGTCCAATTAATGTGATTGCCTCATAGATGTCAGCATCATCATCTACTTCTGCTTCATCGATCTCTGAGAATATGGACATAACCTCTTTGAAGTCGTCTCGCAAGCTATCAATCTCTTCATCGGATAATCTTACCCTGGATATAGCTGCAACTTTCCGTATAATATCTTTGTCTACCATGGACATACCATCAATTATCTAGAAAAAGGATCATGCTCATCCCAGACGGTGAGAACATACGCTTCATGCCATATAGGGATACTATCTTTTTTATAAAAATTTCTGAAAAAATAAGAAAAA
>CAZJJJ010000072.1:0-4570 GCA_964546295.1 uncultured Methanosarcinales archaeon
CCTGTGCCCCGCATCTTTTCTCTAATCTCTTGGCACGATAGATACTTAAAAAGCAGACTACATAACCCACACTTGGTGTTGACATGGAGATTGAGATAAGATCATTCATCGAGGATTTCGATGAGGTGAGGGAAAGGCTCTTAGCCATGAAGGCAGAGAAGCTGGAAGATACAGACATCAAAGATATATGGTACTGTCCTAATGATGCTGAGAGTTTCGAGGACGTACAGATGGACAAGAAAGGGTCTATAGGGATAAGGCTGCGTCACGAGAAGGGGAAACGGCCAGAGATCAATATCAAGACTATAGTGACAGAGAATGATCATAATGTCTTCGATGAGGTCGAGACCAATTTCGATAGCATCGAGCATATGAAGAAGATGTTAAGGCTTCTGGGCTTCAAGCCGTTCTGCAGGATAGTCAAGCATAGGGAGACATATGGTATCGACACTATGAAGATCAATCTGGAGAATATAGAAGGTTTTCCGCCATGCATAGAGGTAGAGATCATAGATGATAAAGATTATGATGAGAACCTAGAGAAGATCGAGAACCTGATGGCTGAGCTGGAGATTCCACAAGACAAGAGGATAGAGAAGAGCATCACGAACCTCTTCATGCACGAGAATTCGTTCAAGCAAGAGATCGAGAGATGAGTCCAGCGAGTAAGGTCGCGTCGATGTCAGCCATCTATTTTTTTCTTTTATCTCTTTTCGATTGGTGATCAATAAATCTTTCATGACCCACCATCTCTTCTATTGATCAATGTGCAGCACACAATCACATGTCCTAAAGAATCATATGTTGCAAAAATACAAACATTGTTATTAATATATCAGAAAATCAGAGACCATGGATGATATCGAGAGCATAATCCAAGATGAGGCTGAGAACATGGACTCCTTCGGGGGCATGTTCCTCGATCCTGTTTCTGCGCGCAGAAGACTGAGCGCACTTCCTGAGGTTGTGAGGAAACAACCTGAGAAGAGATATCTTGACTATTGGGAAGAGATAAGAAAGAACTGTTGTGTAGGTTATGGCTTGAAGTGTGCTATGGATATCATCAAGATGTATAAGGACGATATGGATTTCGGTTCCGTATGGAAGAAGGCTTACGAGACCGCAATCCTGAATTCGGAATGTGAATCATGTCTGCTCTCATACCTGAAAGAAGGTGAAGCTCATGGTGATGGAAAGTATTGATGATGCTCTGACGTTCGGGGGATGCCTGGAGATCACAGACAGACTGAAAGGCAACATGGAGAATCTTGACAATTTGAGGGTCTATATAGAGGGTCAGGAAAATGGGACGAAACTCTTTTTGAAATATGGCTCTGAAAGTGATAAATATATAATATTCCACAATGGAGAATTGGAGATGGATCCTGATAGTCTTAGGGATGAGCCAGTAAGGTACCTCCATATCCAGGAGGAGAGATCATATGGTGTCTTCGGAAGACGTATCCTTGGCGATATCACACTGGAGAAACAAGGAGCAGGATATGTCCTTGACATCAGGTCTGGGAAAGGTGAGAAAGATAGGCTCCTACCTGCTCTAGAAAGATTGGCTGAAAACCAGGAAAGGCAATATTCTCCGTCAGCATAGTTTTATAAACATTTATAAATAAAGCGAGATTCATCCAGGTATGAACACAGATATTGCCTATCTTTATAGTACGTTCAACCAAAGATTCTTCTAGATAGGCGTTCATCATCAGACAATATTTTCTAAGATTAAAATGGCAGACATAAAAGATATGAGATGGAAAGAAGGTATGACGGTCAAGGAGCTTGTCGATAGCTATGGCTCTTTGGGTTACCAGAGCATAGAATTGAGACGCGCATCTGACGTTATAGTCAAGATGAAGAAGAACAATGCAAAGATATTCTTGACATTCACCTCGAACATGGTCACCTCAGGGTTGAGAGGTTTCTTCGCACAAGCGATCGAACTGGGTATGGCTGATGCCATAGTCACTACTGTCGGCGGGATAGAAGAAGACATCATGAAAGCTCATGGTGAAAGATTCCAAGTAGGAAGGTTTGATGCAGACGATGTCGAGCTATCTGAGAAAGGAGTGAACAGGATTGGCAATGTCTTCGTGAATAATGAGAGCTATATGAAGTTCGAGGACATGATAAAAAGCATCATCGAGAAACTCTATGAGAAGCAGAAAAGATGGGCAGTCTCCGATATGCTGAAAGAGATAGGGCTGATGCTCGATGATGAGCATTCTATTCTCTATCAGGCTGCGAAGAACGACGTTCCGATATTCTGTCCAGCTATAACGGATGGCGCTTTCGGTTTTCATCTTTTCCTTTTCCAGCAGAAACACAAGGATTTCATCATCGATGTTGTGCAGGATTTTGGAAACATACTCTATCTGAATTCTCATGATGACAAGAAAGGGATCATCTCATTAGGGGGGAGCATATCAAAGCATCATGCGATCCTTGCATGCCTTCTGAACGGCGGTGCTGAGTATGCAGTATATCTCACCACATCCCAGAAGACCTCAGGTAGCATGTCTGGCGCAACTACAGACGAGGCAAAATCCTGGGGAAAAGTGAAGGATGATTCTGACATAGCCACTGTAATAGGTGATGTCACGATAATATTCCCTCTGGCCATGATGCGCGCTATGGAGCAATTGAGCGAGGAGGGATTGTTATGAGGAGACCGTATTTCGAGCTATCAAAGAGCAAGGTTATGGAACAATACAAGACCGTAAATAAACTATCTGACATCGTCTCTTATAGCTCGAAGACAAATCCACACGTGACACCCATACTGGAAGAGAATACTGATTGCATGTTCAGTGTGCACAATCTCAATGAGCTTCGGCACATTAAGGATAAGACACGCATACTCTTCCTCGCGCAGGGTTGGGATGATGAAGAGATCTCTTACCTGTTGGATGAGGGCATATCCAGATTCGCTGTTGATAATGAGCACGACCTTGATAGGCTTCTTAATCACATAGAAGATACTAGAAACCAGGTTGAGCTTTTCCTACGGGTGAAGATGAAAGAGAATTCTGTCAGGACAGAAAGACATTTCGTATTCGGATTTGGTTCTAGCTTTGTGAACGAGAATATCATGAGCCTGAAGAATAATAAGAGCATAAGATCACTAGGCATCCATTTCCACAAGAAGACACAGAACATCTCTGAATGGGATCTTGTCTCTGAGATTGAAGAGATGTTTGACGATAATGTATTCACTTCAATAGACCATCTCAACATAGGGGGTGGACTCCCATCCATATATGCTAACACCAACACAAAGATATTCGAGCATATATATAACAAGATAAGCGAGTTCAAGGATTGGCTGAACGAGAAAGATGTGATAATGATCATCGAGCCGGGAAGGTTCATATCTGCGCCGTCTACAAGACTCGTCACCCATATAAAGCTGATACACGACAACAATATAATAGTCGATGCGTCGGTCTATAATTCTGATCTGGATGCTATCCTTGTGCCCATAAAACTAATGGTAGAAGGGGAGAAGGAAAAAGATGAGGGGGATCCTTATGTCATAAAAGGCATCACACCCTGTTCCATGGATATATTCAGATATAGGGTATATCTCAATGATCCGAAAATTGGGGATGAGATAGTGTTCCTCAATGCTGGTGCATATAATTTCACATCAGACTTCTGTGATCTGGAAAAATTAGAGACTATAGTGGTGGATTAGCATGAGATTCATGAACCTTCCTGAAGAGTATAGTGGTGATGATTCCAAGTACGTAATCCTGCCCATAGCTTATGAAGGGAAGATGACTGGAAGTACTGGAGCATCAGAAGGAGGTCCTGCCATCAGTGATGCATCTTATCAGCTCGAGTATTATGATGAGATCACTGACTCAGAGCCGTTCGAGAAAGGCATTGAGACACTGGAAACATTGAGATTGGAAGGGTATAGTCCAGAAGATGCCATGAACACCATAGCCAATACAGTAAAAGAAAAGAGTGATAAGTTCTTGCTCAGCATAGGTGGTGATCATTCTATAACTATCGGTGTCCTGAAAGGGATCGAAGAGAAGAAAAAAGATTTCTCGGTCATCTTCATTGATGCTCATGCTGACCTCTTCTACTCGTGGAACGGGAGCAGGTTCAATCATAGATGTGTTGGTAGATATGCGTCCAGCAAGCACAAGATAGGGATAGTAGGACTCAGATCCCTTGACAAGGAAGAGGCCATCACCATCAAGAATTCTGAAGGGATATACGCACATTATGCCCACCAGGATGACGAGAAGATAAACGATGTCATAGAATCGCTCGACGAAGATGTGTATATTTCTATTGATGCCGACGCATTCGACCCATCCCTGATAAGAGGCACAGGGACACCCGAACCTGGAGGCCTATCATGGCAGTCCATGCTAGATATCCTGGAGACCATCTTCAGGAAGAAGAATGTGATAGGCATGGATCTTGTTGAGTTCTCTCCTAGAGAAGACTCAAAAGCAGAATCATATTCGCTCGCCAAGCTCTTGTACAAGTCCATCGCCTTTAATGAAGCCAACAGAAGCTCCAATAGGAGCAGAGCATGACT
>CAZJJJ010000073.1:0-4434 GCA_964546295.1 uncultured Methanosarcinales archaeon
CTGTAGGCATCTATATCATCTCATTTCAGTCATCGCCAAATAATGCTTTCTTAACTTCTCCAATTTTCTTTGCCATCCCATCGCCATTACCTGACTTTGGTTCTCTGGTGATGAACCACACCACAATACCGAATACACCCAATGTTATCAGCATGGCCATGGTATCTGGATGAGTGAGGAATGATAATGCAGGGGGGATGCCATATCTGCTACCGCCCGCAGAACCAAATACATATATCACTGAGCCGAGGCAAAATAGGACAACCAACATCATTATATTGCCATTCGCAAACTTCTCTGGCTTTATACCAAATAGCCCGAGCAAGATGAAGAAACCCAATATGGCTACAGCAATCAATGCGACATTGGGCAACGCACTATTTATTATCTTCACTACGTTCATACCAGGAGGATAAGAATTGGTCACGTGCGGTACAACAACACCCAGTCCTATGACCATGGAGACGACTTTCGCAAACTTCTTCTGCTCCGTCCAGACAGTGGTGGTAAGTGTGGCATAGACAAGAGTGAATACGAGCATGAAGGGAAGGAACACATCCCATACACCCATCCTGTCCAGATTCTCTATCAATGAATAAAAGTTTACTGGTTGCATTAGGTATCACATCACTTGAAGAGAGCCTCTCTTATATCTTTTATCGTTTCTCCCACGCCTTTACCTGAGTCACTGTCCTTAGTTATGAACCAAACTACCAGACCAAAAACAAGCAGGGATATGACAAGAGTCATTGTATCAGGATCATTGAGGAATGATAATGGGCCAGAGGGCGAAGACCACCATCCCGCAGAACTGCCGAAGATGTATACTATGAATAGGATGGATGCGGCTACAATGAACAGCATTATGCCTTGACCGCCGAAATCTGTGGTCTTGATTCCGAACATGCCGAGCAGTATCATCAGGCCGAGTATGGCTACAGCAATCAATGCCACCTGAGGCAGAGACCTGTTGATGATCTCAACCACATTCGCGCCAGGAGGATAGGCACCTATAGCGTGAGGTATGACAACACCCAAGCCAATGACGAAAGAGATCACCATTGCATATTTGGAATTATCATTGTCTCCGTCTTTGCCGAACATGCTCTTAAGCGTCGTGGTCAGGGTCGCATAGACTATGGTGAATATGAGCATGAATGGTAATACTATATCCCAGACACCTATCGCGGCAAGCATTGATATCATATCATTGAAATTTACCATCATCCACCACCCTCCTTATCACCGCCCGCGGGCTTTGGAGATTTTGTGACCCATGCCATGAAACCTACCAAGAGTCCCAAGAGCACTACAGAACCTACCGCTGCAGAATCCCAGTTCGCAACAATGAATCCATATATTATCTCAAGCCAAGATAAGCCATCCGAGGTCTCTATCACGCTGAGCATAATCAATATCATAGCCACAAAAGTCAACCCAACTATGAAAGGTCTGACTTTCTTGATGCCTTCATCACCGAATATATTGTCTTCCTGCCCATAGAAGACACCGATAGCTATCATGAAAGATACAAAGGCAACCATTATGACCGCTACTCTGGCAAGTCCTTCATTGATGATGGCCACAAGCTGTGTCGATGCTACAACCATGAAACCCAGACAGAACGCGACAATTGAATTATAGCTCTTCCTTGTATACTCGACACCATCAATCTTGACTGTGCCGAATATCCTCGTCTTCTCAAGGATAGCAAAGGTTATGGAGAACACTAGGAGGAAGGGCAGTATAACATCATATATCCCCAGTCTTCCAAAGAACTCTATTATATCCCTGAACATCGACGTCATTGTTAAGTAACTTGATTGTGTCGTATATAAAGTTTTTCATAGGGGCTATGGACAGATTTAAATAGCAAAGAAACGAGAGATAGCCTATGTTCAAGCACATCTCTGATAATAAGGTGGTGGAATTCGAGCCGAAGGATGAGTTTGCCTCTGTCCTGATATCTGACAAGCGAGGATCATTTTTTTCTCAAGGTCTCACGAGCAATCATAGTTTCTACCACGGACTCTTGACACAGTACCCTGAAGGCGATGAATGGACCATGTCGAAATTCATAGAACGGATAGATGTGAGACATGATAAGATTGAGAAAAAGAAAGATTATCTGATGTACACGAACAGTGAAAACAGATGTAGCATCCGTTTCATATCCGAGA
Organism: uncultured Methanosarcinales archaeon; assembly: GCA_964546295.1. Classification (GTDB taxonomy): domain Archaea; phylum Nanobdellota; class Nanobdellia; order Woesearchaeales; family CAZJJJ01; genus CAZJJJ01. The sequence goes on from CAZJJJ010000073.1 coordinate 2,181, forward strand.
GAGCGCTGCTCATCGAGAGTGATGAGAGGGTTTCTGTATCTATCACGTTCGATCCTAGGAAAATATACGATTTCTCGGAATTCGGAAGAGATATCAAGATGTATGAGGAGCAAGGTTTCACCATCATAGAATACAACAAGCATAGCGGAGATAAGCATGAATATAGCCTTTTCCTAGGCATAAAGGGAGCAGCAAGCTGTGAACAGAAAGACGAATGGATGAAACGTGAATATGGGTTCGACGCAAAGAGGGGAGGTAAGGGAGAATGGCACGTGAATCGGGGCATAGATGTATCGTTCGAGAAAGACCTGTTGCTGGTCCAGCACCATGACAAAGAAGAGCTGCTAAGGATTATGAGTGAGGAAGAAGATATCATGCATGATGGCACAGGAAAACTTAATGACATGATAGAGGACGATGAGACATCAATGGCATATTCCTGCGCAATCAATTCTTTGAACGAGCTTTCTGTAAGTGATGAGGGAATATACGCGGGATATTATTGGTTCTTCCAGTTCTGGACACGCGATGAGGCCATCTCATTAGGTGGAGCCATACGAGAGGAAAAGAGAGAACTGGTGAGGAACACGCTCAAGCGCCATCTTGGAAGTTTCCTGGATGATGGGCGAGTATCAAACCGTTTCCCGCATTCACAACTTGGCTCTGCGGACGGGGTCGGGTGGAGCATACTCAGATTAGAAGAGTGCAAGAGTTTCTTCAATGAGGATGAGATGAAAGAACTCGTACAGAAGATGGAAAGGTCGATTAGAGACCTTGAAGAGAGTTATGGGGAAGAAGGGATGCTCAAGAATGGTCCTAAAGAAACCTGGATGGACACTAATGGAAGTACTGATGATGTGCGAGCAGGTTATAGGATAGAGATCCAAGCTCTTACACTCAACCACTATAAAGTATTAGGAAAAATCACAGAAAATGAAGAATTCATCAATAAAGAAGACGACTTACGCCACAGGGTCAGAGAGCTGATGTTTGATGATGGAATGCTTGCTGATGGTGTAGACGAAGAATTGAACCCAGATCATACTGCAAGACCGAACATATTCCTTGCATACTATATCTATCCCCAACTGCTCGAACCAGAGCAATGGGAAGTTGCATTCGATTATGCGCTGGAGAGAATATGGCTGGATTGGGGAGGACTATCTACCATAGACAAGAACAGTCCACTTTTCAAGGAAGAATATACTGGGGAGAATGACGAGAGCTATCACAGAGGGGATTCGTGGTTTTTCGTCAATAATGTCGCAGCCATAGCGATGCACAGGCTCAACAATGAGAAATACAAGAGCTACATCGATAAGATAATCAAGGCTTCCAGCAACGACATCTTGTATCATGGTATGCTTGGTGGTGCTTCAGAGGTCTCATCAGCCAAAGAGCAGAGAGCGGAAGGTGCGTTGCACCAGGCATGGAGCGCTTGCACTTTTATAGAATTGATGCATGAGCTATTTGGCGAGTAATCTGCACCTTAAGGAAAAGTCTTTTATAGACTCATGATTTCTAATTCATGTTTGAGAATAACGAGGTGGTTAAAATTACAGGTTATGAATTAGATGATTTGCCCTACTCTCATGATGCATTGGAACCATACATCGACAAGAACACTATGGAGATACATCATGGGAAACATCATGCAGGATATGTCAAGAAGCTTAACGCAGCACTTGACAAGCATCCAGTGCTGAAAGAGAGGAGTCCTGAGGACCTCTTAAAGAATCTCGATTCAGTACCAGAAGACATCCGTACTGCAGTAAGGAACAATGGAGGAGGCCACGTGAATCACAGCATGTTCTGGAAGATGCTTGCAAAGGATAAGCCAGAAGAGGGCGAGGTGGTCGATGCGATAAAAGAGAAGTTCGGCAGCATGGAAGAGTTCAAGAACAGATTCAAGGAAGCTGCACTCGGAAGATTCGGCAGCGGATGGGCATGGCTAGCTTTAAGCGGTGGCGAATTGGAGATACTATCAACACCGAACCAAGACAATCCACTGAGCGAAGGCAAGATTCCATTACTGGGCGTTGATGTCTGGGAGCATGCATACTACCTGAAATACCAGAATAGGCGTGATGAGTATATAGATGCATTCCTTCAGCTCATAAACTGGGAACAGGTGGATGAGAACTATAGGAATGCTGCATAAGGTTCTGTGCGTGATGATGTATAGTGAAGTGTTAAGTAATCGGGTCTGTCCCGAATGGAGCTTTTTTGTATACTGACCTACTGGCTTACCCGC
>CAZJJJ010000074.1:0-4245 GCA_964546295.1 uncultured Methanosarcinales archaeon
CTTCGAAATCTTTTTAAACACACTTCTGTTCTAGAGAAGTGGTAAGAATGGCAGTACAACTGGCTAAAGGTGTCAAGGACTATGGTCCAGAGGAGATGATATTGAGGCAGAAGCTCATAGATAGGCTTACCGCTGTCTTCGAGAGGTATGGGTTCAACCCCTTCGAGACGCCCATAATAGAACGTTATGATGTGCTCGCATCGAAGTTCGGCGCAGGCGACCAGTCTGATGCCATGAAAGAGGTCTTCAAGCTCAGTGACCAAGGGAATAGGGAGCTTGGACTGAGGTTCGAGCTCACGCTCTCGATGTGTAGGTACATAGCTATGAATCCAACCATACGCCTCCCTTTCAAGCGCTATGAGATAGGCAGGGTGTACAGGGACGGCCCGATAAAACTCGGCAGGATGCGCGAGTTCATGCAGTGCGATGTTGACATAGCAGGCACGAAGAGCATGCTCGCAGACGTCGAGATAATAAGGCTAGGAATCGACGCACTAGGAGAGTTAGGCCTCGACGCTTATATCGTCGTCAACAATCGCAAGATCCTGAAAGGGCTGCTAGCGGCCTGCGGCATAGAAGAGAAGAAACGTATCCCTTCCATAATAATCATCGACAAGCTCAGCAAGATAGGCAAGGACGGTGTCAAGAAGGAGCTTTCTGGGGAAGGTATCAGTAAGGAGAAAGCAGACAAACTACTAGATATGCTTTGCCTTGAGGGCAGCTTCGAGGAGAAGATGTCCATGCTCAAGATCAGCATAGCAGATGAAGAAGGCAAGGAAGGCATCACAGAGCTGGAAGAGCTATTCTCATATCTCTCAGAAGAAGACATGAAGAATGTGAAGTTTGACATCTCGCTGGCGAGGGGATTATCATACTACACAGGAACTATATTTGAGGGTTATCTCAGGGATTCCAAGGTTACCTCAGCGATCTGCGGCGGGGGAAGGTACGATGACATGATCGGGAACCTCGTCAAGGGCAGCAGGGACGTCCCTGGCATAGGGATCAGTTTCGGTATGGTGCCCATAATGGAAGCACTGAGCCTTGAGAAAGACATCAAGAAGGAAGAGACGGTAACAAAAGTCTTCATAATACCTATAGGCAATACCGTAAAAGAATCATTAGACCTTGCAAGAGACCTCAGGAAGTCAGGCGTGCCTACAGACCTGGATATCATGGGTAGGCCACTCAGCAAATGCATCAAGTTCGCCAATGCTTCTAAGATACCTTATGTCCTGTTCGTTGGAGAGGACGAGGTCAAGAACCAGAAATTCAAGCTCCGCAATATGGAGACTGGTGATGAAGAATCACTAAAGCCTGAAGAGATAAGGAAAAAGCTTCTCTAGACTTCTCGTAGCATCTTAGCGATATCATCCTTGCCTATGCTAAGTATGAAGCTTGCCAGCTTAGGACCTTTATCCTTGCCTATGATGATATTGTAGCATACCTTGAAGAATTCCTTGTTATCAAGCTCATGCTTCTCAATGACATCATAGAACCTCTTGTGCAGGTCTGCAGCCTCCCAATCCTTCTCTTCCAAGACATCTGCCGCTTCTTTCAATGCAGAGCGCATCTTATCATCGATCTTGAGCTTGGGCACGGAGTCGTTCACAGCGAACCTCATCTCATCAGGAGCATACTTCTCCAGCCAGTTCTTGGCGCATTCTGCGCGCACTCTTAACCGTTCCTCATCCTGTTTTGTCTTGAGATGTTCAGAATACCTCTCTACAGTCTTATCTATATCGAGAGAGCATATCTGGAGTATAGTAGTGAGGTGCCTGAAAGAGGGCTGGAAGGGCATCTCTTCCGGAGGTTCGGCTACACAGCTCAGCTCATAGATACGCCTCTGCTTTATGTACTCCTTCTCTTTTGCCTCTTGTACTCCAAAATATATCCTCTCGCACTTGTCGAAGTCCTCGTAGAGCTTTATCACGTCAAGGTCGAAGGATATGGCGAACTCTGTCCCTGGACGTGTCCCTGCGAACAGCCAGCGCAATAATGCCGGCTCATAGACCTCAAGGCAGTCCTGGATCGTTATCACATTACCGAGCGAGGATGAGATCTTCCCTCCAGCACCTTTTATGGTAATGAAATCATACTTCTCGTATTCTGGAGCTGTCCATCCGAACAGCTTGACTATGTCTTTTGCAGTGCTATAAGAACCGCCTTCGGTAGAATGCTCTTTGCCACCTGGCTCGAAATCCACTTTCTCATGCGCCCATCGCATCGGCCAATCGACACGCCAAGGAAGTTTCAGGAAAGGTGCTTCGCTGATATTGATAGTCTTCCATTCCTCTGTTCCGACTTTTCTCATCTTCAGCGTATCCTTCCCATCATAATCAGAGAACTCTACCTCATCATCGTTAGTTTCCGGATCGTAGCCAAGGAGCGGCATCCAATCATCTCCCAAAGGTTCTTTCCTGTACTTGTTGAGGATTGCCCGTATCTTGTCCTTGTTCTGCAACGCCGTCCTTATACCATCAACGTACTCCAGATTCCTATACTTCTGGGCCTGATAGAGATATTCTGGCTTGACACCCACTTTAGGTAGAGCCTTCTCGATCTCTACCTCATGATGCCTAGCGTAACTCTCTTCCGTGCCGAAAGGATCAGGGATGTCTACTATAGGTTTCCTGAGATACTTCTTCAGCATCTCCTGCTCAGGCATACCCTTTGGCACCTTCCTGAACACATCATAGTCATCCCAAGAGTATACATACCGGACTTCCTTTCCTGCATCCCTCAGGGCACGAGCCACAAGATCAACAGTTATTATCTCCCTGAAATTACCTATATGTATTATTCCAGAAGGCGTAATGCCAGCAGCAACAACATACTTCTTCTTGTCACCTTTTGTAGAGATAACACGTTTCGCTACACTGTCCGCCCAATGCACAAGAAATTTGCTGTCCTTCATCTGGATATAAAAACAGGACCCTATTTATAAAAATTCCCCATACAGAACTAAGTTTAACGTGCGATAGAGAAGAGATTACAGATATCTTATATAAAAAATTTATATATTATCTGTTGTTCTCGGGACTTGTGTTGATGAATGGTTGATAAAGCATATGCTATTAGAAAGGTAGGGGAAGAGATGGAAAGGACGCTTGAATCGATACTTAAATCTCATAGCTCCGCAAAAAAAGAAACGATTGAATCGGAAGGGAGAATGCAGACTAGGTATGACAGCACAAAGACAGAAATGGGATACCTTACCGATGGATTAGCTCAGAAAGTAATTGATCTCAAGAATTCACTTGATCAAGTCAGTAGATTCAATCCAGAAGAAAGTTACAACATCGTGTCAGCAGGTGCAATCTTCACTTTGTCAGATAAGGAGAATACTACTTCTAATACATATTTTGTAGTACCATATTCTAGAGGCATGGATATTGTTGCATCGGGCGAAAAAATAACTGTGATAAACCCAAAGGCTCCAATCGCAAAGAGCTCATTAGGAAAAAAAGTTGGCGATCCTGTTATTTTGAACGATTACGAAAGATACATAACAGATATCTATTGATCCTTTTCAGCAATCTTCTTGAGCATGAGAGGAACGTACCCTTCATTTATCACATTTTCTCTGGGAATCTCCAATTGATTGAAAAGAAGATCCTGAATCTTCTTCTTACCTTCATCTACATTATCACTTAGGAGTTCAACCTCGATAAAGGTACCCAGTCCCTTGATGTCATCGACATTAATCTCAAAATCTTCATATTTGTATGTTCCGCGCTTCTTATCAATTGCCACGACAAGCTCTAGTCCGTTGGACAAAAGAAGCTTCTTGAGCACTTCATCATCTTCTATCTCTTGCTCCCATTCCTGCCAAGCTATGTCATCCTCATCCTCTGAGGACCCTTTGAAGGTCAGATAGGTGCTTCCACCTTCTTTCCTTCGAATCCTTATGACAAGTCTCCTTTCAGAGTCGAGTGAGAACTTGAAATATTCATCTGACTGGTGCGAATCTTTGACTTTTTCAGCACCCATCCGTACAATACTATCTTCAATATCTTTCTCCACCATCGCCCTCAATTCAATTTCCACTTTTTTACACCTCATAAATCATCGTATTCGATTCTCCTAAAACCTAGAGCAAGCTTCTTCATCATCAAATCAACAGAATCATCAGACGCCACAGTAATCTTGAGATCATCTCTATGGAGACATGGATCCAAAGTGCCACGTGCACTCATTCTCAAGTAATCTCCCTCACCACACATGCCCACCATTGAGCAATTC
>CAZJJJ010000075.1:0-4148 GCA_964546295.1 uncultured Methanosarcinales archaeon
TATCATTGAAGGTGCTCTTCACTTCCTTGTCTTCAACCTCGACCTGAGATAATGCCGTCTCCATCACAGGATCCCACATGACAGGGCTGGCTTTCTTATACACTCTGTCTTTCTTCACAAGGTCCAGGAAGGCCCTCTGTGATATCTTCCTGCTCATGTCGTTGATTGTGGAATAGAATACATCGAAATCTGCAGAGAACCCGATGCGTTTCCAATCCTGAAGATATTCTGGTCTAAGCTCCTCATCAAGAGTCTTGAGGCAGAGCTCTATGAACTCCTGCCGATCCATCTTCGTGGCCTTCACACCTTTTGTCTTCTCGATGAGACGTTCTGTAGGTAACCCATTATCATCAGTCCCGAAAGGGAAGAAGAGCTCGTTTCCCTTCATACGCTTATATCTGGCGACGAAGTCCTGTTGCGAATAGGAGAATGCATGACCTATATGCATCTTTCCAGAGACTGTTGGAGGTGGTGTATCGATTGAGAAAATCTCTTTATCTGTATCGGGGTCGAACCTGTAGGTACCGTTCTCTTCCCAATATTTTCGCCATCTCTCCTCTGTCTCTTTAGGGTCGTATTTTTTTGGAATCTGCATTTTGAGCTGTAAATGATAGTTTCTTTATAAAATTTTGTCAGCATCCCCAAAGAAAGTATGATTATTCTAGAACTATTTTATCACTTGTTCTTGTTCTTTTTCTTATTTTTCTTCTTGCTCTCAAGCTTCTCGATTGCCTTCGGTTCCCCTTTCTCTTCGACATTCTCTGCGATGCTCTCAGGAAGCTCATTGCTAAGCAGGTAAACATCTATCGGGCCGAAGTGATTTTCCTGCTCAAGCTCTATACGTCTCTGGTAAGAGAGATGTAGCATCGGCATGAACGTCATGATCTGGTCCTCTTTTGCATCAGAAGGGATGATCTCTGCGAATTTCAATGACTTTCTTCCATTCAGGAGCTTCATTATGGTCTTGTGCACAGAGGTCATGAGCTCATTGATATCGACTTTCTTCTTAGGGACATCTACTTCTCTATATGTCTCTGTCTTTACAGGTCTCCTCTGCTTGACCTCGAGCGCTTTCTCGAGTGCTTCTACAAGATCGAAGATAGACACTTTCCTCTTTCTGGGCTGAGGGGTCCTAGGAACCAGTATATCTCTCTTGTCCTGCGGCACATACTCATTATTCATCAGCTCCATCTCAAGCTCATCATCACCAGTCTCGTATTCTTCCTGTTGGTTCTCAACGAAATCGATCAGCTGGTCCATAGCATGGATGTCAGAGGTCAGGAGCTTGTCTGCTTTCATCTTGAGGAGGATTGCCGTAGCCAGGAGGATCTTCCCAGAGACATTGAAATGCATCTTCTCGAATGTCTTGACGGTCTCTACGAACTTATCACACAGCAGCTTGATATCGACATCCCAAGGATCCATCTGCTCGGTCTTTACAAGGTCCTTCAGGATGGACTGCCATGAGATCTCGTCCTTGTCCATCAGCATATCAAATATCTTGTGCTGCCTCTGATCCTTTGGGACGCCATCAAGCGAGAAGATATCCTCTTCGGAAGGCATGGCATCATCGTCAAGAGAAGTGTTGAGCTTTGCTGACATGGTATTTCAAGAGTCCTGAATGATTTATAAAGCTTTTGAAGTCTTTCCATATGGCATAATTAGTTTCTTTTTCTTTTCTTGAATATCATGATCTGTATGGTAAGGATTATCATGAAGAGTACCACGGCGCTTACGATAGGACTATGTCTACCTCCTCCTGACCCAGTCACGAAACCGACGATATTGACCATCATCCCATCGCGTCTTCCTGGCCTGGCAAAGGCATCTACGTTCTCATACCTCTCATCCAGGTTATTCATATGCATAATCTCAGATCTCTCGTTCCTGTAATTGCGAGTATGGCCGTCTCCTATGCTTATATTATCCATGAAACTGAACAACTCGCCGTAAGGTGTTATGATGTGGCCTTTTATTTCCACATTGAAGTTGCTGCTGTTCATGATGTGTCTTGATATGCTGTTGAGCAGGAATCTTTCATTGAGCCGGATCTCATTGTATCTGTAGGAGAATTCTTCCCTGTATCCATCCTCTGAAAGGATTATATCAACCAGTATCTCATCGACATCTCTTGCCTCGTCCGATTCAAGGAATATCGTCATCTCTATGGTCTCGTTCATCCCACTGCTGTTGAATACAGCCTTTGGTCTGGGCTTGTCAAACCTCACATCTAGAATAAGACTATCATTCATGGAGATCTTGCCGTGCTTTGTCTCAGCCTCTAATGTGACATCAAATCTGTATTCACCTGTCTGCATGAATGCTGCCTTGAACACTCTCTTATGTTTTGTGTTGTTCTCGATCCAGGTCTCTTCACTGAATACCTCATCAAGATACCTTCTCCCATCTTCCTTGAATGAGACTTCACTTTCCCCGCCGGGAAAATCGATCCTGATCTTTCCATCGATCGGCTCATCCCTCTCATTCTCTATGAACCCACCTATCATGATCTCTTCTCCTACAGAAGCAGACCTGTCCCTATTCCTGAATATAGCGCCGTTATAGAAACCAAGCATCATATCCACCCCTGAATCTATACTAAGACTTGTCTTGTTCCGCTCTTTGTATGTGAAATTCCGTCTCCCATGGGTTATCTGTGCTTCAGAATCAAAACTGAAATCCATGTCTCCTCCTGGCACTATCGTGTAGTTGACTGCAGGCTCATCCTCTGTATTCCCTGTAATCTCTATGTATCCATCCCTCTTTTCGACAGATACACCTCTCGTGGAGTTAATGATTATCTTAGAGCCTTCAGGAATGGTCTCCTTGTGGAGGAAGTCCGTATCATCCATCCCGTGGTTAAGGATCTCGAGTGAGACGTTGAACTTCTCGTCTATATTGGCTTCAATCTCTGTAAGATCACCATGATTCGGTACATCATTGATTGTCCTTCTGAATTCAAGGATTGGCCTGAGCAGTTCTATCCTGACATGGAAGGAGTAGATGCGTGAGATGCTTCCTCTAGGGATCTTACCATACCAGGGCATATCGTATCTGCCTACCTGGTCAAGCATATCGAGATCGAACCTTGATTCTTTCACATGGAACCTGAAGTCAGCAGTTTCTTTCTCATCCCCTATGCCCATCGTGAGCCTTTCTCCTGTCGCCTCAATTATCATGCGATCATCCGTATCCTTGAAACCGTGGAATTCTATGGTCTCACCGAGCATCGTAAGGTTCCTTCCAGGCAATACCCAGCTATTGTACAGGACATGATCATCAGGGATGTCAATGGCCTCAGCACAGGGTAGCATGGATATGTATAGCAAGATAAAAAGTGCAGGATATGCAATGTGGCGCACCATCTTTACTCTCATGATTCTCATCTCTTGCCCTTCTACTGTAAGCTATCCAAAAAAAGTTGCTCTGCAATCATATGTTTTTATCATAGGTATTCTCTTTTGTAGAGACAAATTGACATATTTTGCTAGGATGCTAATCCCATATGAATATGTCCGAGTCCTTGAGATTTATGCTTTCGCCGTTGAATTTCCTTATCATGAAATTATTGTGCCCTGTCCGGTTCACAGTGCGTAGGGGATTCTCTTCTATCTTCCTTATGGAATCATTACCCATATAGCGCTTCATCATGGGCACTATATCTGCATTCAGAATCTCAACAAGATCCTCATGCGCCCTACTTGTGATGATAAACGTATAGGTTACCATCCCTTCTTTCTCGCCGACCATGTCCAGCATGACGTGTTTGATGATAATGGGGTGTTGATTATACTCTTGTGATGTGATTATTTTCCTTAATCCTTCTGTAGTCGCACCATAATCAAATTGGATTGTGTAGAGGGCCATTGAGTTGAATCTTGCAGTTCCGCTTGGGAAATTGTTGACGAATGTCATATAATTAAGCGTATTGCTCTCCTCAAGATATTTTCTTCTTCTGTTGACTGTCTTTATAGGAATGCCTGTATTCTTGCTAATAACACTATCAGATATTCTGGGCTTCTTGATCAGTTCTCTGATTATAAGCTTATCTTTCTCCTCTATTTTCGCTTTCTCTTCTGGTCTTTTTTTACTACTTATTTCCATTTTATGTCTTTATTTTCTTCAATTCTCTATTGAAAGTGACATAA
>CAZJJJ010000076.1:0-4101 GCA_964546295.1 uncultured Methanosarcinales archaeon
AGAGCTATAACAAGATAAGACTTCCAGACAAGGAGATATACAAGAAGCTTGAGAAGATAAGACCAAAAAAAAGAATAGAAGATATTGTGCCCTTCATACATACCAGCCTCCAGCTCGAAGGTAATCTACTGACACTGAGACAGACACAGAAGCTCCTGAAAGATGAGATACTTTCTGATGAGATAAACCCGAAAGATATCCTTGAAGCTATGAACTACAAGAAGGGGATAAATCTGATAAGCGGAAAAGAGAAGATGAGCAGAGAAGACGTATTAGATGTCCATGACGCAATCATGAGCCATGAGGAGCACTCTGGAACTTTCAGAGAGGAAGAAGTGACTATCAGGAATAATGAGAGATTCAAAATATGCAGCTACAGAAAGATAGATGAAGAGCTAAGGAAGCTTATACCCATGATCAACAATCATTCGAAGAAAGGACTTCAAGAATTATGCAAGAAGGCTGCTTACATACACAACCAGTTCCAGCATATACATCCTTTCATAGATGGTAACTCCAGGACGACAAGATTGATTGCTCAATGGTATTTCGAGAGGCATGGGCTGGGATTCGATATCCCCATAGGATTCACATCCATGTATGTGAGCATGACAAAAGGTTACGAAGAGAGAGATGATGAGCGATTAGCAGTACTTTTCGCACTGATACTCATAAATATCGCACAAAAATGAACTATTTCACAGAATATTATGCGAAAGCTGACTAATTCTTTGTGAAATAGCAGAAAGCCAGAAGTGATTCGGCTAACCCAATCTGCGAGAAATCAAAATTATTGAAATAGAATATGGTGGTGATAGGCAAAGTCAGCCATAATGCTCTCAATACCTCAACAACATAGAATCTCCAGAATATTGACTCCATGTGGATATAAACTTAGAATGAATTAAGAATCTTTCCCATGCTGTTCCCACAATCCACAAGACACTCTTCAACAGGATTTAATAAAGAAAGAAACCTTTCACATCAATAAGTTTTATATATTAATATAAGTTAATATATCTTAACTATGGTTAACATAAAAGATATGACAAAACTGCAGCAGGACATATTGGCTGAAATGTCCAGGAAATCAGGGAAAGAGCTCAATCAGAGAAGACTGGCTAAACTACTGGGTGTATCTGAACCTGCAATAATGAAATCTCTGCCGAGACTGAGTGAAGCAGAACTTATAAGGACATACCAGGATCCGGAATCAAGGAGATGGTCCATATCTCTGAATACAGGCAACAGGAAAGTGAAACCGCTCAAGAGAGTCTACAACCTCCAACAGATCTACGAGACAGGTCTATATGAAGAACTTGAGAGGATCTTCCCAGGAACAACAATAATCCTCTTCGGTTCCTATTCAAGAGGAGAGGACACCATAGACTCAGATATCGACATCGCAATCGTCGATTCAAAGAGTAGAGATGTCAATCTCGCAGAGTACGAGAGCAAACTTGAAAGGACCATCAATATCAGTTTTTTCACATCTTGGAAGAAAATCGACAAACACCTCAAGGAGAACCTCTGCAATGGGATCATACTTCAAGGAGGAGTGGAGCTTTGATGGTAAAAGATTTCAAAGAATATATCAAAGAAGGCATAGTCAGAGAAATTGAACCTGATAATTCAAGAGCTGAATCACTCAGGATTTCATCAGAAAATAGCCTTAATCATCTGAAGAAGATAACAGAAATAATAGGGATTGACGATGAGAACTCTAACGATCTGGTGAAGATATCCTATGACATAATCATGGAGAAGATTAGAGCAAGGATGTTGGAACAAGGGTTATATTCTTCGGGTAGAGGAGCACATGAGGCTGAAGTATCGTACCTCAAAACCCTCAATCTCAAAGATAGAGATATAAGCTTCATGGACCAAATGAGATACTTCAGGAATGGGATAATATACTATGGGACAATTGTTGATAAAGAGTATGCTGAGAAAGTGATAAGATTCACAAAAAAGATGAATGAAGTACTATAGCTTCACAATCCACAAGACACTCTTGCCTGTGAGAATTAAAAAGAATAGGATTTTAATATCTGGCATGACTACACACGATATGATATTCGTCTCCCGCAGTGAGATAACACTAGAGAAAGAGAAATCCGAACTAGACAATTTTGCACTAGATTTTGTGAAGATAATAGAGAGACATTGCGACTATGTCCTTGTCAGTGGTTATGTGTCAATACTATTAGGGAGATCCAGAGGAAGCGAAGACATCAACATACTCATACCAAAGATGGGAAGAGAAGAGTTCTTCAAGCTTGCAGATGATATCACTGATAACGGCTTTGAATGCATAGTATCTGATGACAAGGAAGAGATGTTCTCCTATCTCACAGAAGAGAAGACCAATATCAGGTTTGCACGGAAAGGAGAAGTGATACCGAACATGGAAGTGAAGTTCGTGGATAATATCATCCATGATGCAGCCATAAGAGATCCTGTTTCTGTAAGATTAGGTGATGAGGCACTGAAGATATCTCCAATAGAGCTCCAGATAGTATTCAAAGAGAAGATCCTAGGGTCTGATAAAGATGTTGAAGATGCAAGACACCTCAGGGTCATCGCAAAAGACCACATGGACAAAGACAAGATGAGAAGATATGAGGCTATGATTGATGGGATTCAAAGAGAAGAATAGGGATGATAGGATAGCTTTCGTAGAGAGATGGGCGGAATTCGTAAGAACCCATGACGACAAGGATTGGAGCAGACAGCAGAATATCATAATAGACTCACAGATAAAGAGTTCAACAATGACAAGGGATGAATACCTAAAGATGAAAAGTAAAGAACATAACGAAGATTCACAATGACCAATACAACAATATCAATAAAGAAAGAGACAAGATAACTCTTACAAGATTATAGGAAGAAATCTGAGAACTATGACGATATCATCAGACGTATGCACAACAACCTTATGCTCAAGGACAAGCTAAGAGAATTCGTCTCGGAGAACGAGTACAGCACACTGGAAGAAGCCAAGGAATGGTCATCAACCCTCAATCAATCTTAGTATATTCTTAGTGCACTTCAACCTTATCTTCTCCTTCCTACGCACAGCCTCTCCTTGAGACAGGTCCCGCCAAGCCATCTTCGGTATCTCCTTGAGCCACCGCATGTTCGATATGAGCTGATATATGCGCATAAGCCCCTTGTAATCCCTAGTGATGGGCTGTATCGTCGAGTAGCCTTCTATCATCGGCTCAGGGTTGTCTGTTATGATGTTTGTCCTCACGCTGCTGAACATGTCACGTACAGCTCCTCCCCAGTTCGCATACTCGAAGTCGATCAGGCCGCATAGAGAATCATCATCGGACAATAAGATATTAGAAGCCGAAGTGTCACCATGGCACAGGCAAGGGGAGCTCTCATGTTTCAAGAGAGCCTTGTGCAATCTCCAGAAATCCTTTATCTTAGGCAAGAGGTCCTCATCAATCAGCCCTCTAGCAGATAGTTTATCCATTAAAGTATCGAAGTCACGAGAGATCTTTCCTTTCCAGTCCTTGAAAGACGGATCTATGGAAAGGTCAGGAGCTATGTCGCCATAGCTGCTTGATTTTATGCTATTGAGCATTGCTTTCAATCTTCCCAGATCATACAGTACTCTCTTCAGTGCATCGCCTTTAGGAACACTATCCTTAAGATTAGAGCTGCCCAATCTTTCCATGACGAGGAAAGGGATGGGTACTGATTTTTTAGAATCATCAAAAAGGATTGTCTTTGGTATGGGAAAATCGGCAAGCTCTGACAATATGTATTCTCTTAGCCTGACATCCTTGATCACGCCCTTCAGATTAGAATCGACGAGCTTTATAGAGTATCGGTCGATAGAGAATACCCTGTTGTTATACCCTTGACCATGCTCGACCAGCCTATCTTGAGAGAATGGTTGCCCGAGATCAGCCATTATCTTTTGCAGAATACTGATATGATCCATAATCTTCAAGAAGCAAGAGAGATATAAAAATCTATAGAAATGTTCTCATGATGGTAGATTCCAACAGATAATCTTATAAAAACCAATACATTATTGTTATGTATGCTACAAAAATGTAATCTTTGGAAAATCGCATCAGT
>CAZJJJ010000077.1:0-4000 GCA_964546295.1 uncultured Methanosarcinales archaeon
GCTTTTATTTAATCCTTTTGTACAATGCATCATGCTTCACACGAATCGCATATCTTCTTCTGACTGAATTTCTGCGCAGCGTTTGTACTATGCTGGTAATACAATGATTTTATCCCAAGCCTCCAAGCTTGGATATAGACCTTGTTCATCTCTTTTACAGGGATCTCTGGATTGAACATTAGGTTCAGGGATTGCCCTTGATCAATGAACTGCTGCCTTGCAGCCGCCTGGGCTACAATCTTCGACTGATCGATCTCAGGATATGTCTTGAATACCTCTTTCTCCTTTTCTGTCAGGAAATCCAGATGTTGCACAGATCCGTCATGATCCCGGATACTCTTCCATACCTCGGGCTCGTTCTTGGATTTCTTCTCAAGAAGCTTGAACAGGAACGGATTCTTTATCGTGGTCTTGATCTTCTGGATATCTTTAACGTATGAATTGCTCCATACAGGTTCTATGCCTTGGGATACTTGACCAAGGATGAAAGCGGAAGATGTTGTGGGGGCTATAGCATTCAATGTGGTGTTTCGCCTTCCATACCCTTTCAACAGCTTAGGCTCACCAAACATCTTTGCAAGCTCTTCAGAAGCTTTGTAGGACCTTTCTTTCACGAACTTGAATATATCCAGATTAAGCTCGGCGGCCTCTTGCGACTCAAAACTTATCATCTTTGATTGCAGAAGAGAATGCCATCCTAAGACTCCTAATCCTAATGCACGATGATTTTTCGCGAAATTGTATGCTCTCTCCATGAACAGGAACGTCTTATGATCGTCCTGCTTACCAGAATCTCTGTAGGCTTCAAGCTTCTCAATGAATTCCGTCACGACAGCGTCAAGGAAATATACCAATGTCTCAACAGCATCGGTGTCCTTCATCTCGTCGTAGTGTAATACATTGACAGATGATAATACGCAAGTGAATGAATGATCAGAATCACTAGGCAGCATTATCTCTGTGCACATATTACTTGCAAAAATCTTCATATCATTTTCCTTATAGACATCAACAGTCTTGTTTGCATTATCTGTAAAGAATATATACGGGTATCCTTTCTCCATCCGCATCTGGATGACTTTTGCCCACATCGCTCTTTTCTCTTCATCACCATCAATCATCGCCTGCATCCAATCGTCGGTTATGCATACGCCGTGCGTCAATTTCTGGATGAAATTACCTTCAGAACCTATCTCCAAGAATTCGCTGGCGTCCGGATGCTCGATGGGCAGATATGGTGAGAAATGTCCTCGCCTTGTACTTCCTTGGCTTACTATATCTACCAATGTCTCAAACAATCTCATGAAATGGACTGAGCCGGAGGATGGACCATTATCCGTTATTTCAGCTCCTCGTCCCCGTAATTTCCCAAAATAACCAGAAGTACCTCCTCCTAGTTTTGACATCATGCCTGCTTCAGCCTGGCTGAAAAGGATACTTCCCATGTCGTCTTCTATGCAAGAACCGAAGCAGCTGATCGGCAATCCTCTTTTCTTACCGAAATTGGCCCATACCGGAGATGCCAGAGAGAAGAACCCTCTCGACATGTAATCATAAAACTTATCCGCATATCCATCAATCTTCAAGATCTCTTCAGCCCTTTTGGCTATCGCTCTTATCCGACCCTCTGGGGTCTCACCCTCTGATAGGTACCCTCTTTCAAGAAATTTCCTACTATTTTCTGTTAACCATTCCATAAAACTTCCCTCTTTTTCCTAAAAAAGATCTTCGCTTGTGACACTTCTGCTCTTCTTGGTATAATTTATTGAACGTTTTGCGAAGAAATCAACATGTTTTGTAGCGATGACCTCTTCATCGAACCATTCAGTCTCTTGTACCAATTTCGCATCGGTGTCAAATATCTTTGGAACTCCTATGCTTTCCAAAGAATTGTTGAACCTGTTCTTGATGAATTCCTTGATGATTTTTTTCGGGAGGAAATCAAATTCTCCTTTCTCGAATATCCAATCGATGATCCTGCTCTCTGAATCATATGCTTGCAGGCACATATCCTGGACAAGCTTCTTGTGAGAATCGTCAAACCATTCAGGGTTCTCTCGTTTTATGATATTGATGATATCAATGCCAAAATCACCATGTATCTGCTCCTCTTTAGAAGTGGCCTCTACGACATTAGATATGCCCTTGAACTGGTTTTTGTATTTATTGAATGACATGATGATGAGGAACTGAGAGAACAAGGATACATGTTCAATGAACAATGAGAACAGAAGGATTGACTCTGTGTATTCCCTCTTATCATCAGATCTGGCACGTCTTAGCACAGACTCTAGATAATCAATGCGCTGCATGATTACAGGCTCATCCTTTAATTTCTCGAATTCTTCATTCAGTCCGAGAATCTCTAAGAGGTGCGAGTATGCGTCATGATGTCGGACCTCACTCTCTGAGAATGTTGCACCTACGGAACCAATCTCAGGTTTTGGCAATCTATTGTATATGTTCCCCCAAAATGTTTTTACCGCGACCTCAATCTGGGAGATGGCGAGCATCGTCTTACGGATAGCATCCCTTTCTTGCTCTGAAAGTCGGACCTTGAAATCTTGGATATCTCCATCAAACTTGAATTCTGTATGTATCCAGTATGAATGCCTGATAGCATCGACATACTCAATCAGCTCGGGATACTCGTAGGGTTTTAAGCTGATCCGAGGTTGGAATATATCTGGTTGTCTCTGCTGCGATCTCTTGTTCCTATACAAAATGTATGCTTTCGCGGTCTGATGGAATTTGCTTTTCATAAGGACCTCTTCGACTATATTCTGGATGCCTTCTACAGAAGGGACATACTTGTTATCTCGCTCTTTCATCACGTCCAGGATCTCCACGACCTCTTCGACCATACTATCAATATCTTCAGTGCCCCCTTCACCTGTTGCTTGCATGGCTTTCTGTATGGCTGTGGCAATCTTGGTCTTGTCGAACGGCACTATAGACTGATTCCGTTTCTTTATCTCTGTTATTTTCATAGCACTCATTCAGAACGGGATATTTATATATTTTTTGTTTAAAACACAATATACAGAACTTTACCATTCAACAGACACAACATGTTGTGTCAACTAATAGGTATCCTGACCAGAAGTCCACCATCAGTCAATGCATATACTCCTTCATCATAGGCCATGACATCTCTTACCCTGTGGCCTTCCAGATAGCTCTCAGTCTCTTGCAGACCACCATCATCTGTGAACTCGAACTCTGCAAGGTATTGCGACCTAAGACCTCCAAGGAAAAGCCTGTCATCATAGAAGTCCATGCCTGCCGGTGGGAAACCTCCAGTATTACACTCCCAGTAATGTATCGGGTCTACAATATCTTCTCTCTCATGAGCAAGACCACCGATCTCTGCACCTCTGACATACGTGCAACCATAATGCACAAGTGGCCAGCCATAGTTACCGCCAGCGGTCAGCTTATGGATCATATCTCCGTCCTGTTCTCCATGCTCGCTTATCCATATCTCATCCTCATAGAGAGCAAGACCTTGGACATTTCGATGTCCATACGTGTAGATGGAATCGACAAATCCCTCTTCATCCACGAAAGGGTTGTCTTGTGGTACTGATCCGTTCCGGTACAATCTTATGACTGCCCCGAGCTCATTGGATGTGTCTTGGGAGGGATGCTCTTCACTGAAATCCTTAGAGCCCCGATCACCAGTGGTCATATACAGATAGTCGCCGACAATCATGACACGAGAACCGAAATGAGAGCCTCCCGAGACGAAAGGCTCAATTGTCCTCAACACCTCGAAATCTTCCAACGCTAGAGAGTCAAGGTCTAATCTTCCTCTTCCCAAACGTGTAGCTGCTCCTCCTTGACCAGAAGCAGAATAAGTGATATAGACGTATCCATCGTCATGATCGACATCCAACAGTCCGCCTTGGCCAGAGCTGACAACCTCTGGAATGCTGGATATCTCTTCAATAGAATCGAAGTCATAATACAATAGCTCTCCTCCCTTCTGTGTGATCAG
>CAZJJJ010000078.1:0-3972 GCA_964546295.1 uncultured Methanosarcinales archaeon
TCAGGTATCTTGTGGAATATAGGATACAGCTCTTTCGTGCCGTATGTCCTGCTATAATTCTTGTTCACACCAAAACAATACCGTCCGTAGCTGCAGTGAGAACATTGTCTTGCTTTCTTGTAATCATCCGGAGTTGTCTCAGACATGCGCTTATCGACGAAATCTGTCTTCGGCCTCTCATGTTCCATAATCCTATTGAAATCGCTGGAATATTCCTCGAAACCCACAAGATAGCAGAGAGGTATCCGTTCGGCTCTGAAGTTCACGCCGTTCTTCTTCAGGATCGTGAATGCCCTTCTCAAATAGAGCTCTGACCTGAAATACTGGATGCCTACCTCTTCAACGTTATCCTTCTGAGTGACATTGCCGAATATGTCTACATAGTTGAAATTGATGAGGTGCACGTTCGGGAAATCTTTCACGATCTTCTTGCACATCTCAGGAAGTTCCTTGTAGTTCAGCTTGTTCACGGTGATGTTCATATATAATGGGATACTGGTCTTCTTGAGGATGTAGTTGATGCTCCCGAATATTGCTTCGATATCATACTCATCATAGTCGGAAAGCTTTCTTGCTTTATCCTGCTCGAAAGTATGCACAGATAGGACAAAATAGTCGAGCCCTGCACTTATCATCCTGTCGATGAGACTCCTATCCAGATTAGATCCGTTTGTCACCACTCTGACAGACATATTCTTAGATTTCACATAGGTTATCATCTCTAACAGGTCAGGATGTAACGTAGGTTCTCCTCCTGTCAGGGTCACCTGATCATAACCTTCATCCGCATACTTGTCTATCTTTGCTCTTATCTCTTCTCTGGATAGATAATTCTCATTCTTCGGCATTGAGCAGAACAGGCAATCTTGGTTGCAATCCATGAGCATGAGTATGTACGCATCTCTCATATATGATCCTCCTCCGTAATGCACTCCGTAAGCTCTTCAGAGAGGTTCTTCATGCCTCCAAAACCTAAGAAGGGTGCTTCTTTCTCTGTATAATGTTTCCCATAACTTGGAAATCCGAATATCATTGTTCTCGTATCTGTCTTTCGTCTGATATGCTGTATGTCTGCCCCAGAACCTATAACAAGATCAAGATTCTTGTCTGTGACTGCACTTATTATCTCTCTCATTGAAGGAGAATCAAGCACAAGGATGTCCTCCTCTCCTATCGAGTATGCCTTGAGTATCCTATCCAGCATCGTCCTCCCCCCAAAGTGCCTGTCCCGTATGGCTATGAATGATATGCTGGCATCCAATTCCTTCAAGAATGATGAGAGTGCACCAATGTAAGGGATGTCAAGCACAAGACCTATCTTCTTTTCTCTGAAGACCTCCTTGGTCCTCTCCAATATTGGAGCAAGTGTTTTCTCTTCTTCATCTATATACTCAAGAAGCTGTCTTCTTCCTCTCTTTAGCTTATTCGACATTGCCATTAGGAATCTTCTGGTGTTGGTCTTCCCTATGGGATGCTCAAGATATATCGATTCTCTCTTGGTGATCTTCTCCAGGAAACCACCCATATCGCTAGCGTGTGGAAGTATTATGTTGTATTCGGCCCTTACCGCTCTTGAGAGGTCTTGAGTGCTGGTCCCAGAAAGGAATATGGCTTGAGTCTTCACACCTATCTTTGCAAGCATCTTCCTGAGCTCTTTTATGTTCGCTCCATGCTCCATCTCATATCTGTCGAAAGGATACCCGAATATGTTGACAGTCTTCCTTTCTACGGGTTGACTCCAGTCCAATGTCTCGAGGTAGCTTCTTATTATCCCATTATATCCTTCCCAGAAATCACTTTCAGCTCCTGACAACTCGACATATCTGACTTCTGTCCCTGTGCTCTCTCTGAGTCTCTCTGCAGTCTGCTTCACAAGAGAATCCATGCCTATGGTCTTCACTACTGGAGATATTACCACAGGGAAGAATCTTGCATTGTTCCTATCTATCTGACCTAACATGTTACTATGTATCTTAGATGTGTTGCCTTGTATCAGATCATCGCCATCCATCTCGGCCCAGCCCATTCTTGAGACAAAATTGTTATCTAACTCATGGCCCCCCATATAATGAGGGAGCTGTGCTTTACATCCGATACCTAGGCTGAGGAATATGAGACTATCTGATATGCAGTGCGAAGCTACAAAAGATCCGTGCATCGCCGTATAGCTACTAGGTTTGATCCTGAACCTATCAATGCTCATGTTTCCCTATCACCTTGTCAATATTCTTCTTCATGGCTGATATGCCAGGTAATATCTCCTCGTAAGCCATGAATCTGTTTCCCATCTCTACTGCTTGAGCCATAAGTAATGTGGCACCATATACTATCGTATCTTTATTTCCATCAAGGAACTTGTATCCGTCTCCGCAATGGCCGAAAAGAGTAAACTTCTCTTCTATACCTATCGAACTGAGTGTCTCCTCGACATCTCGCTTATGCTCATCTTCAGGATTTCCTTGTATCAGTATCTCAACATCGCAACCTAATTCTTTGAAGAAGTCGAGCATGAGTAGACCCTCTCTTGCAGAATTGCTCACCGTAAAATCCATGTTCGATGCTATGTTGTATATCACCTTCTTCTCTCTCAATGCATCAGAGTTCTTCTCGAGATATGATCTAGCATTCTCTATGTCATCCTGCAGAACCTTTATCTTATCATTGTGGTCTGTGTCCATCTTCTCACAGATCTTATTGATGAACCTTATCGTCGGTCCCAGCCCTACAGGGAAAGGGACTTCTATGGTCTCGAGCCCGTGTTTCTCTTCGAAAATACTCATGACCTTATTGTAGAGCCTCTTGTCAAAACTCACATTGAGGTCCGCGTCCAATGAGCGAGCCCATTCCTCGATACCGGATTTAGGTCCTATGACCGTATTCACTTTTATCCCCATCTTTCCCAATTCATCGAAGAAATCTTTCACTCTCTCATTATCTTGGTAATATTCGAATCCTATTATATTTATGAGGATCTCCGCACCTCTGTCCCTATCTCTTTCCTCTACATCAATCATCTCCAGCAGGAAATGCCCAACTTCATCTATTATATTCTTAGGATCCTCGAATACAAGACCTGATGTGTCCTTATAATATAGTTCGGCGTCAATATCCTTTCTTTTCCGTGTTATCAGGCCTTTGACATCATCGCCAATTATCTGGCTCATGCAACTATCAAGGATAAGTATATCTTTTGGAGAATTGTACTCCATGACAGCATCAATGCATTCATCCAGTCTTTTGATCCCATTCCCCATGATTATGTCTTCTTCGGTCATATTGGTGCAGAAGATCCTCTCGAACATCTCATCATCAGAATCACCTTTGAAGACCAGATTAGAGCAGTTCATATCTGAGTGTATTATGACTGAAAAATGACCGCCCACTCTGAGCAGACATGTCAGCCAACCATGGAGTGAACAGCAATGCTGTCCTGAAGTCTTCTGCTTTTCCTTTAAGCTGATATGGTCAGTTCTCACCAAGCATCACATCATTGAAAGTCATATCGTCAATAGGTATGGGTCTCTTTGCTGTATCCTTGTTGATCTTGAGGATCTTTTCTGATATGTTCTTGAATCTCTTGGATATCTCAGAATCAGGGTATCCCTCTATCACGGTCATGTTCTTCTTTTCTGCTTCTGCAATGAGCTTGTTCCGAGGTACAGTGGCGATGATGTCCGTGTTCGTGGCCTTGATGAACCTGCTGATGTGTCCTAGATCTGTCTTATTGTTCCTGAGATTTACTATGAACCCCGCGAAATATATTCCATTGTGCTCATAAGTCTGGATCGCATGCAGTATATTGTTAGCAGCATAGAGCGACATGATCTCCTCAGATATCACGATGAATATCTTGTCACCAAAACCTTGTCTCATCGGCGCAGCAAAACCACCGCAGACCACATCCCCGAGGACGTCGAAGAGTGCGACGTCATAATTCTTCTCTTCTAGCACATTAAGATCTTCAAAGATCTC
>CAZJJJ010000079.1:0-3910 GCA_964546295.1 uncultured Methanosarcinales archaeon
CATTACGTAGTATCTTCTCAGAGTTGTCAAAGAGGTATATGTTTCCCACACCAAGGCCATAGAGTGATGCAAGCACCATCTGACCCGTCAGCCCTGCACCTACCACAGCTACATGGAGAGAATTAAGTCTCTCCAATCGTTCTCTTCCCAATTCACCACCGCCGAAGGCCTCAGCGTTGCATTGGTATATTATGTTATCCTCTAATGACATCTTTATCAATTCCCGTCATAAGCTACAAATATCGATAAGCCTCTTCAGAGATCGCTTCATCTCCATATTCTTTTTTGTCATGGATGCTCTAGGGTCCATATCTGCCTCATTAAGCATGAAATCCAATTGACCCCTATTCTTCCTCACAATCTTCTTCAATCTCTCATAGGTTCTATTCAGATTATCTTGGGCCTTTCCATAATTACCATTGGGCCAGAAACGAGAGATTTCTTCTATCTCTCGAGGTATTGTCTCAAAGGTCTCGACGACTTTCGCTATATTCTCATACGAATGCTCTCCCTGCTCATCCTCGAAATTGTTCTTGACGTTTTTTGCTACGGACTTCATCGAGCCCATTATCCTATTGTACTCTTCATTCAGTTTTTCATCCAGCTTAGGTTTCAATTTCCTGAGCTGTACAACCCTTTCCTCAAGCTCACCGTCAATTGCTTTCCTATCAAGCTTCCCGCCGCGTTCCTCGATAATCTTTGCACCGATATGCTCTAAGTAATGGTTCTCTTTCCCTATCCGATATCCCAATAATGTATATGGGTCAGTCATATTGGCATTGAAGACCATCGCATACATATACCTTAGATCGATATCCTGTATATCTGCAGCAGATATATCAAATTCAGAGATATCATGCTCTGCTGAAGTCAACAATGTGTATTCATGGTCACCACCTATCTTAATGCATTTCTTGCCATCATGATCGACTATTTCAGGCTTGTATCGATTTGAGGAAGATTTCTGCAATCTGGCGTTTGTTGTGAAAAGAAGACCATTCATAGCTTCCCAATCTTTCCTTGAGAAGAAGATCCCAAAATCACCATGCGAATGACCCCAGCCGATGATATTCTTACCAGCATTGTAAATCGCAGGGTATGACTTAAGGTCACCGCTCTCCGAGAATGAGCAGGATTCACTAGAGACATTCTGGTCATGTGCGATGAAGATATCATCAATGACCATAGCTTTCTCAGTCTCATTCTCACCGATGAGATAGAAGGTCAGTTCATACGTTGGTTTTGATAATGGTTTGCAATAATCTCTCATCCTTTTTGAGACATAATTTGCCTTGTCGAAAGCGTATCTAGTTATCTGTATAGGGGTCAGATTCTCCCTTACTATGCTCTCTATTGTGGTATCTGCCATCTTTTTCACACATCATTATTACGGATTGATTTCGAAGGATCCATACCCTTTTCTCTCGCATACCTCTTCGCTTCCTCTTTTGTGTTGGCTATGGTTACGAACCTATCTAGAGTTTTCACAGGTAAAATTGTACTAGAGGTATATCCAAGACTGAGTGTGTTGAACGGAGCGTCCATCAATTGTGAGAGCATTCGATATATATTAGGATCATTTCGATCATATGCAACATTGAATCTAGTGCCATCAAAATCATGGTCCCCGTAACATATTCTCCTATCACTATGGACGAAAGGGTGTGTATATGGAAAGTCTCTCTTGTCCACCATTGGCTTATGCTTGATTATTATCCTATCTGAGTCCAGTATGACAGTCGTTCCTACTCTTATACGTTTGCTCTCCTTTGAATCATAATCAGAACCAAACGCATAGTATCTGCCACCTCTTTTCATTATAAAAGGTTCTATCCAACGATACAGATAATATTCATTATCTCTTATCTTCTCAAAACCAAGAACCCTGTCAGATCCTTCTTCTTCATCACCTATGTTGCTTTCATCAGAAAAATTCTTGGCGATTCTCTCAAGCTTATCCGCATGATTGATCATGTCACTAGCGTGTTCATTGGCAATCTTCTCAAACTCATTTAGTATCTTGCCTCTGTAATCTGAGATAAGATCATCAAGCGAGATTGAATCTCCGAATCCAAATCTTTGGCCATTGACCTTAATGTATCCATTAGAGGTCTCGGAGCCACCTCTGAAGATATCGTAGCACTCATCAGCGACCGAGAATATGCCATCAGAAGAGATCAGGTCGTCAATTATCGTCTTATCTGGTGATATCTTCCTGATATCTGGATTTTCGAAACCTGGTATGGTTTCAAGCACTTCAGAATACTCTCCTGCATCAACATTCTGGTTTTCCCGATAGTACTCTTTGAAAAAGGAATTGAAAAATCTTGCTGCAGAACTCTCCCTGAGCTGTTCATAGTAGTTCATTGAATTCTTTACAGAACTTTGAGCAGAATCCAGTCTCTTCATTATCTTGAATCGTATCATATCAGTCATATATCTCTCTATGACCTGCTCATTATCTGAGAAGAATTCCTCTTCAAACTCCTTCATAGTGTTGGATTCGAAAAGAGGAAAGATCTGACCCAAATAGTTCCAATGATCAGCACCTTTTTTGTTGACTTCAGTACCAACAGTGTACAACCGTGAATCTACTATGGCAAACGGTTCCCTAGAGGATCTGAATCTTTCCAGGATTGTAGGTCCGATTTTTGTATTTGAGTCAGACATCCTTCTTCCTCATATCACCTTCGAATCATCACTCAATGTCTTCATAACCTCCTCCGGCAACTTTTCTTACAGTAAGTTCTGCAAGTTTGTAAGTCACCTCGTCATTAGTTTCCGGGTCTGTCTCAACCTCCCTTGAGATAAGCCAGTCATATTCAGAAACCAGTTCCTCAATGTCCAACGGATAATACATTCCAGAACTCTTATCCTTTCCTCTTAAGGTAATACCCATATTCCAATCAGGATTATTCATCTTTTCTTGATACCAACCAGAGATTATACTTGCCAACTCCTTCTCGTCAGTGTTGTATCCATTAGGGTTAAACGTGTCTGGGTCGGGATCCAACACTTTCTGCACTAAATCATAGACTTTCTTGTCAGCAAAACTTGAATCCAGACGTTTCACGAGAACAGTATCTGGAAAACGAACAGTCTCCCCGCTAGGTTCAGGCTCCATCCTGACATATATCGGCTTATCGTCCCTTTCGTACTCTTCTGATATATTCTCATATTCATCTGACATAATATCGTACCTCCAATATCATTATATCTGCGTGATGGCAACATCTTTTATAAGGATTTCCTGGGAATCGCCGGAAGATTTCCGGAAACGCTAGCGCCAGTGGTAGAAATTGAACATGACCTCAGCATCATTGTGGACCTCAAACTCCTGGTGCTGTATGTCATAAGTATTATATGCAGGGTCCACCAGTATCAGCTCACCATCGATGAACACACCTGCAGAAGCATGCGCTACACTTTCTCCACTATTATCGACATCAACAGTTACAAAATTGCTCTCAAGGCCCTTGCTCCGTGCCA
This sequence comes from uncultured Methanosarcinales archaeon, assembly GCA_964546295.1. Taxonomy (GTDB): domain Archaea; phylum Nanobdellota; class Nanobdellia; order Woesearchaeales; family CAZJJJ01; genus CAZJJJ01. The sequence continues at coordinate 3,490 of CAZJJJ010000079.1, forward strand.
TAGAAACATAGAAGAATGCCATCTCACCGCAATTGCCTGTCCTGTCTTCAAAGACCTCAATGGCATTCTTGTAGCCTATGCCTTGGTCTGGTCTTCCACCAGTGTGATACTTTATGTTATCCTGTATCCAGTCGAATATCGCTATCGATATCTCCCTCTCATCCATATTAGGAGCTATATAATCAGATATCTCGTCATACATCCTGGTGTCGAAAACGAAGGGGTTGAGCACCGACTGGTCCATCAGGGATACCCCATACTCCCCTCCGTTGGCATTCAGCTCATAGAGATCACGATTCCCTATGATATTAGGATCGACATAGTTAGGAATGTGGGGAAATGTACGATCCTCATTGACCCAATCAAGTTCGGTCCTGAACGTTTCCCTTCCTGTGACCTGGTTTATCTTTTCAGCTATGTC
>CAZJJJ010000080.1:0-3861 GCA_964546295.1 uncultured Methanosarcinales archaeon
TGGTACTGGTATGGGCTGCTGGTCGTTCTGTTTGGAATAAAGCCGTTATTGGTATTCTGGAAGCGATGAGCTCAACGCATATCCTGTATTCATTTCTCATTCATATGCCCGGAACCGTAAATTTTATAAGTTATAGTGAGTTATATGGTCGCTATGGTAAGTACAACAATACAGATAAGCAAAGAATTGCTTGAAGATCTCAAGTCTCGCAAGATGTATGATAAGGAGAGTTATGAAGAGATAATACGGGATCTTCTAGAAGACACAGCAGAGTTGTCTGAGCAGACTCTTGAAAATATAAGAAAATCTGAGGCAGACATAAAGGCAGGAAGGTTCAAGACTCTTGCAGAAGTTGAAGAGAGATTGAAAAGATGACTTATGAAGTTATATTCTCAGATTTTGCAGATAAACAATTGCGTAAGCTTCCTCATGATTCTCAGAGAAGGATTGTTTCTACGCTGAAGAGATGTAGAATCAGGCCACATTCTTTTGTCAAGAAATTGGTAGGATCAAAATATTTCAGATTGCGTGTCGGTGAATATAGGGTGATTCTGGATATCATTGATGGTAAGATGATAATCCATGTCGTGGACGTCGGCCATAGGAAGAAGATATACAAAAGGCAAGATGGAAGTTAGGTCTTCTAGCTCATATCCTGCAAGAATCCCTGCAGCTCTTTGTCATTGATATGGCTGACTGTCTTGTTGGTCTTGGCGACAGATTTGAAATTGGCTCATGGCTTGCTTAACATCTCTCGTGCTTCGTCAATTCCACCAATACTCTCAGCATCGAATCCTTCAGATCTCAGATAGCTTGCAGCACTTTCTGACCTTCCCCCTGATGCGCAGAATAGGAGTATCTTCTTGTCCTTATCCAGTTCATCAAGATGTTCTGCCATCCTTGTATGTGGTATCAGCTTTGTTCCGAGATTCTCTTCCCTGTACTCCTTCTCGCCTCTGACATCTATCATTATGGTCTCCTTTTCTTTGCTAGAGTCATCTGCCTCATCGACATTATCCACATATCCAACCACATTGTCAAGCCCTATCTTCATCAATGCTCGCCTGTACTTCTCGTAATCGCCATCTTCTGAGTACAATGTTATCCTATCTTCTTTTGAAAGGAAGCTTCCTGCTGTCTCTGTGACGGCGTCAGAGGGTGCATATAATGACCCCTTTGCTTTCTTTCCTATAGAGAAGAGTTTTCCTTCTGGAGCTTGGAGTTTTGTGAGTTCTCTCTCCTCGTATAATTCCATTCCATCACGGTTCTCTTGCTTCATCCTTGCAAAATACATGGGTGGTGCTGGTTGATCTTTTAGGATATAATCAACAAATTCCTGTTCATCATCAAACTTGATGGCAGGGTTGTTCCTCCTCTCGTATCCTACAGAAGAAAAAGGTACAGCGCCTAATGATTTCCCGCAGGCACTACCACTCCCATGACCGGGCAATACTACTATACTATCATCAAGTTCCTTGAATCTTGAAAGGCTCTTGAACAGTTGTTTTGCACTTGGTTCTCTCTGACCTTCAATCTTTGCAGCACTCTCTAGTAGATCAGGTCTTCCTACATCTCCTATGAAGACAAAATCTCCAGTCAGTATTGCCAATGGCTCATCTGTTCTTGGATGGTCTATCACCAAGAAGCTCAAGTGTTCAGGTGTATGTCCTGGAGTATGTAGTGCTTTCAGAGAGATATTACCAAGCTCTATCGAGTCATTATCTCTTAGCAATCTATAGTTATAATCTGAATCCTTAAGCCACTTATACTGCCAATCTTCTCCTCCTTCAGCAGAGGCATATACCTTGACTCCCTTCTCTGCAAACTCTCTTATTCCTGAGAGATAATCTGCGTGTATATGCGTATCGACTGCAGCTACTATCTTCATACCTTCTTTTTCAGCTAATTCATAGTATTTCCCGATATCTCTTTCCGGATCGACTATTATAGCCTCGCCTGTCTGTTGACAACCTACCATGTAACTGAATTGTGAGAGATCTTTATCTTCTATCTGTCTTAATATCATCATTGATCACCTATGTTTTCTATAACTCTTTTTGTGCTATGCCTGACTTTGTTCCATGGCGCTCTTGAAAGAAGCAGAGCCATCCCACAAGTGTTTGTTACACCTGCAAATATCAATCCTAGTCCTACGAATCCTGAAATCCCAAGATATAGTTCGTTCACGAAGAATCCCAATACGACTCCGAGCGTGACAAGCGATCCTGCTGCCAATCTCACTTGGCGTTCTAGTTCCCAAGTTTTAGGCCCTTCTACTACCTCGTATCCTTCATCTTCCCAGGATTGGATGCCGCCCTCTATAACATTGCTGTTCACTTTATTCTCTTTAAGGATATTACAAGCTTGTGTTGCTCTATTCCCCGTCCTGCACAAGAAAGCGACATTCTTCTTTATGTTGCTTAGTTCGTTCTTGTATTTAGGGATATCATCTAACGGTATGTTGAAACTGTTTGGAATATGCTTAGATTTGTACTCTTTTGGAGTCCTTACATCAATTATCAGGAAACCCTTCTCTTTTACCTTCCTTGGCTCTATATTCATTTTCCCACCTCGCGACTGATAAAAAAATGCAGTACTTTATAAGTGTGGCGAAGGACTGAAAAAATATGCTTGATTTGTTCGGTACCGAAAATGATATTAACTGAGCTCTGTAATCATTGTCTATGATAACTCTTGGATGCAAGACAATATCTGTAGAGGAACTGATTAAGTGCTCTTTTGCAATAGGCAAGACTGAGATGGCCATAATGAGTCTATTGATGAAGGAGGGCGGCATCACATCCCAGGAGATCTCTTCCGATCTTGATAAGGATATTACTACAGTACAGAAATCTTTGAAGGTCTTGTCAGAGAAAGGTCTTGTTGTAAGAAAACAAGAGAACTTGGGTAATGGTGGTTATAAATTCATTTATTCTACAGTCCCTAGCGAAAGGATAAGGACGATGATTAAGAAGAATCTTGATAATTTCAAAGAGAAAGTCCTTGAGAGTGTTGAGAACATTTGAGTGCTTCTGGAAGTTTAAAGGCTTGTTTCAGATAGTTCCATGCATATTAAATGAATAACATTATTCAGATGTGCATAATGAGAACATTTTCTCTGGCTGTGCCATATATGATAAATATGTGACCTATTTCGTAAGAGATTTCTGATTTTATGTGACCAAATTTGTAAGAAAAATTTAAAATTGTTAATTATGATTGGAGATTGGACACTTATTTATGTGACCGAAATGGTAAATTTTATATATTTATTAATATTATTGTGCATCATGTCATATGTAGAGACGAGAGTACAGAAAGGTAAAACTTACTATTACTTTGTTAAAAAAACTAGGGTCATGGGTAGAGATGAAACTATAAAGAGACTCATGGGAACATCTCCTGATTATTCACTAGAGAAATACATATTGGATCATATCGAGGAGATATCAAAGAAAGAGTATGACATAAGGGCTGAAGAACTAAAAGGTCTTGTCGAAATTCTTTCTCACAGTCAGAAACTTGTAGAAGATATGGAGTACAAATCTATTCTCATAAATAATCTTATTGAAGGGAAAAGGTGTAAGAATGAGATATATACAGAGTTTGCTGAAGAGTTCATCTTCAATTCCAATAACATAGAGGGATCCAGGATCCCTCCTGAAGAGGTCAAAAGGATTATTGAGAAGGGCGACACGCGCTATGAAGATGCTAATGAAGTAAAAGAGGTTGAGAATTCAATAAAAGCTTTCAAATATATTCAGAATGGGTTCAAGTTCAACAATGATTCCTTGAAGAGGTTGTATCATATATTGACAGAAGGACTTGTAAGGGATGGAAACAAGCCATATCCTAAAGGTT
>CAZJJJ010000081.1:0-1592 GCA_964546295.1 uncultured Methanosarcinales archaeon
TTTGCGTGCTCCAACCCGACAACACCGGAGAAGCCGGATGTCGATGATGTCGAATTCCTGAAGGAGATTGTCTTAGTTGATAGCCAACTGAGCGGTTTCCAGTACGGAAGTGAACTCTACTCAGTGGAGTTCAAAGAGACATCTGGTGGGATCACTGACATCGTTATCCGGAAGGGTGATGAGACCGAGAACGTGAGCCTTACGTCGCGCCAACCAAAGCGGTTCTTCGGGCTGTATTGGATGACCACGTGGACAAGTTCAGTTGATGGTCTTGCAGGTCTGATTGTCTCAAGCGATAGGCCCGACGGGGACCATGATGGACCCCCTGTTCCTGGCAAGATTGTTGATCCTGACGATGCTGTGGACCCTCACCCTCATAGTTTCTATGAGAAAGCGGCGAACCAGTCAGATTCAGGGAGTGTCAAACCATATGACTATTCGTATGGTCCGCGGCCTTCACCTGGTGATCAGGTCACAATCACAGTGAAGTTGAACGCTTCATCGTCCGGAACGTACCTCTTCAGGATTGCGCTGGGGAATAATTCCTCGATACGCAAGGTCGAGGTCCCTGCTGGGAATTCTGTCCACGAGGTCAAGCTCGTTGTCCAGTCGAGCATGGAACCAGGTTGGCACAAGTTCAGATTCACCACAATGACAGATGGTGGTGATATCATCTACAATTCGAAAGATGACTACTGGGTTAAGATCGAATGATCCTTCCTGGTTTTGGTCATCGTATGACCCTCCTCATAGCACGAGGAGGGTCTCCTTCGGATCTGAAAAGGAGTTTTTATGATAAAGATGGACATAAAGAATGTGATAGTCAAGTTTGTGGAGGCCTTGCTTCCGCATAGTACAAAAGACAAGGCTCTCCTTGTCAATCTCGAATTGGCATCGGGTGAAGTTCGGGAAGATATAGGTATCATTATCTACCGACCTTCGAATTACACCAAGGTACTGGTTCAGCATCTCGAGGATGGCAGCTGTCCACACATCCACTATAACAGTCTTCCGTGGAGTCTCGAGAGCAACCATGACTCCTGCTGGAAGATAGATGGTCTCTCAAAGATCTCCAATACTGCCTACAGGCTCATGCAGGAGACCGACGAAGAGGTCACGATCTTCGTGGATGATGTGAAAGTCCTCAACATCCATGCTGAAAGACAGATGGATGTTCCCTTCACCTACGAAGAGGATTATCGCGTAAGATACCTTTCAAAAGGTGACTTCGTGATAGAGCCTATGTAAATTTATTCTCCGTTGGAGAATCAGATAAGTTTGTTTTTTGGGGTTGGTCAATCATGATCGAACAGATTCAGAAGTGTCTGGAAGAAGAGAATTTTGTCGGGGCGTTTCTCATTTCCCAAAGACTTGAGGAATCATCTCAGAAAGATGAGGTCAAGGGGAAGATGATACATGCAATCGCCCGGAAGCTTGATAGCCTCAAGGAGGGCGAGACGGAAAAAGAACTTCTCAACAGGCTTCTTCTTATGGGTATGATATCTGAGTTTCCTTCTGACATGTTCAAGGAAACTTGTCAGTCCATCAAGTCATTCCTCTGAGATGGACATTGTGTTCCTCGGGGCGGTGCC
>CAZJJJ010000081.1:1692-3850 GCA_964546295.1 uncultured Methanosarcinales archaeon
GGGGCGGTGCCGAAATGGTTAACGGCAAGGGTGTGAAAGCCTTTGATTTGGTGGTTCGATTCCATCCCGCCCTTTGAAAAATCCTCGTTGAGGATCCATAAAAATAGGGTATACACCCTAAAGGAGTTTTTGGCATGAAAAAGAAATTTACATTTTCACTGGTTTTTGTTTTGCTGTTTGCAGCTACTGGACTCGTTGCTGATGAAGGAAGAGGTGGCATCCTCACAAGCGAGATGGAACTCGCGGATGATGTCCTCGAGAACACCTCATCGCTCGAGCTCTGGAGAATCTTCGATCTCGGTGAGAGCGTCTACATGGATGGGTCTATCTTGAGCGAATTCTCCACCGCAGACCAGCTTTTCGGTGTCTCACCGGCGGCAACACTGGTCTTGGCTGATACTGTCCGCCTCGGCAGCGAGTTTTTCTTCGACTATTTTGTCGATGAGGACGAGCTTGAGGTCTCCCAGAGTTTTCACCTTGGGTTATATGGACAGCGAGGCCCGTTCCGTGGTGATCTTCGGGGAAAGGTCTGGACCGACTTTGTCGACCAGTACGAGTTGTCTCCCCGAGCACGTGGTTTCATCACCATCGAAGAGGACGGTCTTGGGGTTGAGATAGGTCAGGCTCTTGAGTGGGCTTACTTCTACGACGATTCTGATGAGTATTCAGAAGACGTCGTTAAAGCTGACAGTTCTGTCAAGATCAGCCTAGCAGAAGGTCTGCGACCCTATCTCCTCGGTGAACTCCGACACGAGTGGTTCCAGTCTGAGCATGATACTGCAACCTGGACCCAGGAATGGAGTTATTCTAACTCCCTCTTCATCGAGGCTGGACTCTCACCGGAGGAAAGGGACTTCACTGGATACGCCAGTGTTGAGATCCCTCTCTTCTCGGAGCAGGAAGATTCCTCGACAGATCCGGTCTTCGGGCTGGGAGTCAGGGTCAACCTGTTTTAGGCAATCAAAAAAGCGGCCGGATTTAGGCGTTTGGGTGCGTTGCACTTATAGCCGAATTCCTTGGGGATTAAAGAGATCACCGGTCGTTTTCCAGGGGGAGACTGTGGCTTCATGCGTTGCAGAGGTCATTTGTCTCCCCACTGGTTTTTCTTTGATTATTCTGATTTTTTTTGCTTTAATTATTTTCTATATGGAAAGAAATTAAAAATTACTTCCCATCCCAAAACACAGTTTTGTTATAGAAAAGAAATAAACATTTTCCTAGGGTCTAGAACCTTCCGAAAAACTAATTAACACAACATCATTCAATCAACTATGAAGGACGGGATATCATCTCTTGAGCTGAGTTATCTTGTAAAGGAGATAAGGAGCATTGTGCATTCACGGATAGATAAGATATACTCTAATGACAATAAAGATCTTTTCATACAGCTCTACAAGGCAGAATTAGGCAAGCCCATACTGAGGGCACATGTGCCGAAATACACGTACATGACCACTTACAAGCCTAATTTCGCGTACCCTTCAAATTTTGTGATGCGGCTTCGCAAGATGGTGAAGAATGGCATGATCAGAGCTGTCTCGAAGATTGAGAACGAGCGCATCATGAAGATCAAGATCGAGAAGAAGGAGAATATGGACCTTGTGGTCAGGACTTCTATATTCCATCTTTACTTCGAGTTCTTCCTCAAGGGCAACATAGTCCTTACTGACGAGAGCGACCGCATCATAAGTGCTGCAGAGAACCAAGTATGGGCAGACCGCAAGATAAGGATCGGAGAGAAGTATATGGTACCTGAGAAACATGTAAGCCCTTTGCGACCATCCCTGGATAAGGAGCTGGTCAGATATATCGCAGAGGATATGGGCTATGGTGGTGAGATCGCTGAAGAGGTATGTGAACTTTCTTCTATCGACAAGCATCGTAAAGAGCTCGCAGAATGGGAGATGAAGACAGTAAAGGATAGCTTAGAGTCCCTGACTGATATGGAAAAGAACACAAAGGGGCATGTCTATGGGTCTGGTGATTCAAGACGGATATATCCTTTTCCGATGAAGACGCGGGAGAGGTATAAGGAGCATACCATGCATGATTCCTTCAATGCTGCGATTGACTCAGTCATGTCCTCTGAGATGGCAGAGAATGTACGTACTTCTATGGATAAGGAGAAGCAGAAGACTCTCAAGAAACAGGAAAGGAT
>CAZJJJ010000082.1:0-3808 GCA_964546295.1 uncultured Methanosarcinales archaeon
TCTTCTGTTCCGTCATCTTCTGTTCCATCGTCTTCTACTTGTGAGAAGTGTGCTATTACTTCTTTATCACTATCCATAGTCACGGTGATAGAGCTTGATAACGAGCCATAGACATCTCCACCCCAGTAATTGAACTCCCATCCATAATCAGGATAAGCATTAAGTGTGATTTCTTCTCCTTTCTCGAATTCAGGATGGAAACTTGGACCGATTGATCCAGAGCCAACAGTATCAGTATTCAAAGTATATGTCTCAGGCTCTTTTTCCACGAAGTTAGCTTTTATTGATTTGTCTGAATCCATTGTAACTGTAACTGTTCTTGAATCGCTGGATATGTCTCCGCTCCAGTGGCTGAATTTCCATCCGTCGTGTGGCCTTGCTTGTACTTCTACTTCTGTTCCTTCTTCAAAGTCTCCTCCTGGTCCTAGTGTGTGTCCTCCTTCTGAAGAAGGTCTGTCTAAGTCATAGTACTCTGGCTCCAGGTCAAACTGCTTTGTTATACCTGCAGAGATATATTGACCGTCAGCATCTTCTATGTTTATGAGTTCTCCTGAAGCCCATATATCATCTCTAATCTTGTAGTGTTTTGCTTGTCCTCCTATACGGTAATCTAATCTATCTTCAGAGATCGTTCTACTATCAGGGCAGATGGTTCCGATTCTTCTACCATCTTCTAGGAATTTATAAGCATAAGGAGAACCTTTGGTTAAACAACTTGTAGTTAGAAAAGCTTCTACCTCGTAGTCATGTTCGAATTCCACATCTGACACTACGCTTCTTCCTGAGCCAATGTCATAAGTCCTACCTGGAACCAATGGCTCTTTTGATACTCTGTCATGTTGCCATTCTCCTCCTGTTTCATAGGGTGCTACCCATGCGGCTGGGGCATAAGAGATATATATACCTATTGATAATAGAACTCCAACCAGAACCACGATAGCTGCTAGTTTAATGTTCTCCATCTATACCTCCCCCAGTTCATCTCCTCTTGAAGATGAAGATCCTCCTGGAGAAATCGGTATTTTAGAGGAGATTGTTTTCCTTGAAAAAGGAATTATAAGTATGTATACAACGATTAATCCTAGTAGTAATGGAAGGTATCTGTTACTTATCACAAAGGATATGACTCCTATCACTATTCCCATGAAGGTCGCTGCTTCTGGTGAGGCTCTTATCTTGTTTTTTAGGTATGAATATGATACCGCGAATCCAAGGAACCCTACTATAAAGGCACCATAGTACACTAGCCCTCCTAATTGGAATCCTTCAAAGAATGGGATTGAGCTACCCCATGCTGCGCTTGATGTGGTTCTTAGTTCTAATCCGAATACATCATAGTAACCTATACCCATATACATAGCGGTTCCTATTAAGAACATTAATATACCTATTCCTATCAGTAACGATGAGTTCTGTTTCTCCTGTTGACTTAGAGACTTTTTTGATCCACTGCTACGGGTAGTGGCTGTGGATTCACTGCTAAATGGGTTTTCACTTACCATATCTGATATACACCCCTGCTAGTATCATTAACGAGCTAACAATCATACATATCAATCCAATGGTCTTCTTATTCTGACCAAAGAAGAACCCAGTTAACTCCTCATAAGTATCCTCTCCATATCCACCATCATCAGGGTGAGGTGGATGTCCTTCACCTGGCTCTATTGTAACTGATTCAGACATAGAGGACTCTGACACATAGTCACCGAGATTAATTGGAGACATGGTTAATGTAATTGTATCTGTAACACTTTGCTCTTGTTCATTCAAAGCCTGTACATCTATGGTTCCATTTATACATTCATCAGCAGGTATCTGTTCCGTCATGCTTGACATGCTTGAAGTTAGGTATCCTCCTTCGCTTGAAAGAGATTTTCTTACCACTCCATCGTGTTTTTCATCTTCTCTATCATTACATACAGTGTAGTAACCTGTATATGTATCTCCTGATTTTAGGTTATCTTGTTCGATTTCAAAGTTCTTTAATCTTGGATCTGGTCTAGGTTCACGTAGCTTTACATCTTCAACCCAGTCAGCATCTATTGTTATCTGGTACTCTACTCGTTTCTCAGGATTTTTAAGTTCACGTGATAGTTGTTCATCTTCCCAGCCATATTCATCTAAGGATTCCACTAGATTATAGTCAAGTAGCATTTGATATTGATTTTCTATATCGTCGGAACTGGTGGAGAAAGAGTCAATAAATAGGCTCCAAGCATCTATCCAATCCATTACACCTGAATCTAAGAACTGTTGTTTGGTTCCGGACGGAGCACTGCTAATTCTCCATATTTCATCATCACGACCAACTCTAATCCAGTTAATATCTCTAAGCTGAGTTTGACCGATACTGTCAACCAAATTCACAGCTTCTATCCTTCCATCAACAAACGCCTCTTCTGGCATTTCTTCAGCAGTATCCTCAGTGGATAGAGTTACTGGTTCATTGTTTATTCTAAATGTTTGTTTAAATGTAAATTGACTTTGATAGGTTTTCTTTGCTTCTCCAGCATATTGAAGAGCATAACAATCTCTATATGTATTCCACCAACCTTCATCAACTACATTAGTTAGCATTATGGTGTTTTCAACATAGGAATCATAGTTACTTTCTAGTTTTTCCTTACAGTTATCAGCCGCGGTTGCTAGACTTGCTCTGGGGCCTGAATTAACCTTTCCCACTTCCAGAAGGTTATATAGCTCCTTCTTTGTAGCATCATCTAACATATATGATACTCTGTATTCTGGTTTTTCAGCAGTGATTTCAATAGGTTCCTCAGGTCTATTCCCTGTTTCTTCTTCTACCTTATCCGGATCGAGATATATATCTATTTCTTGTTGTGTTGGGTGTTGAGTGACATCTATAACTAGTTGTTCTTCATCGTTAATAGTCATACTGTCAATGCTTCTTACTATGCCAACTCCTACTGTTCCAGCGGGAAGCATTCCTTGTTTATGCATTGTGTAGATTGCTCCGGATAGTAGTAGTGTGATGGCTATGAAGAGAAATAAGAGTTGTTTGAGTGACATCTCTCTTAACGATACCATCTGGTTATCCTCCCATTCTTCTCTCTATTTACTTTGTTTTTTCTATATAGGGCTTTTAGTCTTTTCTCTGTGAATTTATGTGAGCGGTTTATTTTTTCCCTGATTTCGTTAGTGGTGTATTTTTCTCCTTTTTTCATTGTTCTCATTATGTTTTTCTCTACTCTTTTTTTGTATCTTCTTGATACTTTCATCTTTATCTATCTCCTATATTAATTACATTGGTCTATCTTTATAAATCTTTCGCTTCATCCAAACACTTCGATGTATCTAAACCATCCTCCACCTCAAGCCTTAGCAAACAACACCAATAAAGCAATCCCACCAATCATAATCACAAGGAACAACACAAACCTATAATCAACATCATCAAGGAAACTAGAGATATTACCACTAAATACACTAGCCGCACCAAGCTCAGCAGTCTTAACTGGTATATCAACAGACATACCGCCAGTAGCAACAGATACAGAGGCAATCTCACCAACAACCCTGTCACTATACTCCTCAGGCACATCAACACATAGCTCGAGGTCTTTAGATTCACCTGGCTCAACCTCGAATCTAGAGCTATCAGTAGAGATCCATCTACCTGTGTCAACCTGAGCACCATTCAACATAACAGAGCCATGGGTATTGATAACTATATCTATATAGGAATCTAGCTCTTCATCAGCAGTCACAGTATATGTCTTACAGTTACTAAGACCTATCAATGGTTCACTAGGCTCTACAGTGAATAACCCGGTAGCCTCGTAAC
>CAZJJJ010000083.1:0-3792 GCA_964546295.1 uncultured Methanosarcinales archaeon
ATGCCTTCTACCATGTTGAGCCCGAACCATCTTATCAGGAGTTCACCCCAAGTCTTTTTCACGGTTCCGAAAGAATTCTTGATAGCTGCAATGGGTCGGCTATCTCTGTAGACTATCTCAGGTATCACGAAGATTGTCAGTATGGACCAAGCGGTTCCGAGTATGCCTCCAGCAGCCCTACGTGCCATTCCTCTTCCTCCTCTACCACCTTTGCCTTTCATAGCCTTCAGGGCAAGTCCCACTGTTCCGCTGAGGAGAGCCCATAAGATGATCCTGCCAAGCCGCGAGAATGCGAAGCTTATTATCTCACCTGTCTCTGCGTGGTCATCAGAGAACTCTTTCTTTGCAGCATACACAGTGCATACATCAAAGAATACTGTGAAAATGTAAGACAAGAAATACCCCACGAGTAGGGATGCTGCGATGAATGGGACCATCGGAATGTCCCCAGGTATCAGTCCGCCGATGAAGAGACCCACTAGTATCAATGGGATGAATGCCATGAGGGACAATACGTTGTCCACAATGACGAACCAGAACATCTTCTTGTTCTTCAGCATGACCGAGAAGGTGACTTTTGTGACTTCCCAGCTGCGCTTGAAGATATTTGCGTCCGCAAGAGTGTTCATTCTTCTCATATCCATGTGAAACTGCCACCCTTCCTTAAATATTTTATGCAGGCTGAATTTTTCTCTTTCAGTCAGTCTTCCACTCATGCACCATAGAAGTAGTAGTCTTGAAAGTGTTGTACTCTGCGCCTATAGCTCCGCCGAATGTCAGGATTGAGCTGTTATGGCTATGTGCCCTATGACCATGACGTCGTGTGGGGAAAGGCGTTGTGATGTATGCCTCTTGCGTTTTCAGGTCCACCACTTGATGGGTATCATAAGCACGTATCTCTCTTAGGTGCTCTCCGCCTATTATGTGCAGTTTATCTCCAATGATGGCCGAGGCATGGCCGCTGACACCCTTCTCTATCATTATCGTCTCGAAGCTTTTCTCATTAGGGTCATATACATCTATCGATGCTATGTTCTGGCCGTTCCATCTCCCGCTCACAAGGTATATCATATCATTGAACAGCTCTACAGTATGATGTTCCCTGTCTCTTGGAAGTTCTGCAATGACTTCCCATGTCTTATCTTCTGGATTGTATTCGAGCACATCTTGTGTGCTCTCCCCGACACCGCCGAAGACGAGAATCCTGTCATCGTATGCTATTATCCTGTGTGCGGCTCGTTTGTGTGGCATGTCTTCCTTCTGCAACCATTCCTCTTCCTCGATATCATAAGCATAGAAGTAGTCTGTGGCATCGAAGTCAAGATCTTCCCAACCACCTGCCATATACACCCTCCCATCAAGGTATGCGAGACTTGTGTGATGCAGCCCTATAGGAAGTCTTTCAAGTTCCTTGAAGCTTCGTTCATAGAGATCGAATACCATAAAGACCTCGCTCGTGACCCCTTCTGGCTCAAATCCACCACCGAGATATACTTTCCCATCACCTTTCGCTGAAGAGAGCTCAGACAAGGCCAGAGGCATAGACTCAAGCTGGTACCATTCTCCTTCAAGCTCTACCTCGGCCATCGGATACTCCACACACCCTAAGAGAAGGATTGCTGAGGTAATGATACAGACAAGTACTAGTGATCTTTTTGCAGGATCCATTCCCATGGCGGGTATTAGATTTTTCTTTTATTTAAAATGAATGATATTTTTCTGTGAGATTGGGTAATATAAAATGAAGCGATTTTCGCATTTCTTCTGCAAGCACAAGATTTTTAAACAAACCTTCTAACCCAGAGGATGAGGGGTATGGGTAAGATAAAAGAGCTTAAACAGGATGTTATTGAGCAGATTGCCGCAGGCGAGGTGGTCGAGGACCCATCGTCTGTCGTGAAAGAGCTCATCGAGAATTCTTTGGATGCAGGAGCAAACAAAATCTTCGTCGAGATAGAGGATGGTGGCAAGTCTTTGATACGTATCACAGATGATGGATTTGGAATGACTAAAGATGATGCTGCTCTCTCAGTGAAGAGGCATGCTACTTCAAAACTTGATGGTATCTCCGACTTGTTCAACATAAAGACTTTAGGTTTCAGGGGCGAAGCGCTTGCTGCCATAAGCTCCGTATCCATGTTCGAGCTTGTCACAAAGACAGATTATGCCATGGAAGGCACAAGAGTGAAAATTGAGGAAGGTGAGGTGATCACAGAGAGCGTAGCCTGCCCGAAAGGCACCACAATCGTAGTGAAAGACCTCTTCTACAATACTCCTGCCAGAAAGAAGCATCTGAGATCCAGGAAAGCGGAAGCGAGCAAGATACTTGACATAATAACTAAATATTCTCTTGCAAACCCTCTCATATACTTCAGGCTCAGCATGGACGGAAAGCAGGTCCTGAATTCTCCCAATACTGCCTCTATGCTGAACAACATCGTGGACATATATGGTAATGATATAGCGAAAGAGCTTCTTGAACTGGAGCACGAGGATGATTTATATAAGATAAAGGGCTATGTCTCCAAGCCATCATTCTCAAGGTCTGACAAGGATCTCATGAACATATTCATCAATGGTAGATATGTAAGGAATAAGACCTTGATGGATGCGGTCTATGATTCTTACCACACTCTCCTTCACAAGCAGAGATACCCTTTTGCGATGCTCCACATAACTGTTGATCCGAAGAAGCTCGATGTCAATATCCATCCTAACAAGCTCAAGATAAAGATTGAACAGGAAGGCAAGCTCTACGAGATCGTCTTCGACGCGATACGGGAGACACTCAAGAATAATGATATACTGAGCAGACAGCAATCCCCACAGCCTGAAGGCCAAGAGACACTTGGTGATAACGGCCATAGTGATGAGACGGCCAAGAGGATCAAAGAGCCGGTCAGGAAGTATTCTGTCGATATGGACCATCAGTCAGATCTGGCAAGTACGAGCACAATCCAAGAATCAGAGGAACAAAAGACACAACCCACTGTGGAGAATCCTAACTCTGAGAAAGGAGCCACGGAAGAGGATGACTCTGAAGATCTGGGCGAAAGAGGAGCTGCTTCATCGTCTCCTGAACAGGCTGAGAAGGATACTTCCGGTCTTCTGGACAATGCACGGCATGAAAAGGAAGTCATCAGCACTGTCCAAGAAGGGATGACGAAAAATGTCACAAGCCCTGACGATGCCGCAAAGAAAGACATCATGAAGATTCTCGGACAGATATATAGAACATATATCCTTATAGAGACTGGGAACGGGCTTACTATAATGGACCAGCACGCAGCTCATGAGCGGATATTGTTTGATGAGATACTAAACAGATCGAGGAATATGGATTTCGAGAAGCAGGAGCTGCTCACTCCGGTAGAGATAAGCTTCAGTGTCCGTGAGACTTCGGCGATAGAATCGAACAAGGCACTACTCAAGCAGTTCGGTTTCGATCTTGAGAACTTCGGCGGAGGCACATATGTCCTGAGAAAGGTACCTGTGATATTCGGCAAGAGCAGATCCAAAGAGTTCCTCACTGACCTGATCAGCGATATGATATCGCATGCGAAAGTCAATTCTCTTGATAAGATGAAGCATGAGGTCGTGAGCACTATGGCTTGCAAGGCAGCCGTGAAGGCTGGCGATGAGCTTACGCGTGAGCAGATGAGGGAGATTGTGCAGGACTTCTTCGCGCTCGACATGAGCTACACCTGTCCTCATGGTAGACCGATACTGCTTGAGATAACCATAGAAGAGCTTGAGAAGCGCTTCAAGAGGACAGGGTTCTGATCAGTCTTC
>CAZJJJ010000084.1:0-3599 GCA_964546295.1 uncultured Methanosarcinales archaeon
ACAATACCTGGTCCAGTCTATGCCTGAAGAAGGGGACGCATCCGTAGCCTCGAGCACTATAGATGCGTCCTCAGTCGTCCAGGTGTCGTCATGTGTGTAGTCATCGGTCGTAACCGGATGAACGTCATCAAAGAAGTATCTCAGATGGTACTCAAAGGGCATTATGTTCCCTGCAAGGTCCTGACATTGTATGTAATAGTCGTATTCCCCATTGTCCGAGAAGGAAGTCGTGAACATATGGGTAGATGTTTCTTCTCCAGCCATAGTCTGCGGTTTCTCACTGAAAGGTGTGCCTGGCTCTGTATCAAGACGGCATGTCGCAGGCTCATCAGTCTCGACTGTGAATGTGATATCTTCGTTGTACCAGGTCTCGTTTATTGGGCTGTAATCTATGATCTCGGGAGGTATTGTATCTACTGTGAATGATATGATCTCATAGTCTGCATATACAGGAACAGTATCATTGCTCACATCCTTCGCCCATATCCTGAGGTGGTAATCGTCATCAGGGAGCTCTTCAGGATTGGGTATGGTGAAATTTGTATCATTAATCTCCCAAGACCTCATAGGTGATGAGAAAGAAGGGTCAGTATCTATCTCTACATCGAAGACCATCCAATCATTATTTGGGTAGTCCCACTCTATGTCGAAGACACTATTGTTGATGTGCTCATCAGACGGCAAGATTATGTCGAGTGGAGCGCTCATAAGGATATTTAGCCTGGTGGCATCCCCAAGCTTCACGATTTCCGTAGTCTCATTGAAACCCATGGTCCCAGTCGTATTGCCGATGGCGGTGGCAACCTGATAGAATTCGTCAGATGTGACTTCGTCACTATCAAGAGTAATTGTTTCAGCATAGAACGGGTGTGGCTCCCTCGGCTCGGGCACGATTAGGGTAGAGCCATCCCTTATGCCATCAGTTATCATCTCTCCTGTATCAGGATGGTAGAGGGTTACATTGACTATGGCATCATACTTGTCGGGCCCGAAGATATTACCCCTTACAACATGTGGAGTGAGCGCATCTGCTTGGCCAGATATCACAATGAGGAAAGCGATAAGAATAAACAGTTTGCCTAGCATGGCTTTCTTCCCTGGTCTTTTCTTGCTTCTCTTGCCTTTTCCACCGCCCTCCTTTCCGTTTTTCGTGGGTATATTTTTCTCTTTTTTTTCTTCTTTTCTTTGGGAACTGAGATGCATCATCTCTTTCTTCTTGTGTATCTTCAGCAGTATCGTGGCGCCCATTATGGCTAGTGTAAGTGACACAAGGATTGCTCTACCAAGGTTTTCCATCCTTCTCTCTTCTGTATCTTGGCTGTATGGTTCCTCTTCTTCTCTCTCTTCTCTTTCTGATTCCTCTTCTTCTCTTGCTTGTCTATCTCGTTCTTCGGATTCCTCATACTTTCTCCGTATCTCGTCAGCACGCTCTTCATCTTTCTCAGTGATAGGAGGCATACTGGAAGTGGTTTCAGAGTCGGGTGGTGGTGCTCCACCTCCTCCACCCCCGCCAGAATCTGTGTCTTCATCATCTTCATCCTCTCTCGTGAACCTGAACCTCCGTTCAAGATCCACATTCGCTCTGGAACGTTCTGTCGCTTCAGCGTCTAGAATGGTCTCCTTACCAGTGTACCTGTAGATTCTTGTGATAATCCGGATATCTATCGTAATCTCGAGCTTTCCAGATGAGCCAACATCCAACGCACTACCAAACATCATCCTATCCTTGTCGACCTCTGCCTCAGTCTTATCTAGCAATATGCTTTGATTTGTTCCGGCCCTGTATGCTGATATGGTCACATTGATGTCCCTTATGCTCCCAGGATCTGGTCCACTGGTGATATTTCCTGTCACTAATGTGGGCATAGGAAGGGCGTGAGCTTGCATAGAGAATATGATGAGCAAAGATAATGCAGCCAGGGCTACCGCCAACCTGGAACTTCTGACTACCTTATATCTTTCAATCTTCATCCTTATCATCCTATTGCGTATTGGTATAATGTGCCATGCTCGCCTTCGTATGGTCTGACAAGATTGCACGTGGTTGGTGGTATGCTGTCAATGACACCGAAATCATCTTCGAAGAGATGGAAATCGAACCCTCCATCGTCATGGTCATAGATGAAGAGGAATTCTATGACATTCTCATACCCATCAAAAGCTTTCTCCATATCTGTGTCTTCAGCCACCCAACCAAAATAGTTCCATCTTCCGAACTCTCCGGTAAGAGTGGTCTCAATCTCTCGCATTATCCTGCCTGCTGTAGTGATTCTTGTTTTCTCATAAGGTCTGATGAGGAGGCACTCATGAAAGTCCACTTCGTCAATGTTCCCGAAATCATCCTCGAAGAGATGGAAATCGAATCCTCCTTCTGTATGGTCATATCTGAAAGCGAATTCCAGGTCATTCTTCGCCTCATCAACAAAATCAAAGAAAGACTTGTCATCTCTAAGAAAAGGTGATGATAAGTAATTCCATCTCCCGAAATCTGTCGTGAGGTCACTTGTGGCTTTCCCGAAGACATCTAAGCATTCGAATGTTCTGCCAAGCTCATCTGTAGCAGATAGCTTATAGTACCTCTCTTTTGTCTCATTGGCTGTGTTATCAAAATACTGCCCGTCAGTTATGTCGTGGATTGTTGTAGCATCCTCCATATCAAAAGTACCATTTATCAGATAATCCTTGTATGACAACGAGAAATTGCTGTACTCCACCATTTCCCCATCAATTTCTACCTCATTGTCCCAGTATATCATTATCCTATGGTCGCTGTGTATGTCAAAATCCATCTCACAGTTACCGGTGAGCTCTTCCACGATGGTGAGGTTGATTGTCTTTGTGGCTTCTATTAAACCATCTGTCGCATTGATCTCTATAATATATGAACCTACATCTTCCGATTCAGGAATCCATGTTCCTTCAAAAAAGTCCAATGGTGGTGAGAATGTGCATGTCACATCATTCCCTGTCGTAGCATATCCGCAATCTGAAAAGTTAATCTGTTCACCGACAAAGAACGTGGAGTCATTGAAAGTTATGATGATGTCAGTATCAAGTTCCATGATAGAATCGGTTACCATACCAGTTATCATATCTCGTGGTTCTTTCTCCAAAAGGAGCATAGTAAATAGTGGGAGTAGAAGCAGAGCTACCACAAGGCATCCTAGCGCCCTGATGACAAATGCTGCAGCAACAGGATCTCCTGCGCTCTTGCTATGGCCCTTCACACGTGGACCTGATTCTGGCTTCATCAGCTACGACCAAAAGATTCCTACACACACAGTCCTTTTCATATCTTGATAGAATATAAAATTAACTGAATCACTCTTGTTACTACACGCCGCAGGAAAGAAACATTTAAATATCATTTCTTCAATAAAGTGTTTTGTGTGTGTTCGGGTGAACCGAATTTTGTACGTTTTGAGCTGTACGATTTAGATTGATGCATCTGATAGATGCAATGCTATAAGAGGTGTGTGAGGAATGAAAGGAAGATTTGTGTTTTTGACCATGTTATTGCTGTTAGCGTCGGCTTTCTCTGTATCTGCGGCGGATAATGACACAGTGGATAGCATAATGAGCTTGGCAGGTAATATACC
>CAZJJJ010000085.1:0-3568 GCA_964546295.1 uncultured Methanosarcinales archaeon
TCGAGTCCAATGATAGTGGTTATGTGGGCGAGTCAGGAAGCATAGAGCTGATTGAGGAAAACGGATTATACAAAGGGACTATAGGTCCATTCACGAGCGGCATAAAATTCAATTCAAGGCAAGTCCTGAGAGACTATTCAGGGAATGAAAAGACTGATGAGAACGCATTGAGGCATTTCATGTTCGATTCTGCAGGACTTAATGCTCCACACTTAGTAATCAGAAAGAACACAGAATACCTCGATCAAGAGCTCTACAATGTCACATACAGGATCACTACAGAGATTCATAATACTGCAGGGGTTGACATAGAAAATCTGCAAGTCATAGATACAGACATCAGTCCGAATTACCAGTACTTCAATATCTCTGCTGAAGAGAGCGTATCGATGGAGAAGGATAAGATATATGACAAGCAAGCGATATCCGGCCATATAGAACTTACCCCTGCTGCAGCGACAGTATTCGGAGAGGACTTCTATTCGAATGCGCCTACACTCCTGATACCGGGCTTTGGAGGACCTTTCGATATAATACTATACACTAACGAGACATATAGGCTCACCAAACCTATAACTTTCGACATATATCTCGAGAACATGAATCCCGACTATGGGCAAGATGCGATTGTCACATACTGGCTCGAGACGGAAGATGGAGAGATCCTTGACCTCAGGCAAGAGAGCCTATTCGTACCATCTGAGTCATCCCTGGAAGTGGAACGGGACCTCTACCCTATACCGCGAGAGAGAGGGGAAGGGCAATATCTGATCAAGGCAAACCTCACATGGACAAGAGGGCAACAGGCATTCGCGACAAGGACATTCCAAGGTATATACCCTGAAGCCACATGTGATGATGGAATAAAGAACCAGGATGAGACAGATGTGGACTGTGGCGGTTCGATATGTGAGCCATGCAGAGATGGCCTGAGGTGCGAGGAAGGCAGTGATTGTCAGAGTGGTAGATGCATCAATGGCATATGTTTCCCTGCCACATGTAATGATGGCATAAGAAATCAAGGAGAGACTGATGTGGACTGTGGAGGACCTTGTGACCCATGCCCTGAAGGAAAGAGATGTCAGGTGGATCAGGATTGCAGGTCGGGACTTTGCGAAGATAACATATGCATGCCCTTCAAGGATCACTGTTATGATGGTGTGCAGAACCATGGTGAAACAGACGTAGACTGTGGAGGACCATGCAAGCCCTGTGAAGCCGGAAAATCTTGTGAGGTCGATAGTGATTGTACATCTCTGAATTGCGCCATGGGAATATGCATGGCTGCGACGTGCAGCGATGGCATACAGAACCAAGGTGAAGAGGATGTGGATTGTGGAGGACCTTGTCCACCATGCTTGCATGAGGATGAGAGAGCAAGAGAACCCGAGATTGAAGAGCACTACTTGAGCTCGTTCGGACGTACACAGATAACAACGACGGGCAATCCAATGTATCTCTCCATAAACGCACATGTAGAGCGAGATTCGATAATGTTTGAAGAACTGGTACCTGCGCGATTGACTATAAGGAATAATGGTCCTAGAAGACAGGAAGCGACACTTGTCAAGACATTCCCTGAAGAATTTGATGTAATCCCCATAGATGATGATATAAAGGTCATTGAGAATCAAGACGGGCACACGCAGATCAGATGGGAAGGTGAATTCAGGAGCAAAAGAGCAAGACATATAGAATTCTACCTCACCTACAACGAGAAATATAGGCTCTTCTTCGAGACGGAAGAATCGAACATCAAGGTCTACAACGATACCTTCATAGCGGACGACTACATAATAATAAAGGGAAGACAAAGGCTTATTGAACAACTAGACCTTGAGAAATATATAGATTACAGCTCTCCAGACAATATCACTGTAACCATAGATCTTAGGAATACAGGAGAGATTCCGCTTCGTAATCTGACAATCCATGAATTATTCGCTGACGACACCATAAGGGATTTCTGGTTGCGGGATGAACAGCTTGAGATTCCTGAATTGACTGTGGGAGAATCTCATAGTTTCTCCTATGTCACACGAGAGCATGAGGATATAACCTCAATCCCTGTGGTGTTCGGCATAGAGCCTTCACAAGTCTCATCGAAACTCATAATGGAGTCTGATATCGCAGAGAGAGCCTTCAGATTCATAAGATTCCAGACATTCATCCTGATAGCACTGCTCCTCATCCTCATCATCTATCTCTACAATATGAATCTCAGGAAAAACAGACAACATATGGGTATACGGGATTCTATGATAAAAGCAGCGCATGACACAAAAGACTCTTTGAAGCAGGGTTGGCAGAATTCAACGGCGATAGTCAAACAAAGAGTCGCCCACGTCAAGAGGAAAGTCGCACAAGTCAAGAATCTAGTACCGCGCAAGAACTGATTTCTGTATTAGTTGGAAGACATCCATGATACTACCTTTCATTTGTTTCAATATAGAAAATAATATTTATTATTTATCTTACTAAACTAATAAAAATTATTAAAAACAGAAAACTATTTAAATAACAAAAATGACAACATAGTTGTGGGGAGCTCATGAAGAAAGTCAATATTGGACTTAAGGATAAAAGCCATATGCAAGCAAAGATCATTTCTGTAGTCAAGGGCATGACTATGAACGAATATATTGAGAAAGCTGTAGAGAAAGCCATAGAGAAAGACAAAAATATAATAAAGGAACTAGGAAAATGAATATTGGTATGACACGATGGTGGGTTGTATTGGGGATCATCGTATTCTTAGCAATGCCTATGTCCTATGCTGACGACACGTTATCCATCTATATAATCGAGCCGCAAGATCTCATGAACACTGAAGATGTGAGCTTTGAGATACATACGACAGAAGAGAGCGAATGCAACCTGACCATACTCAACATAGGTTATGAGCATAGTTGGCATGACAGTTCTGATGAACATACGCTGGAAATAGATGATCTGGATGACGATGATTATGATTTCTCGGTCTCCTGTGTCATGTCAGAGAATGCAAGCGTGACTGCTGAGAAGACCTCAAGCTTCAAACTAGACACAAGTCCACCAGAGATACTGGATTATGAGCCAGAGGTTGTCACAGAGCATTCGATAAAGTTCACGGTGACGACCGATAAGGATAGCACCTGCAGGTATTCTGAAGAGAGCGGCAAAGATTTCTACGAGATGGAGAATATCTTCCATATAACAGGGCATACAACGCATAGCACAGGATTGGATTTTGAGAGTGATGGTGCACGTGACATATACGTAAGATGCGAAGATGAAGCAGGTAACAAGAATAAGGAGGACTTCAGGGCTAGGCTTCTTGTTGATGTCCCTCCAACAGCAAGGATTGCTCTCAGCGAGTCCAGTCCTCTGACCTCTGGCACCATCGAGATTGATGTAATAACATCTGAGCCACTCATCGGCACCCCGTCACTCAAATACACATTACAGGATGAGGATGGTAGGACAGAGACCTTCAATGTCCCTCTTTCTGGGAGACGGGATCACTGGGAAGGTTTCATGATAATCAGTAGCTCAGGAGGAAGAAGAGTAGGATCATTCGAGTTTGAAG
>CAZJJJ010000086.1:0-3499 GCA_964546295.1 uncultured Methanosarcinales archaeon
CACGATAATGCCAGGCATCAAGGTCTGGCCTAATGTCCAAGTCAACAACAAGCTCTCGATTGACAAGGATGTCTATGAATGATATCCCGATGTACGCCTTCTCATGGGACATCCCACCATAACTTTTAAATATGAATTGTCTTGATATTCCTATGTGTATAATACTTTTTTTGATGTCCAGAGTGTGTGTTGATGACCCAGATAAGCAAACTAGAGATGCGAGGCTTCAAGTCCTTCGCGAAGAAGACCGAGCTCGTCTTCGACGATTCTTTCAATTGTGTTATAGGTCCTAACGGTTCAGGGAAGTCCAACATACTTGATGCCATATGCTTCGTCTTAGGAAAGAGTTCCAGCAAAGCGCTCAGGGCAGAGAAGTCCTCTAATCTCATATACAATGGGGGGAAGGCGAAGAATCCCGCAAAAGAGGGTAGTGTGAGCCTATTTCTCGATAATGAGAAGAAAATCTTCCCTCTCAAGGAGAATCATGTGAAGATCACAAGGACCATCAAACAGAGTGGACAGAGCAAATACAGCATCAACGATGAGACAAGTACCAGGCAACAGATACTTGATCTCCTTTCAAGAGCTTCTATAAATCCTAATGGCTACAACATAATACTCCAAGGAGATGTCGACAGGATTGTAGAGATCAGCGCTGAGGAACGTAGGAGGGTGCTTGAAGAGATCGCTGGGATATCTGTTTATGAGGAAAAGAAGCAGAAAGCGCTTAATGAGCTCGACAAGGTAGAGACATCACTCAACGAAGTGGACATAGTAATGAAAGAAAAGGATACATACATCCAAGAGCTGAAGAAGGATAGGGATCAGGCACTGAAATACAAAGAGCTTGAGGAGAAGCTTGCACAGAACAAAGCATCTTTCCTGAACCTCCAGATAAAGAGGAGAGAATCTGAGAAAGAGAAGAAAGAGTCTGAGAACAATAAGTTCCAAGAAGACATCGACGCCCTCAATACCAAGATAGAGGAACAGAAAAAGATTGTTGAGGAGAAGAAGAAACGTCTTGACGAGATAAATAACGAAATCGAAGAGAAAGGAGAGAAGGAACAGGTCGAACTCAATAAAGAGGTTGAGAATCTTAGGATAGACCTTGCAAGATTTAAAGAGAGGATAGACAGCTGCAAGCAACAGATCGCACAGATTGACTCGCGTCGGACACAGCTCAAGAGCAACATGTCCGAGATTGATAGTAAGATCGGCGGCTATATCGCCGAGAAGGAAGGTCTTGAGAAGAAGAGATATGAAGTGGATTCCAACCTCAAGAAGGTTGAGGATCACCTGGCAAAGCTACGTGAGAAGAACGATGTGGAAGGCGCCAACGAGATTGAGAAACAGATAGAAGATATCGATAAGTCGATCGATGACGACCAAGCGAAGATACATGAGCTGAGAGAGAAGCAGCAGGGATATTTCAGGGAGAAGGATAAGATAGAGATCCAGCTTGAGAACATAGATGAAGCGATCGACAAGGTAAAGAGCGTCGAGAAAGAGCATAAGGAAGAAATGCAGAGACTTAAGGATAAGAAAGAGAAATTCAAGAGCATCGTAGACGAGCTGGGCAAGAAACTGGATGATGACTCATCGTACGCATCACAGCTGAGTACTGCAAGAGGAAGGCTCCAGGACAAGATGGAATCATTATCAAAGCTCAAAGCACAGAACATAAGCATAACAGAGGCTTTGGGCGCTACCAATGCGGTCACCAAAGTGCTCGAACAGAAGCAGAAATTCAAGGCACACGGTACTGTATCTGACCTTGGAAAGGTGAAGTCAAAATATTCGCTGGCGCTTGAGATCGCTGCAGGGAATAAATTGAAGAGCATCGTTGTAGAGGATGATAGGGCAGCAGCTGACTGTATCAAATACCTCAAATCCCAGAAACTGGGCGTAGCCTCATTCTTACCGTTGAACAAGATAAGGGGCGTCCCGAAGAATCCGGAGGCTGAGAAGTACAAGAGGATGCAGGGTGTGCACGGTTTCGCTTCGGAGCTTGTGGATTATGATCCAAGATACAAGGATGTCTTTTCGTATGTATTTGGAAACACTTTAGTGGTGGACGATATAGAATCAGCCCGTTCTATCGGTGTCAACAAGATCCGTATGGTGACCTTGGACGGCGACCTTGTAGAATTATCAGGAGCCATGCATGGAGGGCATAGAGCAAGAAAATCGTCTGGTGCAGGATTCAAGGAGAAAGAAGTGGCTGAGGATATAGAGAAGCTCGAGAAAGAGACTGATGATCTCCAGAAGGTCATATCCACACTTGAAGGTCAGAGAAAGGACACCGAAGAACGTATTGCACATCTCCGTGAGGAGAAGGCTGAGCTTGAAGGAGAGATAATGGCTGCAGAGAAGAGCCTCCACCTCCAGAGCACTGATGTGGGTTCGAGCAAAGAAGAGAAGGAGAAATTACTGTCGCGCATGGAAGAGATGGACAAGGAGATAGACCAGATACTCGAGGACGTCTCTGAGGTCAATAGGAGGCTTGCTGATAATAAGAGCGAAAAACAGAAGCTCAAGCAGAAGGTCTCAACGCTTAGGGACCCTAAGGTCCTTGCAGAACTCAACACGTACGACCAGAAGCGTAATGAGCTGAAAGAGGAGCTCGTGAAGATCGATTCAAGGCTTGAATCATTGGATAATCACATATCTACTATAGCAGGCCCTGAAAAGGAAAGGACTGATGGGATACTCAAGCAGCTAGAGAAAGAAGAGAAAGAGTTCAATGATGAGATCGCAAAGCTGACAAAGCAGATAAGTGATGGTGAGAAAGAGCTCAAGACGAAAGAAGAGCAACAGGCAAAATTCTACAAGCAGTTCAAAGGGCTATTCAATGAGAAGACAAAGGCGAATAATGACATCCAGAAGGCCGAGAATGAGATATCCAACAAGAACGAGAAGATACGTGAGATAGAGCGGAAGATGAACGCTGCTAATCTTGAGCTGGCTCGCATTAAGGCTGAGTTATCAGGTCTTCAGGAAGAGTTCTCACAATATGAGGGTGTTGGACTTGTCGACAAATCAGAAGAGCAGCTCAAGAAAGAGATAAGGGATTTCGAGAAGATGGCTGAAAACATAGGCGACGTCAACATGAAAGCCTTAGAGGCCTATGAGAGGATCAAGGAAGAGTACGATAAGATGGTCGAGAAGAAAGAGACCCTCAACAAGGAGAAGAATGATGTGCTTGTGATGATGAACGAGATAGAGGCCAAGAAACAGGAGCTTTTCATGGAGACCTTCGAGAAGATCTCTGAGAATTTCGTAAGGGTTTTCCAGGAGCTGAGCACGAAAGGCGATGCATTCCTCGAGCTGGAGAATCCTAAATCCGTATTTGAGGGAGGTATGCGCATCAAGGTTAGGCTTTCAGGTAAGAAGTTCCTGGATATCCGGAGCCTTTCTGGCGGTGAGAAGACGCTCACAGCATTGGCTTTCATCTTTGCTGTCCTAGAGTACCAGCCAGCTCCGTTCTATGTGCTTGACG
>CAZJJJ010000087.1:0-3456 GCA_964546295.1 uncultured Methanosarcinales archaeon
AGGGCAAAGTGGAAGAGCTTGGTCTTGTTGAGACAGTCATAGTGAATCGTCATGGTGATAAGATATTCATCCCAAACATCGTATTCACGAAAAATGAGGTTACTAACTACAAAACAAGGTCTAAGAAAAAGGCCCAAGCTAAAGAATCCCAAAAAGAAAAGGCGTAATCATTCTTTCTGATAATTGAAAATATTTTTATACTCTCTTGCTTGAAATAAGTCTATGCTAGATCAGGCTATATTGAATTATATACGGGAGAACCTGGCAGGGGGCTATACTGAAGAACAAGTAAGAGAGGGCCTGGTCTCTGCAGGATTTGATCAAGCGACTATAGAACAGGCTTTTGAGCAGGTGAATCAGGAAAGCCAACAGCCTGCACAGACTGCCATACCTGATGATCAGGCACAGTCATCTCAACAGGATTCACAGGATCCATCTCAGAGCATGAGCCAGAGTGCTTCTCCGTCAGGAGGGGATACATCCTCCAAGTCTAAGAATGGTTTCAAGATGATCTTCATCGCATTGTCATGTGTGGTGGTTTTCCTTTTCCTTGCCGGTATGATGCTGGCATTCATGCCACGAGGAGAACGGGACCAAGGACAAGACACAGGTGTCCAGGACGACTTCGCAGATCCTGGACCTGACCTTGATGATGAGGATATTTGGGATGATGGCCAAGATATTCTGGATCCTGATGATGGGACTGTTGAGAATGACACTGGTGAAGATTTGGCCAGGCAATGTCGGCTTGGCGTCTCCAACCGTAATCTTGTTGTTGAACCTGGAGTGAATCGCGGTCTTTTTGTGAGACACAATCAGGGTGATCCTCAGGATGTGAGATGGGAGGTTGATGATGATTCGATAGCCAGCATAAATCCTACATCCTCTACCTACACTGCAGTAACCGCACTATCCCCTGGTCAGACAAGAATAACCGCAACTGATCTCTCAGTGGGCGAAGGTTGCAGCTATACTGTGCTCGTCACAGTCACGGAAGGTTGAATGCCAAGTCTTGAAGATGTGAGGTCCTGAAGATGAAAGATGATTATTTCGATATCCTTTCAGAATGTTCTGAAGGAATGCCAAGATTTGCAGACGGACGTATAGATTTCTCTGAAGCTAAAGTAATACCTGTAGTCAATGTGCTAGTCATACATGATGATGATATCCTCATACTGAAACGCACCTCCAAGGTATCTACCAATCAAAATAAGTGGGATTGTGTGGGCGGTTATCTTGATGAGGAGATCTCTCCGGAGAAGAAAGCTTTGAAGGAGCTGAAGGAGGAAACAGGCATAACATCTACTGATATACAGGAGATTGTCCGAGGAGGACCAATAACAATATCAGAAAAGAGTCCATCAAGGCGATGGATAATATTCCCTGTCATGGTGACCCTTAAAGATATCAAAGATAAGCCTGAGCCGTCACTTGACTGGGAACACTCTAAATACAAATGGATACGTAAGAGCAGGATAGAAGGATTCGCTCAATCTGAGAAGATACGGGATCTTCTCTTCTCGTGCACTATAGCTGGGAAGGGAGAAAAAGGCGGTTATTCCACATGAATCAGAATATCATTTCTTTATGTTCAGATTGTCTCTTATCCGCCTCAGCAGTCCGATGAGTGCAAAAGCTTCTCTATTGCTCAGTGTGGATTTAGCGATCATCTTACGCCACAGCGTCTTCTGAATCCTCTTCTTGCTCTCCGTCCCGAAATCCAGCACCGTGACGATATCATCATGAAGACTCTCTATGGTCTTCCTCTCAGTGTCGCCGATGGGTCTATACCTCTTGTTGAGATTCTCGGATCCTTCTCCATTATAGAGTTCGTAAAGGATTATTGAAACAGCATGAGACAGGTTCAGCACTCCATACTCATCATTGGCAGGGATATTGACAATGAAATCCATCATCTCAAGTTCCTCATTGGTAAGGCCATGTGATTCCCTACCGAAAAAGATTGCAATCCTCTTGCCATCAATATTCTTGATATTCTCTTTGAGTTCTCGCGGAGTGACAGGCGTCCTTTTCAGGTTATAATCAGAACTGAGTTTCCCACTGGTGCCTATCCTATAATCATAATCAAGCTCATTTACAGAATCCACTATCTTCGCATCATCAAGGATATCGTTTGCATGTTTGGCCCTATTCTTCAGTTCCTCAGAGCGCATATCGAATCTAGGGTTGACCACGACAAGATCATGGAAAGCAAAATTTTTCATGGCTCTGGCGATGGCTCCGAGATTACCTGGGATCTCTGGTTCTACAATCACAATGTCCATTGCGAGGAAAAATACAATCCTATTTTTAAATATTGATGTGAACATCACCTGAAGATGCTCCTAGATGTACATTAAAATTAATTTCTATATTGAAAATAATCATGTTTAAAAATCGTGACTCATTTACGGCATTCCATGAAAGCGAGAGACCTGAAGCGCAAGTATCATGAATTCTTCGAGAGGAAAGACCACAAGCGCATCGAATCTGCGCCACTGATCCCCGAGAATGATCCTACTGTACTCTTCACGACAGCAGGCATGCACCCCCTCGTGCCTTACCTGATGGGGCAGGAGCACCCGCTTGGTAAGAGGTTGGTTGATGTCCAGAAATGCCTTAGGACACAAGATATAGACGAGGTGGGTGACAAGACACATACTACATTCTTCGAGATGCTTGGGAACTGGTCGCTCGGTGACTATTTCAAGGAAGAGGCCATAAGGATGAGTTATGAGTTCCTCACAGAAGAGCTTGGCCTTCCGGTCGAGCGCCTGGCATTCACTTGTTTTGCAGGGGACGATGATGCTCCTAAGGATGTTGAGTCGGCTGATGTTTGGAGGTCCTTGGGCATCAAGGATGAGCGCATAGCATTCTTGCCCAAATCCGATAACTGGTGGGGTCCCGCTGGAAATACGGGGCCATGTGGACCAGACACTGAGATGTTCTTCTGGGCTCCTAATGACATACCGCCTCCTGAGAGGTTCGATCCAGAGGACAAACGTTGGGTAGAGATATGGAATGATGTCTTCATTCAATACAACAAGACAGAGGATGGCACGTACGAGCCATTGAGCCAGAAGAATGTTGACACTGGGCTCGGTGTTGAGCGTGTGGCTATGGTGCTCCAAGGTAAAGAGTCTGTGTTCGAGACAGAACTATTCACACCTATCTTTGACAAGATAGCTGAGATCTCTGGAAAGAGGCCAGATGAGAACATAGAATCATTCAGGATAATCGCTGACCATATGCGGGCATCCACTTTCATACTGGGTGATGAGAGAGGTGTGCCTCCGAGCAATGTCGATCAGGGCTATATACTGAGGAGGTTCATACGGAGAGCGATAAGGCATCTGAGGCTACTGGGAGTTGATCTTGAAGATTCTGAAGCGATGCTGAAAATCGCAAGGGTGGTCATTGATGAGTACAAGGATGATTATCCAATTCTCGAGCAGA
>CAZJJJ010000088.1:0-3453 GCA_964546295.1 uncultured Methanosarcinales archaeon
CATCATAGGCGTTGTGATAGGCTTAGGACTGGCGAAAGGGGTTGAGTTTGCGGTGTTGCATGTCACTGGGGTCGATTACCTGACTGCAGGAACCCCATTCTGGCTATTTGTCTTCTGCATCGTATTCTCTTTCATGGTTGGTGTGGTATCAGGTTCGTTGCCTGCTCTCAGGGCGGCCCGGATACGGCCTTCAGAGTCTCTCAGGGATGAATAGATAAGATAGAGCTGGAACTTCTTCACTTTCTCTTCCACATGTAAGAGGTATTGATCAATGCATTGCTGAGCTTCTTTATGACCTCTACCATCCCAAGTGTTACCAAAGATGCTATCAAACCTATCAGCCAGAATTCAGTATCCAAAGCAGTATGAGAGAATATGGCTGCTGCAGGAGGCACATATATGGTGATGAAGAGCAGGATCAATGTCAATACCGCGGCCAACACGACCCATTTATTGTTGAATGCCTTACCGAGAGCATTCTCTTCCAGCGACTTGAAGTTGAACGTGTAGGCCACGAACATCAGATTATTGACGAGGAATATCACTGTCCTTGCCTTATTCAGATCTTCCTTTGGGCCCGCATATATGAAAGCAGCAATGCATACAGCAGTCATGAAGAGACCTAATATCAGGCCAAGCACAAGGTTGCGCTTATGCAGTATCCCTGTCTTCGTATCACGGGGTGGCCTGTCCATTATGCCCTTGTCTTCGGGCTCCATCCCAAGAGAGATGGCGAGCAGCTCTCCACCAATGACGTTTATGAAAAGTATCTGCAATGCGAGGAGCGGAAGATACTCAAAACCGAGGATGGCTACACCTACTGCAATGATCATTATCTGTGCGAAATTTGTCGAAACAAGATAAGATGTCATCTTCTCTATATTATCGAAGATCCTGCGTCCTTCAGAGATGGCTTTCACAAGGGTCGCGAAATTGTCATCCTGCAGGACTATATCGCTCGCTTCTTTTGTGACGTCAGTACCTTTCATGCCCATGCCCACACCTACATCTGCTTTCTTGACAGCAGGTGCATCATTGATACCGTCGCCAGTCATTGCCACGATCTCACCTTTCTTCTGTATCGCCTCCACGAGACGATGCTTGTCCTCTGGCATAGTCCTCGCGAATATATCTACCTTGGAAACCTGTTTGGCGAGCTCCTTATCGCTCATCTTAGCGAGCTCTTTCCCTGTGATCACCTTAGGATTATCTGAGAATGATATCTTCTTGGCGATCGCTTTTGCAGTAGCAGAATTGTCCCCTGTGACCATCTTCAACTTGATACCTGCCTTCTTGCACTGCTCCAATGTCTCTTTCACGCCGTCCCTTGGAGGATCCTCCATCGCCACGAGGCCCAGGAAAATGAGCCCTTCCTCAGAATGCTTCGGATCAGGAGATTTGGGCTTCGGCTTATACGCCAGTGCCAAAACCCTCAATGCCTTACCTGTATATTTGCGATTCCGTGCTTGGATCTCTCGTTTGATGGAAGACGTCATCTTCGTCTTCTTACCTTCCATGTCGATGTGTGAGCATCGATGGAGTATCATCTCAGGAGCACCCTTGACGAAGCTCACCTCGTCACCCGTATCAGGATCCTTGTTGATAGTGCTCATCATCTTACGCTCAGAGGTGAAGAAATTCTCTTTTGTCCTAGGGAATTCAGCCTTCATCTCCTCATGCCGCATCCCTCCCTTGTGGGCCAATGTCAAGAGTGCCCCTTCAGTAGGGTTCCCTCGAATTATATGCTCTCCCTCTTCCTCTATCAGAGAAGAATTGTTACAGAGCAGGCCTGCCTTCAGGAGCTCATATAGAGATGGATAATCACCCAGGACAACCTCTTCACCTTTGTATTCTATAGTGCCATCAGGATTGTATCCTGCGCCAGTGACCTTGAATTCCTTACGGGATGTGAATACTCTCTCTATGGTCATCTCGTTCTTGGTCAATGTGCCTGTCTTGTCGGTGCATATGACTGTAGTGGATCCGAGACTCTCTACAGAGGACATCCTGCGCATCGTGGCCTTCCTCTTCGCTAGCCCGAAGACACCTATTGATAACGTAAGCGTCAACGCAAGAGGCAGACCTTCTGGAATGGCCGCTACCGCCAACGCGATGGTCACTGTGAAGAGCTCGGAGATCGGAGCCTGCTGCACGAAACCCATGACGAATATGACGAAGGCTGCTACCAATGCGATGATACCTAATCTTCTACCAAGGACTTTTATCTTCTTCTGGAGCGGAGTATCGTCCTCCTTCTCTTGGACCTCTGATGCGATCTTGCCGATCTCAGTGTTCATCCCTGTTTCTGTCACAAGGGCTTCGCCCTTGCCATGGACAACTATGGTCCCCGAGAATATCTTCTTCCCTTCCTCTTTCTTTACTGCATTACTCTCTCCTGTGATGGCAGACTCATCAATCTTCAGGTCTTCAGAGGTTGTGATCTTCGCGTCTGCTGGCACCTTATCACCCATCTCCAAGACAAGCGTATCCCCAGGGACCACATTCCTTGACTCTATATCTTTCACCTCGCCATCACGCACTACCTTGACTATCGGCTCGGAGAGCTTCTTCAGCGCTTGCAATACTTTCTCTGCTTTCCGTTCCTGGAAATATCCAGTAGCCACTATGATGACTATGATGGCTATTATGAAATAGAATTCGACCATGTCCCCTGTAATGAATGAGAGTGATGCCGCGATAGCAAGTATAAGTATCAGCACACTGGCGAACTGTCGCTTGAGTATGTCAAGCTGCTTATGTCTCTTGTCCTCTACGATCTCATTATAACCATGTTCTTCCAGTCTGTTCTTTGCTGCTTCGCTCGTAAGACCCTCAGCCATACATCAATCTTTGGCCCTGTCATTTATATTATTTGCTGTGTCATCTGAGACAGAAGATATTATAAACTTCAGATTCTATATTCTGCTCATGTTGCATAGAGTAAAAAAACTGAAGCCATTCAAACAGATGCTCTTCACTCTTCTGATTGCATTTTCAGTAATTGCAGTATGGAGAGGATTCCATGGAATCATGGATCTTTATCTGTTCCCAGCGAATACCTTATTGAGCTATTCAGCATCTCTATTCATAGGTCTAGTTATTCTATACATGACACACTACTGGACCAAAGAGTTGGCATAGTTCTTTGTAAGAAATATAATATGAAGAAATTTTATGCAAACGAGATTACTCTTGCTTGACATGCCAAGACTTTCTGGTTCAATGAAATATTTATATAATACATAGTCCAGGCAGGATATATGAGATACATGATAGTATTGCTCCTGGTACTTATTGCTGGATGTGCTCCAGCGGAGATAGATGAAGAGAAAGAAGAAGTTTTGCTAGATTCTCTGTCAAGCCCTTGGGGGATGACATTCATTGATGACGGGTCCATGCTGATCACACAGAAGGGAGGAGAGCTATTGTATTATGACTTCGATTCTATTGAAG
>CAZJJJ010000089.1:0-3303 GCA_964546295.1 uncultured Methanosarcinales archaeon
ACCATAAAGGCTGAAGATTGGTGGTTCAACCTAAGGAAAAGCAATACGGAGCCTGTGGTCAGGATGCGTG
The DNA here is from genome assembly GCA_964546295.1 of uncultured Methanosarcinales archaeon. Classification (GTDB taxonomy): domain Archaea; phylum Nanobdellota; class Nanobdellia; order Woesearchaeales; family CAZJJJ01; genus CAZJJJ01. The sequence goes on from CAZJJJ010000089.1 coordinate 71, forward strand.
TAGAGGCAGAAGATAAGGCCATGCTTGATGAGAAAGTAGGAGAGCTCAAGGCGATCCTTGAAACGATGTGATGAACATGGCAGGTGTTTTCAGGAGTTATGACATAAGAGGCATTTATCCTGAAGAGATTGATGATGCGCTCGCATATTCAGTAGGGCGTGCTGTGGTGAGATTCTTCGGCGCATCTAAGGTGGCTATCGGCCATGATCACAGGAAAGGATCTCCTGACCTTACTGCAGCACTGGCACGGGGTATCATGGAAGAAGGCGCTGATGCGATTGATCTTGGCTTCTGTCCTTCTCCCCTTCTCTATAATTACAACGTGAAGAATTCCGTGCCTGGCATCATGGTAACCGCTTCGCACAATCCGTTGCAGTACAATGGCATCAAGATCAACAGTTATGATGGATGCCTTATAGATTCAAAGGCGGGCCTTGATGAGATTGAGGCGATTGTGAGGGGTGAACGGTTCACCAGGGCAGAGGAGAAAGGGGAGCTGTACGAGCATGACCACAGGCAGGATTATATAGCATACCTGAGACGTTCGCTCAGACATCCACGGAGACCGCTGAAGATTGTGATAGATGCTGGGAATGCCACCGCAGGCCCTATCCTTGAGGACCTTTTCAAGGGTGTGGATGAAATAGAGGTCATACCCCTGTTCTTCAAGCCAGACAATGAATCTCCTTCCCATCTTGCAGATCCTACCAAGAAAGAGAATATCGTGGAACTCAGCCAGCGGATAAGAGACGAGGGTGCCGACCTGGGCGCCGCATTCGACGGAGATGCTGACAGATGCATATTCCTTGACGAGCGTGGTGTTCCTATAGGCCCTGACATCTTCTTGTGCATCGTTGCCGACCACGAATCCGAAAAAGAGGGGTCTGCATCATATTTCTATACAGATGTGTGGTCGAGCCGTATGGTGAAGAAGCGTATGAAAGAGCTGGGTTGTGAACATGAGACTCTGCCATTAGGTGCTGCAAAATACAAGAGGAAGCTTATCCTCGATGGGGGTACTGCTGCAGCCGAGGTATCTGGGCATGTCATGTTCTCAGAGAACTATTCGCAGGATGATGGCTTCTTTGCACTGCTCAAGATGATAGAGTACCTAGGCAACTCTGGGAAGACAGTGTCTGCTTTGGTGGCCCCTTACTCGATATACTTCAGCGACAGCATGAGCGTGGAGTGTGATGATCCTTGGGATAGGATATCCATGATCAAAGAGAAGTATGCTGATGGTGGGCATTCAGAGCTTGACGGTCTCACAGTGGAGTATGATGCATGGTGGTTCAACGTCCGGCCCAGCAATACAGAGCCTTTGCTCCGTCTCAAGGTAGAGGCTGAGAGCAGGGATCTCCTTGAGCAGAAGATGGCGGAACTGAGAAGCCAGATCTCTGGACCTGAATGAGGTCATATTTATCCTATACGCTGATGCCTACTTTATTGGTACCGATATTAATTTAAACCTCAATCCTAGATAACGATTGATGGCAATCTATGACAAGTTCACACCTGAAGATATCCTGAAGGGCATCAAGTCAAAAAGGAAACAAGGTTTCTTTGTCCAGAGGCTGGCGGATAAGAAGATCCTTGCGCAGCATCATGAGGTTGTTCTCGGAGACAAGAAGACTGCTGAAGAGATATACGCTGAGATGCGTGAAGACATGAAGAGAGATCTGCCACGTGCTCCTGCCGGCACTGGCAAGGAGATGGCGAGATTCCTAAAAGGTCTCCAGGACAAGGACTCAGGCAGCTTTGTCAAGCGTCCTACAGTCTTCTGGTTAGAGATAGAGCGTGCCAAGCATACACTGAAAGTCCTCAAAGACAATGGTCTCAAGCCTAGATATCCATTGAGATTCTTGGAAAGAGTAGACACGGGCAAGAAGTTCAAGGAATACTTCCTTTCCTTGCTGCATGATCTTTCCAAAGACAACTCAGTAGAGCTGAATCTGGCCATAACCGCCATACCGCGCATCAAGGAGATGGGTTTTCACGAGTTCAGTCAAGATTGGGATAGTGCGTTCTTCGAATGCTTAGAATATTGGCAGGACCCTAAGACAGGTTATTGGGGTCCCTGGAGGCAGAAAGGGAAGACGATAGAAAAATTGCCTAGCCTCTCTACAACATTCCATATCATGTGGATATATTTTGATAAGACCACATTGTCCCTCAAGGATCCCAAGTATCGGCTGAAGCATGCGCGGAAGATATGGAAGACCACATGGGACATAAAGAATAAGGATTATCCCTTTGGCTGGCTTGAGAAGAGATGTTGGTCCACCCATCACAACTATGATGTGGCTGAGATCTTCTTGTGCTTGTTCAATGAGATGAGGTATGATGAGAGGACTGAAGTACGTAGGCTTTTCCAGAGGTTCTTGAAGTGGACTCTAAGCAATCTCTGCAAGGATGGAGGTTTCATTGGATATAGGCCAGACCAGATTGAACCCACCATGCAGTCTACTAATTTTGCCATACTGCTCCTGAGGGCAATCGGTTTTTTCTCTGGACCCGGTAGAGAATATCGTGATGTCATCTGGAAAGATGTGAGATTGCCCATAAATTCCTATAGGATATATGATGGCAAGGTCCCTAATGAGGAATATGACACCTCCTCTCTGAAATCCATAGTCTATAAGAAGAAGACGACAATGGATCCGCTTCATGCGAGGAGCATGGTCTTCAGGTTCTGGTCAGAGAATAAGGCTTCTGATCCGCAGCAGGCATTGAACATAGACAGTACGATGCAGTTCGAGAGATTCCCTATCAGCAAGTTCAAGATATCTGAGAAGATGCCGAAGCTGAGAAGTACAGATATGGTTGTAGCCGTCGACAAGTTCGGTCGCGAAATCTGGTCAAGAGGGGACACTTCACACAACAGATGAAATAAAAAAAAGAAATGAAAAGGCTCACTCGTCTTCTTTCTTGCCCTTCTTCTTGGTCTTCTTGATCTCCTTCTCAAGATCAAGCTCTTCAAGCAGCTCCTTGTACCTGTTCCTTATGGTAACTTCTGTGACGCCTGCGACATCAGCCACTTCTCTCTGCGTCCTCTTCTCACCATGGATCAGCGCTGACACATACAATGCCGCTGCAGCGATACCCGTAGGTCCACGGCCAGAGGTGAGTTCTCCCTTCTGTGCCATCTCAAGGATCTCTACTGCCTTGGACTGCGTCTCAGCAGAGAGGTTGAGTGAGCTGGAGAACCTTGCAATGTAATCAGCAGGGTTGCT
>CAZJJJ010000090.1:0-3293 GCA_964546295.1 uncultured Methanosarcinales archaeon
AATTTCTGTCCTGAGCGAGGTTTTGGTGAGGCGAAATCATCGAAGATATTGAGGACTGTCGCATCGGAAGGAAGGAAGTTCGGTATGGGGCTAGCAGTGATATCACAGAGACCTGCCAGGCTTGATAAGTCAGTATTGAGCCAGTGCACGACCCAGATGATACTGAAAGTCACCAATCCCAATGACCTGAAAGCGATAATAAGCTCTGTAGAAGGGATCAATGCGGAGTCTGAGACAGAGATCCAGGGCCTCCCCATAGGGACATCACTCGTCACTGGGCTTGTTGATATGCCGCTTTTTGTCAATGTGCGACCAAGAAAGACAAAACATGGTGGTGCCGCTGTGAACATACTAGAGAGTGTAGAGGACGAAGACAAGTTCTTCAAGGATCTTGAAGAGCATGAGGAGCACCCTATGATACCTGTGGTCAGACCAAACAGGTCGCATAAGGACATCGAGCTGATGTCTGAGAAGAAAGTGAAGAGCATAAAGAATGTGCTCGTGCCTGGTGCTATGTTCATGTGTGACTCTGGAAAGAGGAAATTCAATCTCCTGGTTTCCCTGGAAGATGGTGGGATAGTCACCAATATCGATGAATTCTCAGTATCGTATCTTCCAGAATTGGATAAGCTCTCATCGCAGGAATTGCAGACATTGGAGATCGCATTCAAGCTCAAGAGATTCTCTAAGAATGATGCGGTGTCCAAGACAGGCAATATGAAGGTCACAGATTTCTTGTATTCGCTTGTCGATAAGGGATACCTGCATTATAAGGGTGGTGAATTCACCATATCCTCAAGATATGTCTTATCGCATCTGAGCAACTACGCCTCACACACCAAGATAGAGTTCATGGACATCACAGTTGCGGGAAAAAGGGATGCCAAGATATCAGTCGATAAGGTCAAAGAGAGCCTGTCCAGATTCGTGTCTGTAGTCGACCAGAGAGATTGCAACATACTCGTCTATGATGTCGAATACGGCCCATAAAGAAAACTTTATATTCTAAGAGATGATTGCAGAGCTATGCGCAAAAAAAGAATCAATAAGAGAAGGGTCGGCGCGATGGTCGTCTCGCTTCTGGTGTTTGTCGGTGCGATAACGCTGATTGCTAGCTTGGTAGGGCAAGTGCCTCTGGATGAAGAGGAAAGAGATGAGCCAGAAGAGCAGGAAGACACGAGAGGAGAGATGCAGATACACATGGAGGACCTGTTCTCAGAATGCTATTATGACCATAATTTCGAAAGGACACAGATTGATTATCAAGACGATGCTTTGCAGATAAATATAACTGTTTCTGAACGGGACAGGGATCAAAGGGTAGGAGATTCCGTGGACTGCACAGAGATATATTTCGGAAATGTCACATTGGGCGCAAACCTGACATTCTTCGACGAGGATGGCGAGATGCATCAGAGATTGATAATTGATGGTTGATTTCTCCAACCCTTTCATTTCTTTATCTTCTTATCTTCGGCTTCTAAGACAATGACTCCGTAAGGCGCTATGAAAGGTATCTCTATCTCAAGATCAAGGAGACCAAAATTCTTGCTCTTCTGGGTCCTGAAAGAATTTGGATAAGATATCATACCGAACCCCGCATAATCGAAAAGGTCGCTATTCAGTATCACCTTGTAATCACAGCCTTCAGTGACGCCGACCTTGTAATGCATATGCTCCCAAGATGAGAGATTCATGACAATCAAGAACCTCTTCCCTTCTTCAGAGCTTCTTTCGACGACGATTATCTTATTTTTCTCGTCTACATTGAGGAACTTACGGTTCTTGGTGTTCAAGGGCCAGAAGGCAGGATCATCAAGGATCTCATTGATCCTCTTCTTATACATCAGCGTGTTCATGCTCATCTGATTGAAGGTCAGGTACCAATGTATGCTGCTGTCGTGCTCGAATGTCCCTTTCTGAAGAAGGAAAGACTGGACAAGATCCAGAGTCCTTCCCTCGCAGCAGAAGGATATGATAGCTTCCATGACCTTTATCTTGCCGAGAGCATGTATATGGTTTGAGGGATTCTTACCAGCCATAGTATCATAAGCATAGGAGCCTGTGGCGCGCTCTTCCATGAGGCCCGCTGCAGCGTCATGATTATGGAAATCTGCCAATGTCGAATTAGATTGACCCCATTCCTTCTCTTCAGTTATGTCCCTGATCTTCCAGATGCCTACTTTCTTGATGTCCTTCAGCATGAAATCCCTATGGAAAAAGTATGTGAGCCTGCTGCTGTTGTATGCGGTCGCTCCGAGAGCACGTTTGTCCTCAGTGAAAGGTACCACAAGCATCTTGGCATTATCCTCGTGGAAATAATGTGCCTCGAAATTTATCATGGCGCTCGGATTGTATGAGTAGATCGCGCGATTCAACTCCCGCAGGAAACGTCTGCCATTGGGTCTCTCATCGCCTTGGCCAGCATCGCCGAACCTGATTATACCATCGACATTATCGATCCTCAGGCCATCTATCCTATAATGTCTTAACCAGTGTATACAACTTGATATGAAGAATCTCCGTACATACTCATTATCGAAATCTATGCGCATAGTGCCCCAAGAGGTTTCTTCCTTCATGTAGAGCTCATAACCATGCCTTGCTTTCCATTGATGGATCCCGTTATGCTTCGAATCCTGGGCAAATATGCTGAAATCGCGGAATGGTAGATGACCGAGCACAAAATCACCTATGACCGCCAGACCCAACTCATGACATTTATCTACCATGAATGCAAGATCATCAGGGCTGCCCCAGTTCTTCTGCAAGGCGTATTGGAAAGGCACAAGGTATCTGTACTTCCAGTTATCACCATCGATGCTCTGAGCGAAAGGCAAGAATTGGATCGTATTGAAGCCAAGGTATCTTATGTGTTCCAGTATGCCTGACTCAGCTATGAACCTATAGAACTCATCCTTCCTTATATCCCTGCCGCATCTCCCTGTCTTCGGATCCTTCCAATGGGCTATGAGACCAGGCAGGTCAGTCTGCAAGACCTTTATGCTCCTTGAGTGATTGTCTATGAACCCGTTCTTCATACTGTACGCATCAGGATCATCAAAATCCCAGAATATGGTATTTCCCTCATCATCGAAATAATGACCAGCAGGGTCTTGCCTGTATTCGTCGTCTACAAGGAACTTGTATCTGTCGCCATGTTTTATCTGGTCAGTTGTAATTGTGGCAAAGATACTGTGAGCATCATGCTCAAGAAGGTAATCTGATAGATCCCTTGTTCTTCCCCATGAATTGAAATCGCCAACAAGGTAGACGGAAGATTTTGGGTTGTC
>CAZJJJ010000091.1:0-3188 GCA_964546295.1 uncultured Methanosarcinales archaeon
AAATAACCGTAAATGTCCTTAACTGGTTTTTTCCAGTGCAACACCTCTCGAATGTAAATACTCTTCCAGAGCTTCTTCAGTGGGGAAATGGTCTTCGGCTAGTTTCATGTGTTCCTCTATGAGTTTAGGGCTATGGCCAAGAACCTTGTGGATAGCAGACATGGGCATATTGTAATACATCATAACAAGCAGGTTCTCAAACGTCCTTAGATACCGATCCACAGAGATAGTTGAGTGGAACACTCTATCAGCAATTTGCTGGGTTGTCATGCCTGCCAGAGACATTTCTACGACTATTTTTTTGTGGGTTAACGTGGGCCCCATATCCAGGACGGTTCCTGCAGTGGGCAAGATGATACCAAACTTCTCCTGGTAGGCCTCAAGAAGTTTCCGAATAAGGTTTGGAGAGATACCTAGAAGCCATTCTGTATCTGATGTAGTCAGTACCCCATCTTGTTTCCAGGCCTCTGTGGTAATACGTTCAATTTGGGTAATCTTGAGGGTTTTAAATTCTCCTCGATGCTTGATTTCTTGGCTTTGTTCATTGGGAGTTAAGATGGTGAGAATTAACGGAACAAAAAGTTTAGGATCGGTTTTTTTGAACTTTTTATTGCCATATGCCAGCCACACTGCTTGGCCAGGGTAAAGCTCCGATTCTTCAGGGCAGATCCAAGCTCGAATGCCGGTAATAAACCTAACCATTGCCTCAGCCTGCCCCTTTTTGCAGCCATAATCATTAACTAAGGTATTAAGGCATGTCTTAGCAACATTTGAGGGTATGCTCACCAGGTTTTCAGGTTGTCTGTGTAGTGGTGCGATGGCAGCACTGTCTAAAGGCTCAGGAAGTAAGAAATCGTGCTCTTTAGGAGCCCTTTTACGACCTGTTTCATTCCTGCCCAGAACGCTCCACAGGTCTCCGTAGGTAGCTTCATGATCTATTGCTTGTAGTCGAGTGAACTGCTCATATTCATGATGACTTTTTACTTCAGAAAGATACATATCCTGGTCTAATCTGGATACCCATTCTTGTATGAGCAAAGGAAGAATAGTTCTCGTTTCTTTAGATTCTACCAGTAGTTCCCCTGGTTTTACCCTGATAATATTATTTTCTTTTTCATAAGCGTCTAAGACCTCGTTGACAAGATGTACTGCTCTTTCCCCCAAGAAAGATTCCTCTGCCAGCTCAAACCTGGTTTTCAGATGAGCAATTTGCACTGTGATCAGATCACGGGTGGCAAGAGTGCTGAACTTGCTTGACCTCTTGCCTGTTTTCATTCCTGATACCACCTTCTTTTTTTTTTGAACTATGCCAAAGCGGCGGATTTTGGCCATGGGAAAAATGAAATCTTTGTTGCTATATTTATCATAAAGGCTATGGTACTTTTCTACAAGTTTTTTGGAAAAGCCGGTAACCTTCCTGATCGCTGGTAATGGCATACCGCTCTCGATCAAATACACAATCTTACCGAAATCGATCAGATACCTCTCTATGCTATCGAGGGTATGCCCACACCTTCGTTCAATTTCGGTTTCTGTGTAGCCATACATGAATAAATCAATAATTTTCTCAGAATGACTCAAAGTTGTTCCTATGTCAGCAACCTGTCCCCGGGTGGGTAAAATTATTGTATTATGTTCCTTCATGAGAGTACGGATTGTATCTACAGATATTGAAAGCAGATACGCCAGGTCTGGTAAATTTAGGGCTATTCCTTGCTCATAGGCTTGTGTAGTGAACCTTTGAATTCGCTCCCACCTTAAATTTTGGGGGCTATCTATATCGGCTAAATCCCAATCCTTCGACGTGAGATAATCCAGGGTAACAGGCACCATTTGAACTTCATCCAAGCTTCTCCCTGCTCCCTCCAGAGTGGATACTCCAATGTAAATGATTTGATGAGGAGTCCTTTCTTTTCCAGCAAACTGGTTACTCTTTTCTTTGAGCTCTGCAATAAAGCTTTCAGCTGCTGCTACCGTATAACTATGGCGATCTTGTAAAAGTTGGAGAAAGCCATTGTATGACTTGGTAGTTTCTGCTATTGGCCAGGACCATGTTAGTTCTTCCTGCAATTTTGGATTATCTCTATCGGGCCTGCTTTCCCACATCCCAAGCCAGTCTGAGATCAGTTCCACTGGTTGAGAAAGTATCTGTGCTATTTCTTCTGGATTATGTTCTTTAAGCTCTAGCGTCATGCGGAAGCAGTTCCACCATTCCTGCCAGCGGATCTGACTAATACAAAGGCTTTTGCGGATATTCGCCAGGCTCTCTCCATCCAGATATCTTTCTATTGCTAAGACTCCACGGAGAGCTTTGAACTTTTCCCGCTTTGTTTTACTCATGCCTGCTAAAGGGAGCTTTGCTCCTTGGTTAATTAGTTTTTGCACCCTTCGGCTCAACGCATGTCCTGTGCTGGGGAAAAGAACAACTAATCTTTTAAAATCCAGCAATGCTCCCTGAAAAAGTGCTTCTTCAATAACCCTGGATAGTCGGCCTAAAACCATTGCATTCAAGCCAAATTCCTTATATAGCTCAGCATCCTCATCAGCTACGATAGTCAAGTTCACCATCTTCTCATTTTGCTCAAATCTTCCTCGCCGGAAATAAGCCATCGTATCCAGGACTACAGCTGGAATTTCTACTGTGCCTAACTGGTTTTTGCACAGATAACGATCCAGAAATGGTATAGCATCTGTCGCTATCAAGTGCGCTTCTTCTACAGAGACTTCTTGCTTTTTCTTAACAAGTGTTTTAATGCTTTGAAATAGGGTTTTTGCTTGGATGGAAGATGCTTCCCAGGTTGCCCTTTGCCGATAATGTTTTTGCCTAACCATCGGTTTTTCACCCCCAGGTCTTCCTATTGGGAATATACTGCATTCAAGAGCAGTTTTCCTTTGTGGACTGGGAAAGTATTTTTCCAGTTGTGGAGATGCCGTGTCTGTGGATAGTGAAAACCACACTACCCACAGCCACTTGGATAACCAGAAGCAGGTTATCCACATCACCACAACTGCTGCTGATTCAGATGGATGATGTATTCTCATATGGGGTAAGCCCATTCATTTATTGTTCTACCTTCAATTCAGAATAATATCTATCTGGGAGCCCCGCCGCTTAGCTCCCGGATCTAAAGCATCTGAACTTCCCTTCGTACTATGCCACCCGTAAGGGACATATACGGTTGAAGAAA
>CAZJJJ010000092.1:0-3128 GCA_964546295.1 uncultured Methanosarcinales archaeon
CACGCAAGAAATTCTCGATAAACATAAAGATATATGATCTTCTCTCAGAGGTTACTCAAGCGGTTAAATGGGCAAGGTCCTGAATCATACATAACCGTTATGTTCTTTAGCAGTGCAACTGTACGAAAAGAAAATTTTCAGAGAGAATCAGCTTAAACAAGTTGATTTCACTAGGTTGAATTGAGCCTTTAACTACTGAAGAGAAAATCAGAAATTTTAAATATCAACCAGCCATTCGTAGAACTATGTGGAAGTGTGTGGTGGATAGTTCAGATTTAAAGACTTATGAGCTTAGCAAGGACAACCTACAGGTATGCATAGAAGCAAGACAGAACGATTCTTTCTGGGAGATTTACAAGACTTATCGCTCTACTGAGTTGACTTTCACAGAAGAGTACGAGGCTTCGAGCCACGAAGAGGCAAGGGATATCATAAGGAAGATGAAGAGCGAGGTCATCGATGAGAAGACATTGAAGCGCATAGACCAAGTGAGGAAGAATCTGGACATAAAAGTTAAACGGGTGTATAAGGAGGAGAACGTGGAAAAGTGGAAGTTCTCCATCAATTCTGAAAAGTATGAGAATGCTATCATAATAAGATATTCTGAAAAAGATATCGAGATGGATATCATCGCTAATGAAAGATTCAAGTTTATCGAGACAGAACTGCTTGATGATCTGTTCAGGATACTCGGTATGTCCGATTTCGGTACGGATGTCATACAGAACATATATTTCTTCTCGAAGAAATCCAGTTTCTTCAATGATTCTGATGAGAAGGCCATGCTGAATCGCATCGAAGTAGGTTTCAGGTTCGAGTCCGAAAACGACTTCAGTTATTTCGACGCTGACGATGCTTGAGGGATTATCTTTTCTTGGTATAAGTTCTTGTGGTTTGAGCAATGTTTTTAAACAGAGGCTTATGTGTTCCACTATGAAAGATTTCAGGCTCAAAGGCTTCCAGCAGAAGGTATGCCTGATAGACAGGGCAATCCTAATAGATGATTCTCTTATCATAAGCGATGTCCATATAGGTTTCGAAGAGGCACTGAACAGGGAAGGTTTTCTTGTACCTAGGACGCTATTCTCTCAGATCCTTGAGGACACTGAAAAGGTACTTTCTGCGACAAGGCCAAGACGTGTCATAGTCAATGGTGATTTCAAGCATGAGTTCGGGCGAGTCTCAGACCAGGAGTGGAAGGACACCTTCAAACTGACAGAACTCCTTTCAAGGAATAGTGCTGAACTCATCTTCATCAAAGGGAACCATGATAAGATCTTAGGTCCTCTGGCCGAGAAGTTCGATGTAGAGGTCAAAGAGCACATGATGATCGGAAACATTTACATCACCCATGGTGACACTATGCATGATAATGATGATTTCAGGAAGGCTTCTACAATAATCATAGGTCATGAGCATCCCTGTGTCACTGTTAGAGACAGTCATAAATCAGAACGTTTCAAGGCATTCCTGGTAGGCAAGTACAAGGATAAGAACCTTATCGTGACCCCTTCATTCAATCCGGTCGAAGGTTCTGATGTCACCAAGGAGAGACTCATGAGTCCATTCCTTTTGAAAAATCCATACCTTAAAGAGTTTAAGGTATACATAACGGCAGACAGCATATATGATTTCGGGAAATTAGAAAATTTCATGCAGAAAGAATGATGAAAAATACTTAGCTTCTTTTTCTCTCTTGGGCTTGCACTGCAGTAATTGCTGCCACATTCACTATGTCTTCTACAGAGCAGCCTCGTGAGAGATCATTGACAGCACCATCTATGCCTTGTATAATAGGTCCTATCGCTGATGCATTCCCTAATCTTTCCACTAGCTTGTATCCAATGTTTCCTGAATTGAGGTCTGGGAATACGAGCACATTGGCTTTGCCTTCTAATGGTGATCCTTCTGTCTTTTTTGCAGCCACTTCGGGGACAATCGCTGCGTCTACCTGGAGTTCGCCATCAGATACGATGCTCTTGTCTTCTTTTAGGATCTCAGAGGCCTTTCTGACCTTTTCCACATCTGTATGCTCTGCAGAACCTTTTGTGGAGAATGACAGTAGCGCCACTTTCGGCTCAATGTCGAACATCTTTGCGGACCCTGCACTGTCTTTCGCTATCTCTGCCAGCTCTTCAGGTCCTGGATCGATGTTTATCGCACAATCCGCGAAGATATATGGCCCTGCTTGTGTCACCATCAGGAAGAAAGACGATGCTATCTTGCTACCTTCTCTCGTCTTGAGTATCTGGAGTGCTGGCCTCAATGTATCTGCGGTAGAATGCGCTGCGCCTGATACTAGACCATCGGCATCACCGGTCTTCAGCATCATCATGCCGAAATGTACAGGATCCTTCGCCAGTTCTGTCGCTTTCTTTTCAGTCATACCTTTATGTTTCCTAAGCTCTAGTATGGTCTCCGCAAACCTGTCTGTGTTCTCGTCATGCAATGGATCTCTTATGCCTATACCTTCTATGTCCGCATCGGCATCACTGGCAGCCCTCTCAATATCCTGCCTACAACCGATAAGGATAGGTTCGGCAATCTTCTCAGAATGTAAGATTGATACTGCTTTCAGTATCCTTTCATCAGTAGATTCAGGAAAGATGATTCTCATCATCTGTGTCGAAGCTTTCTTCCGCATCGTTTTGATTATGTCATCTTCCATGAGGTATCTTACTGCAGAAGGCATATATTAAACTTATGATTGAGCCCACATCATGGAAATATATTTAAATCTTCATTATACAGATATATGTATTGAGAGGGTCATAAGATTGTGACACGCGAAGCTTCCATTAGGAATATTGCCATTTTCTTCTTTCTGCTAGTCCTTGTTGTATCGATACATGGTACAGAAGTCGAGGTAGGGACCGGAGAACATGACCTTAATGTGAGCATCAAAGATTTCGATGCGGAGGAACAGGAACAGGTCCAAGGTGCTAATGTAACTCTGTTGAATGCAAGCCAAGAGCTTGTAGAGTACGAGATCCTTGAAATCAATGGAATGAACTTCTCCGGATTAACTGATGCTAAAGGCATGATCAATTTCACAGGACTTTCTGACAGTCATAACTATTCTTTCATTGTGCAGAAGAGAGGTTATTACCCTTATGAAGGAGAAGATT
>CAZJJJ010000093.1:0-3106 GCA_964546295.1 uncultured Methanosarcinales archaeon
AATCTTGCAGATATCATGTCCGGACGTGAGCCCTTCTCTTTCTCCCGTGACCCTATGCTCTTCTTTATCTCATCAGAGAGATCGATGTCAAGCACTTTTATGTCGTCCAGAGAATACGTTATGTTAGTCTTCATGATCTCTGCAGCTATGCTGTTTATGGAATCAAAAATCAGTCTAAGAATGCGGAACATGATATCACGTTTCTGCTTCTCATCCATCGGATTGAACGCGATATTCTTGCTTTTCGAGTATTCAGTCATCAACATCATGCTCTCACGTTCTGGAACGATGATGTTTAGCCACGAATCCAAATCTCCCGATGACACTCCTGGGATGCACCAAAAGGTATCTTCAACATCTTCTGAGACAAATTTCTCTATCCCATTTTCATCGTGATGGGTTATCTCTATGAAACCTATATGAACCTCGTCATTGAGCTCTTGTTTCATCATGTTAGCGGCCTTATCAAGGCATAGCTGTATGTACATATCTATACGGGTCTCATTCTTTGCCTTGTCCATATGGTGCTTCTTGAAGACATCCTCAAGCACATTATTCATTATTTCAAGCTGTTTTGTCTCGTCAAGAAGAGAAAGATCATTCACATTCAATTCCTTCAACTCATTCTCTAAAAGCATATCACCTATAAGACCTCCGAACCTCCGTTTCACAAAATCACGGAATCGCCTTTCATAAGAACTCATGTCTTTAGCGTCTTTCTTTTCGGGAGCGGATTGCTTTTTATTTGCAGGAGGAGATTTTTGCTTCTGCACGTTCTGAGGAGGAGCTTGTTGAGGTGCCCGCGAGTTGTTTTGGGTCGCCTGTTGCTGAGGTCTTACCACATTACCTTGCTGTGGGTTGCCTGCCTGTTGTGGCTGTGAATTAGTCGGTTGAGATTGGCCACTTTGCTGTGGAGGATTATTCTGCTGTGCATTACCTTGATTGCTACTCGCTTGATTATCCTGTTCGACCATAGGTTGAGTATTACCTCATTATTTTATAAAACTTGTGTGCGATTATCTTGGAGAATATCCAGAATCATAACAAAACATATATAAAACAGACACAATCTTTGATGATAAATGGGATATGAGCTCATCATCACAGAGAAACCGAGTGCTGCAAAGAAGATTGCGGATGCTCTGGCTGACGGTAAAGCTGCTAAGAAGGCAAAAGATGGTGTACCTTATTACCAACTCAAGCACAAAGGGAAAGACATCGTCGTCGCGTGTGCTGTAGGCCATCTTTACAATCTGGATCAGGAGAAGAAGAACGGCTGGACATACCCTGTCTATGACATAAAATGGGTTCCCAGCTATGAGAAGAAAGGTTCCGAGTATACCAGGAAATACCTTAACATGCTGAAGAAGCTTTCTAAGGATTCGTCATCAATCACTGTCGCCACAGACTACGATATAGAAGGCGAGGTCATCGGCCTCAATATCGTCAGGTTCACCTGTGGGGCGAAAGATGCGAAAAGGATGAAGTATTCTACACTCACAAAAGATGAGCTCATAGGATCGTATGAGAATGCCAGCAAGACGCTTGATTGGGGACAAGCGAACGCTGGTGAGACGCGTCACAAGCTTGATTGGATATATGGTATAAACCTATCAAGAGCCTTGACGCTTTCCATAAAGAACTCGACAGGCAGATACAAGATAATGTCTGCTGGCCGTGTCCAAGGTCCCGCACTCAAGATTATCGTCGATAAGGAGAAAGATATAAAGAAATTCAAGCCAAAACCGTTCTGGGAGATCGAGCTCTTGTACAAAAAGAGCAGGAAAAAGCTTTCTGCCATGCATAAGAAAGATAAGTTCTGGGACGAGAAGGAGGCTGATACGTCCATCAAGAATGCGAAAGGGCATCCTGCAATAGTCTCGAAGATCTCTACTCATGAGAAGAAGCAGCCACCTCCAACACCATTCGATCTTACCACATTACAGACAGAGTCATACAGATGTTTCGGAATGGCACCAAAAAGGACATTGGAGATTGCTCAGGAGCTTTATACTGGAGGATATATATCCTATCCGAGAACTTCGTCCCAGAAACTTCCTCCCAGCATAGGATACAAGAAAATACTGGGCGCACTCGCAAAGAAAAAGGATTATTCTTCTCTTGTGGAGATGGTCCTGGCTAAAGGTTACCTGAAGCCTAATGAGGGAAAGACATCGGACCCTGCACATCCAGCGATATTCCCTACTGGGATACTCCCAGACGGATTGGCAAGCCAGCAATCAAAGGTATATGACCTAGTGGTAAAGAGATTCCTAGCAACATTCGGTGATTGGGCCACGCGTGAGACGCTGACCATAGACATAGACGTCAATAAGGAGCCATTCATAACCAAAGGAAGCAAGACGAAGGTCAAAGGATGGCACACACTCTATGAGCCATATGTGAAGCTCGAAGAGACAGAGATGCCTGAATTCAAAGAGCAGGAAAGCATGGATGTCGTAGACATCCTGAAGCATTCTAAAGAGACCCAGCCTCCTAAGAGATACACTGAAGCATCTATCATAAAAGAGCTTGAGAAGAGGGGTCTTGGCACCAAAGCCACAAGAGCCGCCATCGTCGACTCACTCGTACAGCGGAAATACATAACCGAGAAACCTGTGGGGGCTACTGAACTTGGTATAAAGACCTGTGATGTCTTGCATAAGTATTCTCCGAAGATACTTGAGGAGAGTATGACCCGAGATTTTGAGGATGAGATGGAGAAGATAAGAGAGCATAAGGTGACAGGCAGTAAGGTACTCAAACGAGCAGAGACCGTTCTCGATGAGGTTCTCAATCACGTCAAAGAGAAAGAGAATGCCATAGGAAAGGAACTCAAGTCTGCGAATGAAGAGATGGAGCGTAAGCTAAACACGCTCGGGAAATGTCCTAAGTGTGGTGACGGAGAGCTGGTCATAAAAAGAGGCAAGTATGGTCGGTTTGTGGCATGCAATAGGTATCCGGATTGTAAAGCCACGCTCAAGATACCCCAGACAGGTGTTGTCACACCTACTGACAAGACATGTGAGAAATGCGGATTCCCCGTCATCAGGATAGGCAAGGCAGGGAAACGACAGAGAGAATTATGTGTCAATCCTGATTGCTC
>CAZJJJ010000094.1:0-3098 GCA_964546295.1 uncultured Methanosarcinales archaeon
CCATCTTTGCTAATATCGGCTTCGGCGATAGACTAGTCCTGTTCTTCCTAGGTCTATTCTTTTTCTGGGCAGGCCTCCGATTCTCTAACGGCTAAAAACCGGCCATATTAGCCAGCTAAACGTATCTTCCTGGATTACGAACCCTAATGATCAGTTAATCTCTTAGTGTGCCCGTTAAGACAAAATAACTCGCCTGTTACCCCAAATAATAATACAAGAGACACACCATGCCTTGGTAAGGTAACACAACATGGCTGATTACTACATTAAATGCGTCAACGAAAATGTTGACGGCGATATCGCAGAGGTCGGATATGGATCAGACGTCGACAAATACGTCTCTGACACCAAATCCAAAGACGCCGTAATCTCTGATATCGACGACTACCCCCACAAGATGTGAAAACCGCATACTACTCCGACCAACAGAACCAGTGGGTCAAAGGAGACGAAGTCCACACTGTAGAAGGAGAGTACATCCGTACAGATGGAAACCACACTGAGGCGGACAACTTGGAGAACTTGGGAAGCTGCCCTGATTCAATCTAATTTCAATAAGTACACATATTCCGGTACCACGAAACCGGGAAACAAGACGTCCACGAAGCAGCCCAATCGAGATCCTCTCCGAGGAATACTGGACCACTATCCTAGACTATAACTATAGATCGAACATCAGCGTTCAAGACCCACTAAAAATAGAGGACTTTCCTCAAATGATAAGTAATGACCCGATCATGCTCGTACAACACATCTTATGAACTCAACTGGAACTATTACCGAAGCATTACTGCCAATTCTTAGAGAATCCGTTCCAGTCGCAGCGATTATGGCCATTGTAGCCTTAGCTGCACTGAACTTCCGAATTAAAAAGAGAGCTAACGAGAAAATAGACCGTGCTAGCAATTTTGGCGAAAAAGACAATTACTCTCGATCTGAGCTCTTTTCAAAGATAGCAATGGGATCCGCTATACTGCTTCTGATCCCCTATACTGTATCTGTGGCAGGCCTATTCAATGAGATTGCCAATATATTAATTGGATTACTCGGGGTCATTTGGGTGGTTTCTACCCTCATCAGTATACTTTTACTATAAGACGTAATGATTAGATACTATGTGGTCAGAGAACTTTCCCAATGCTGAAATCCGTGCTGATGAAGCCATTAATTATAGCAGAAGTGAGCTTGATGCGAATATTATTGACTCTTGTATTGATGCCTGTCAAGAATGCTGGAAGAAACTAAAAGACCTAGCAAAAGAACGCCTCTCAAAACCAGGAATTAGAAGACCAGTGGTGAAAGACGCCAAAAGATTCGTCCAAGCCCTATTAGATACTATCGCAGGAAACAACAAAAAAATAAATCAATTATTTGATTCTTCAGAAACACCTGAAGTACCTTCAGAACAAGAATACCACGCAAAGTCCTTCATTGGTGCTTTAGTCTTGAAAAACGGATTCGACTCTAACCCTCCAAAAAAACAAAAACTTAGAGAATCTGCGAACCTGGATTCTTAGACCCAGTTTACAACTTCATCAACAGCCATCAGATACTCTACTTCATCGTCTCTGACTCTTTCCGATCGTAACTCAGGGTTATCCTCATAAGCATCAAAATCATAAAAATCGTGGATTTCATCCAAGCCAGTAAGCACATCCATGACAGACATCTCTGAAGGCAGATCCTCAGCCATATGTTGTTTGAAACTATCCGGCATATCAGCCTGCTCAAAATAAGTTTCAATCTTTTCCTTGAAAGGAGATGGATCTAACCCGAATTCTCTTGCAAAGTCTCTAGCTCTCATCAAATTGATAGCCTCTAACCCGTCAACCTGCGAGACATTGCTGGCATGCATCTCCATAACCTCGTAAGCCAACTCATGATCTTCTGTAGACAGGCCCACCTCCACGACCTCATTGAAATCCTCAAATCTCAGAGGTTCACCAGACTCCGTCTGTTCAAGATATTCTTCCAGATTGTTCACCTCTACGCTGTTATTTATTATTTCAAGTTTTAAATCCCACCTGCTTATTGCCTTTTCAATTCTTGACTTGTTCTTGAACCCATCTCCATTAGTCGTGTATGACACAGTTCCTCCTTTTGATTTTACTGACTGCTTGGCTGATCGGGAACACTGGTCAGTCCTGATTATAACAGGATTCCGGATTTCACCTCCTCCCAAGAGTTTTGAAACGTCTGCTTCTTTAGCATCTTCATCTAACGCCGTGATATCAACAATGTATATTTCATCAATGGAACCGCTACTTCCGGTATGATCTAGTTCCTCGTAGGCCTCAATCGGCGGTTCGCCAGTAACCTTCTTCACACCGTCTAACTCGTTGATTTCCTTTAGCCCTATCTCGATTTCATATAGTATCTCGTCTATTCTCTCTATGTTAACCGTGTGAACGTCGATTTTCGACTGTTCAGGCCTTTTAAACCCGCTTTTTCCGAGTGGCTCGTGATTGTGGAATTCGTGCTTACTCCGGCCTGCATTGCCACGTCCTCCTCGATGGCCTGCTCCTCGTCGATTCTTATGCGTGCCTCCGCCATGGGTCCGGGAGCCACGTTGCCGGCGATTTTTACTCGTCATATGACTCTTAGGGTTTCGTAGGGAACTTGAATGTCGGTGCTCTACACCAATTATTCTTATGCCGCAATGCGGTTGGCACACAAAACGGAACTGAATTGCGCCAACCTTCCCCAAATGTGGACCAGAATGGGACTGGATCCCACATTGAGCTAATTGGAACATCAACTAGTAATGACAAAAAACTATCTAAAAATGTAATAATTCCGACAGCCCGAAACACCCGAACTACCTACCGGGGGAGATTCTCAGGATCGCTGAAGTCCCGAACAAATCGAAATGTTACGTGATCGGTGTCTAGGCCTTCTTCCTTCATTCTCTGCTTCAATCCGTCCCGTATCTCTTGGTTTCGGGCGGCGACCCAGATCGTGAACCCGGTGTCGAGGTGTTTCTTGATGTGGTCGATTTCTCTTGGGTTGTCTCCCATTGCGACTTCGACGACTAACTCCGAGTTTCCCATGTTGACGTAGACGTCGGCATCGAATTTTTCCAGGAAGGCGTGCCAACC
>CAZJJJ010000095.1:0-3089 GCA_964546295.1 uncultured Methanosarcinales archaeon
GGGACAGCAAAACATTTAAAACAACACCATAATTCTTGCATATCATGATACGGTCCCCAATCTGCACTGTTGTCGGTCATGTCGATCATGGCAAATCATCCATCCTAGACTACATCAGAGGCAGCAATATCGTGAAAGGAGAGGCGGGGGCCATAACACAAGCCATCGGTGCAAGCATTGTTCCGATTGAGATGATCAAAGAGAAGTGTGGAAGCCTGCTGAAGACGCTGAATCTTGATTTCACCATACCAGGGCTCCTGTTCATAGACACTCCGGGACACGAGGCATTCACCACCTTGAGGAAGAGAGGAGGTAATCTTGCAGATATCGCGGTACTCGTCATTGACGTCAATGATGGCGCAAAACCTCAGACTTTGGAAGCGGTAGAGATACTCAAGGCCTACAAGACTCCATTCATAATAGCCCTCAATAAGATTGATAAGGTGCCTGGATGGAGGACAGACCTCAATGTTTCTATACAGAAAAGCATAGAGCTCCAATCAGATAAGACACGAGAAGCTCTGGATACCAAACTCTATGAGATTGTAGGTGTTTTGAATGATAAATTCGGAATAAATTCAGACAGGTTCGACAGGATCTCTGACTATACGAAACAGATTGCCATGGTGCCATGTTCAGCGATGACAGGAGAAGGTCTCTCTAGTGTACTTATGCTTGTCGCAGGACTCGCGCAGAAATATCTCAATCAAGGGCTTGATTTCGAGGTAGAGGGCAGAGGAAAAGGTACGATACTTGAGATTAAAGAGGACAAAGGTCTTGGCACGACTATAGATGTCATACTGTATGATGGCAACATAAAGGTCAATGACAATATTGTAATAGGACACACGGAGAAACCGTTCTCCACGAAAGTCAGAGCACTTCTGCTTCCAGATCCGTTGTCAGAGATGCGCGACAAGAAGAGCAAATTCAAGAATGTGAAAGAGGTCTATGCCGCCACAGGCGTGAAGATTTGCGCACCAAACCTAGATAAGGCGATGTCAGGCATGCCTATCAGGGTGTGTGATGAGCAAGACATAGAGAAAGAGAAGGAAGAGATGATGGAAGAGATTGACGATATCACAGTAGAGACACAGTCAAATGGCGTGATCATCAAAGCAGACACTCTTGGCGGGCTTGAAGCCATGGTAAAGATATTGAGAGACAATGGCATAAACATAAGAAAAGCGAGCATAGGCGAGATAAACAAATCAGATATTGTAGAAGCTGAAGGCAATTACGAACGTGACCCCATCACCGCAGCTGTCCTTGGATTCAACATACCTGAACCTAAGATCCCCATCCCTAATAATGTCAATGTGATAACAAGCTCAATCATATACAAGATATTAGAGGACTATCAGGCTTGGGCTGAAGATTCTACTAAGAGAGAAGAGGAGAAAGAGCTAGAGAGCATGATAAGACCGTGCAAATTCGAGTACATGCAAAACCACACATTCAGGCAATCTAATCCTGCAATCATAGGTGCAGACATCCTTTCTGGAGTGATGAAGACAGGGATGCCGATTGTCAACAGCAAAGGCATTGTCATCGGTACGGTCAAGAGCATACAGCTTGAGAAGGAGTCGGTCAAGAGAGCAGAAGCGGGAAAGCAGGTGGCTGTCGCCATACATGGTGCTTCGGTAGGGCGGCAGATCAACGAAGAAGACATATTCTATGCAGACATACCAGAGGATCAATTCAGGAAACTCAAAGAGAAGAAGCATCTCCTGAAAGTGCCCGAGCTAGAGACCATGAGAGAGCTTGCCCAGATAAAGAGAAAGGAAGAGCCTGTCTGGGGAGTATGATATAGCGGGCTCATTATTTTTCTTGTCGAGGATAAGTTCCTGGCTCCATGAAAACCTTCATCGTATTGACAACTATCCCCTTAGGTTCTAGCATCTTATCCGTGTTCGCCATAGCCCTACCATAAGCCACAAGCTCACCTTTCAGACTCATCAAGGCTACGAGCTGGTCAGGCTCTATACCCTCATGCAGTTCTGCAATACCCGGAGCTGCAAGATCCGCACCATGACATATGGCATCGATGGTGCTATCAGTGATCCATATCTTTGGCAGGTGCTCGACTGCCTCTTCCATGGGTCTCAATATCTTCCTTATCGGCACATCATTATCCTCTTCTTTCCAATAGTAGAACGCATCAGCCAGATCCTGGAGTGAGCATAACTTCTCATCCTCTTTGAATGGTCCTGCCTTCGTCCTTCTGAGTTCTGCCATATGAGCTCCATTACCCAGTTCACTCCCCATATCATGGATAAGTTTCCTGATATATGTGCCTGCTTCGCATCCGACCCTGAAGAGCACGTCCTGGTCCTTTATCTCGATGATCTTCATATAATACACGGTACGTTCCCTGTACTGACGCTTCACCGCGGATTTTATCGGGGGCATCTGCCTTATCTTCCCTGTGAATCTTTCTACGACCTGATAGGCCATGTAATCATCAAAAGGCCTGTGTACATGCATTATAGCAACATACTCTTTGCCTGCAGTCAGGAGAGTCTGGACTACTCTGGTAGCACGTCCCAGTGCCACGGGCAAGCACCCTGTCACAGAAGGGTCCAGTGTGCCTGAATGACCTGCCTTGCCGATGCCTAGAATCTGCTGGACATAGGCTGATACCTGATGGCTGGTGGGACCTTTTGGTTTGTCTATATTTACCACACCATATTTCAGGAGCTCATCAACAGTCCGTCTATACGGGTCACAACCATAATTAGAATCTGATTTAGAGTCGCGTTTCTTCACTACTGCACGCTCCTTCTTCTCGAATGGGAGCCTCATATCATTTCTCATGTTCCTGAATAATCAGCAGTTGTTTAAAAAGCTAACCGTGCTAATCCTCATTTAAGCTCTAAGGAATCAAGCAATCCTGAGAAGTCTTCAAGAGAGATCGCCTGGTCCTTATCGGACATGGCATTGTCAGGATCAGGATGGACCTCAATTATCAGACCATCAGCGCCTGCAGCAAGCGCTGTCTTGGATAATTGACCTACATACTTCCTGTCGCCTGCAGGATGCGATGGATCGAATATCACGGGCTTCGAGGTCTTCTCTTTCAGCTCGAT
>CAZJJJ010000096.1:0-3086 GCA_964546295.1 uncultured Methanosarcinales archaeon
CATCAGAAATCGGATAATGTGCGCTGCCTCATCCGCTCATCTATTATCGGGCTTTTCTTGATGAGAGGAGATATGTCATACCTGAACTGTCTCATTATAATCTTCCGCGCGTATTCGAGCAATAATGACTCAGAACCGAATTCTAACGGTCTGTTCTCGAACGTCTTCCTTACTGCCTGCCGCACCACCCAGACGCCTAAGGATGCATAGTAATCTGTTGTGGTGAACCTGAACAGCACGACTGAAGCCTGACGTCTCTTTGATTTCAGGTATTCGAGGAGAGCAAGCCGAGCCGCATAATATCCTCCGGCAGTATTGGAAGCATAACTTTTCCTTCCTTCAGGGCCCTCAGAATCCATGTCATGCTTGACAGCGGTGGCAGGCTCATCGGATTCCATGTCGAAAGGATAATTCTCGATGAAATCAAAACTCCATCTTCCAGGAAGCACCAATGCCAGGAAATGGTTCTCCATATAGCTTCCATAAAAGGACATCGGATCGAGTGTGTTAGGGTACTGGCTTATCTCATCGATCAGCTTATTCCCCAATGAGTCATCGACAGCGGTTATTGACCATCTTGTAGGAACCATCTTCCTCTGCGTCTTGACCCCCAAGTTTCCCATACTGAGAATCTTGGTCAGATAGTGTTCGTCAAAATGTTTCTTATAGAGCTCATTCAACGCAGCGCCAGCCTTGAAATCATCGTCAGAGATCACCTTATCAACCTTTGTGGGCACTCTCACGTTCTCCGAGAGTTCAGCCCTTAACACTGGCGCAGAAGGACCATGAGGTGTAGCCTCTGCATTGAACGAGAGAGAAGGTGATGGCCTCTTCTTGAGGTGGATCTCCGTATCCACTTTCCTGGGGGACAATGAGACCTCTTTCGAGATCTCCCTGAGCTTATCATTCACAGATGAGCGCACTGAGGATACTGATGAGGAGAACTTTGAGTTGACTAGGGCAGTCCTGAGGTTCACTATGCGGTTCATATCATAGCCTTCACGTGACCATTTTAGGGGATCATCGACCTCATCCTCGGAGAAATCGGTCGAAAGAAGACCTACATTGACGTTAGGATATCCGAAATGGCCTACGAACACATTGGGTGTGGTGCCCGAGAAGTCCTTCTTGTATGATAACCGCGAACTCTTTGCGAACATCTCTCTTGCCTTAAGAGGACAGCTTGGCTTATCACAAGCGCTAATCCTGCCACATTTAGGACATATCATGCTCAGTGGGTTGCTGGGATAGAATAAAAAACTACTGATACGCATAGATTTCGATAATGAGAAGTCCATCAATCATTCAGCAAGTGTTCAGCAGGTACCGCCTCTACCACCCGAACATGTGGCACCGTAATCTATTCCACTTTTCCGTTTGATCAGGTCATTGCAATCAGCAAGTAGCTCAGCGAACTTATACGCATCCATGGACTCCTTCTCCTTCTTCAGCTGTTCAGCTAACTTGTCCGCTGCGTCCATAAGGTTGGTCATCTCAACCACAGCACCCACCTCCTCCAGTCCTTTGGGCGAATTTTGTGCCGATCTTCTGTGTTATGAGCTCATCCGTCTTGGCTAACACATCAAGGATTTTCTGCTGAGCCTCCTCATAACGTATGATATTTTGGTCCTCTCGGATCGCCGTCTGGATCTCTGCCAGTTCTGCAAGGGTCTCATCATCTCCGGACATAGAGAATGCCCTCTGTTTCTGTTCTGCCTTCTCAAGGAGAGAGACTGAGTCAGCGCTCTCCGATAATGCCTTGTCGGCCTCTATGAAATCCTTATATTCAGGACAATTGACTATTGCTTCAGCAAAATCTTCAACCTTCTTTTCGGTCTCTTCTTCCATTGTCCTGCATTGCATTCCCGTCTTTTAAAAACTTTTTGTGAACATCTTAATTACTTAAAAGTAGTTACAAAAAGAAAGATTTATATAATAGTAAGGACATTTATTGGATAGATATTATATATCATTGATTATGGGGTGGATATCGATGACTACTAGATCAATTAACAGCTTGATAGATGCGGAAGTAAGAGATGAACTCAAAGAAAGCATGAAAGAATACAGAGATGATACTAAAGAATATCACAGACGTCTTGCAGAACACAAGATAGAGAATGCATATGATACTGCAAGAGAGAACGTCAGCAAGGCGATGAGCAAGGAAGCAAAACGCCTGCAAAAGGAATCTGAGAAGACAAGAAGAGATCTTGATAGGATTGTCGGCGATGGCGATGGAGGCAATAGCAATCGGGGAGGCCTTAAGAAGAGAATTGGCAAGATCGCTGCTGGTGCCGCACTGATTGGTACACTCGCATTCGGCGGTTATCAGGTCTCTGACAATATCCCTGTGAACTCATACGAGACCAGGATAATGGACAATGTGGAAGATGTCGCTGAAGAGATGGAAATTCCAGAGCTGACGATAGAAAGGATCCTTTACGATGAGAGAGGAGGAAGGGACTATCTACACACAGGCGACATATTCACAGAATATGCCTCAGGCAATGTGAGGATGGAAAGGTCCAGGTACTACTGAAGAACCACTGAAGAAGAGGTGTGAGATATGACTCTAGAGGATGCGTTGGGCAGATACGGTGAGAAGACAAGAGAATCTTATAACAGGAAAGCAGACAGGAAGATAGAGAGGTTCAGCGGAAAGGTGAACAGAGACCTGGAAAGCTTCACGAATAAGCAGGAAAGAAGAGTCCTGAAGAAGGCTGACAGCATAGGGCAGAGCCCGATGAAGAAAGCCATAGTTCATGCAGCGACAGGGCTGATGTTTGCGGCATCTTTATACATGATAGGTGGCTCTGTACCGAGATACGTCCATGATATGGAATATGGGCAAGGCGCAAGCCATGCCGCACAGACGTTACAGGTACCGGTCGAGAGGATCGAAGATGCTCTCTACGAGAAGAGAGGAGAGGGATCATATCTCCATCCGGATGATTCTGTCAGGAGATTCTACTCTGGAGATGTGAGAATATACTCTGGCGATTGATTTTTTAATTAGCTTTTAACTTATTTTCCCGTTCTATTCCAAATAGATTAGTACCTTACGTGTGTTTCTACAATAAAAA
>CAZJJJ010000097.1:0-3079 GCA_964546295.1 uncultured Methanosarcinales archaeon
CCATTGATGACGAATCCTGGTGTTCCCTGTACGCCTACAGCAATACCGAGCTGCTGGTCATTCTGTACAACCTGTGCGGGCCTATCTGATTCCATGCACTCGTCGAACTCTGCCTGGTCACCACCGAAATCAGCGACCCATCCCATGAGATCATCTACACTATATTGGTCAAAGTTGTCATAGATTTCATCATGCACTTCCCAGAAAAGACCTTGTTCATCTGCGCAAGCTGTGGCAAGAGCTTCCTGTTCTCCACCCACGACAGGGAAATGCCTATAGACAAATTTCACCTGGCCTGTCTCGATATAGTTCTCTTCAATCTGTGGCAGTGTCTCTTCATAGAACCTCTGACAGAATGGGCACCTGAAATCACTCCATTCAACTATTGTCACAGGCGCATCTGAATCTCCCTTGTAGGGAGCGTCTGCGGCCAGTGTATCCATGTCCACATCAGGTTCTACATCGTCTGGTTCTGTAGGTGCTGTTGGTTCTGGGTCTGCTACTGCTGCTCCTGTTAAAGCATTATTCAGCTCTCCTAACTGCTCGCTCAGTCCAGCGATCTGAAAGTTGAGTACGAGCAGCATGATGATCATAAGCGCAAAACCGCCTACGAATGTCTTTCTCATCTTCTGTGCAGAAGATCTTCTTTTTTCGTTTTCCATGATTAAAACCCCTCCTTGGTTCTCTAATCGTATATGCAACTCAATGCACTGAGACGAGGCAAGATTTATCATATTTAAATCTTCGGTATGACTTCTCATCGCGTTCTTGATTGCAGAATGTTTTCATCACCAACAGGGGACGTGTGCATACTAAAACAATATTTATAAAAAAAAGTGCCTGTTAGAATCTCTGATGGAACAACGGAAAATGGGGATGGTGCTGCTGGTGGCAGGATTGGTCCTTGCAGGCTTCATCTATGGCGCCTATATGCGAGAGAACGATCTTGTCGATATGCATATGCAGGAGACCGGTTCCTGTTTCCTGGATGATGGTACCTGCTTACATGCAGAGATAAACTCTCCTTTCTATATAGGTGGCTGGGGTATAGCTGCAGCGATCGCACTCTTCGGTGTATATGTCGGATTCATAGATAACACCCAAAAATTCATGGAAGAGCATCAGAACAGGGTCTCCAAGGCTCTGCAGGATTTCTCGATCTCTGAAACAGAGAAAGATGCATTCAATGCTTTCCTATCAGTGTTCGATGATGACCAGAAGAGGGTATTGAAAGCTGTCTATGAACAGCCCGATGGCATAAAGCAATCAACCCTGCGTTTCAGGACTGATCTCTCAAAGACAGGTCTTTCACTCATGCTGAAAGAATTCGAGGAAAAAGGGATCATCTCCAGAAGACAAGAGGGAAAGACAAACAGAGTATTTTTTGTCAAGAGATTCTGACTCTCTCAAAATAGGATTAAACGTTCTGGGACGATATTTCGATGGTCTCAAAGCTTATTCTGTATTTTAGAATAGAGGAATGGTATAAATCATACCTGGTAGTATAGGTTTCCATGTTCACTAAGATTTTGATGGGTGGTCATGTTGAATGATGGTATGCGGAAAGGAAAGAAGAAAGGAACTGCGAAGGATGACAAAGATAGTTCAGATGTGTCAGGGAATGGGCACTCATGGCAGGATAAGATAATACATGTCGATGGCATGAGCTGTTCAGCCTGTGTGAAGAAGATTGAGAAGAAGCTGAATTCCTTGGACGGTGTAAGCAAGGCAAGAGTACGCTTAGAGAAGGATGCTGCAAAGGTACGGTTCGATCCGGATATCATATCTGTTGGAAGGATCGAGCATGCCATAGAGGATCTCGGTTACAGTATATGGGGTAAGGCTGCTCCAAGCAAGAAGAGCAAGAGCGGTTTCAGGGAGGCTCTGGCCTATGGCGTATTCCCTCATATAGGATGTATCGCGTTCATCCTAGGGTCTGTGTTGGGTGTCACGTTCATGATGACGTTCTTCAGGCCTCTCCTCATGAACAGGTATATCTTCCATATCATGGTGGCCATGTCCATAGTATTCGCGACAGTATCATCAGTCCTCTATCTGCGTAAGAACGGCTTGCTGAGCTATACTGGAGCGAAAAAGAAATGGAAATATCTCAGCACGATGTATTCGGTCACCATCGGTGCCAATGTCCTGCTCCTGCTAGTGATATTCCCTTTGGTTGCTGCTGCCTCTGGGGGGAACATAGATCTTGCAGGTGTTGACTATGGGACTCTCCGTATGGATGTTGACATACCCTGTGCAGGGCATGCTCCTCTGATAATGGAAGAGGTGAGGCAGGTGACTGGCGTCCTTGATGTGGAATATGTCACTCTTGGAGAATTCAACGTATATTATGACGAGCAGACCACATCACAGGATGAGATACTCTCTATCGAGGTGTTCGGACGCTATCCTGCGACTCCGCTCGAAGGTAGCACTTCTGCATCAGTAGAAGAGTTCGGCACAACAGCGGGAGCAGGAACACAAGGCTGTGGTGGTGCAGGTTGCGGAACAGGAGGATGTGCAGGCGGATGCGCTGGAGGTTGTGGCTTCGCGTGAGATCATGCATGTCTTAGTTAGTTTTGATAGTGGGAGGTAATGTTCATGAGAGGTAATCTATTGAAAGTGAGTATAGCTATATTTGTGCTCTTAGGAGCATCGGCATTGTCCGCATGCACGACGACTGGCCAGGTGACGCGCGAGAGCGGTCCTGGAGATGGAGAGGTATTAAGGATACCTAGATCTGAGATAACAGCTGAGCTGGATGTCCGCACTTACGACGCGGACGGGGTCGAAGTGAGATTCATGGTCGTGGAAGACCAGGATGGTGAGGTAAGGACAGCGTTCGATGCCTGCGATTTCTGTGGTGGCAGGCTTGGATATGAACAGGTGGGGCAAGAGGTAGAGTGCAGGAACTGTGGCCAGAGGTTCAGGATAGACCAGCTTGGAGAGGCTAACCTGGCAGGTGGCTGTTGGCCTTCATTCTTGAGCCATGAGATAGAAGACGATGAGGTCCTGATACCTTTGGATGAGATCCATGAGAATGCTTACAGGTTCGGTTGACCTTCAACCTAATTTTTTT
>CAZJJJ010000098.1:0-3028 GCA_964546295.1 uncultured Methanosarcinales archaeon
TTTACGACACAGAATTCTACTCTCGCTTCGCTCGGTCTCTTCGAAACTCATTTAATAGCGACTAGAACTTCGTTCGTTTCACTCACTACGAAGGATTCATCTGGAGACTTGAGGGAAGTGCGAATCTCAAGATTCAAGGTGTTGAAGTTCCAGTTAATGATCTGGATATCACTACGGATGATGAGGGCATTGAGATATTTAGGGATTCCTTGAAAGGATATATTGTCAAAGATTTTTTCAACCAGAAGATAGATGGTCAATCAATAGTGTGTGAGATTGAAGGTTTTGAAGTTGAGATAAACTCTTATGGTGATGTTGAGCTGAATATGTTTGACAAGACTGAAAAGATATCATGGAATGGCCTGGAAATCCCAATCTTGCCTTTGAGAGATGCGAAGCATTTCTATGAGAAGATAAACCGCAAAGAGAAGGCCGATCTCATATCCAAGTACTTGTCAGGGTGAAATATCGCGTTCAGGAATGATGAAGAATTCTAGAGTGGGAAGAGAGTAGAAAAGCTTTTCTTTACTATTGGTCGTCCATGCTGATTACAATTCAGAAATCTGCTAATCATTGGGAAGGTCAAGATCAATAGTCCTGCCACAACCAAGGTCTTTCTCTTCTTGCTTCCATGAACATATCAAACATTGGACCCCGTCTTTGTCTTGGATCATATGTTGGATACTCATCAATCTTAAAATCCGGATCGTTCAATCTTCCAGTGAAGAACTCAGTCAGATCCTCATCTACCAAAGTATCCAATCCTCTATCATATGCTCTTTTTGCTAATCTTTCGACGCAATCCCACATATGGAAACCAGCAATCCTTAATACTCGTACACCATCAAATTGATCCAGGATATGATCTTGGTCAGGATATGGATATTCACCATTAGATTGCCTTGTCGTGTGAGTCTTAAAATCAATACCCACTTCAACAATCCTGTCTGAATGATGGAGATCAATGACATCAGATAAAGGGCTTCCATCAAAAACAGCATAATTTATTCCGAAACCATTCTGCCTGTATCTCCTATCTATACAAGAATTCAATTGATCTCTATAAAAATCCCTGAACTCTGATTTCGCTGCCTGTAATGCTTCTTGTCTTAGTAATATCTTCTCATCTTCAGACTTCACTTCTCTTAGCCTCTCAAGAAATTCTTTCTCTTTGTTCTCATCTCTAAAACCATAAGCTCCGCGCTCTATCTCGAAATCAATTATCTGAGGGATCGGATATAAAAACACAAATTGTTTCATCATTAGCTCAAGGGCTATACTTATCATTATAAACTTATTCGTTAATCCAGCTCAATATATCAGAGAATCAAAACATTTATACCTGAAACATGACTTCTCTCTCCATGACCAGATTCCCAGTCCCCTCAGTCAGAGTGATCCTAGAGGACCTTGAAGGCAAGATATTGCTCCTGTGCAGATCAAGCAAGGAAGGCTATGGACAATACTGCCTGCCAGGCGGCAAAGTGGATTACGGGAAAAGCGTCGAGGATGCATGCATAGATGAGGTGAAGGAAGAGACTGGATTAGATATCCATAACCTGCAGTTCCTGTTCTATCAGGATAGTCTCCCGACCTCGCCAGGAGGGATGCATGGGATCAACCTATACTTCAATGCAGACCATTCCGGAGAGCTGCAGATCAATGAAGAATCAAGCTCATCTGCTTGGGTCGGCGCAGAAGACTTGCCCCTATATGATATCGCGTTCAGGAATGATGAAGGGATCGAGAGATACCAGAAGAGAAGATGATGATCACTTGTTCCCTAACGATACCATTAAAAAGATTCATCCTCACGCTTTTCCATGGAAAAAAAGATACCAAGATGCTTCTACAGGGTCAGCGTCAAAGCCCTTATCCTTGATGACCAGAAAAGGTTCTTGCTCACTAAGGAAGAAGATGGCAAGTGGGACCTGCCCGGTGGAGGACTGGACTTCGGCAAGAAACCAAAAGAATGTCTTGCCAGAGAGATAAAAGAGGAGATGGGAGTGGATGTCATCTCCGTAGAAGACAGACCATCGTACTTCTTGACTTCGCAGAAAGAGAATAAATTCTGGATGGCAAACATCATCTACCTTACCAAGACTAAAGATTTAGAGTTCACTCCTTCTGGTGAATGCGTCGAAGTGCGGTTCTTCACAAAAGAAGAGGCTTTGAAGGAAGACCTCATCTCTAACGTGGTAGAATTTGCTGCAAAATATGATCCAAAGAACCATCACAAGAGATGAAGAACTGGATCAATAATCCGTACGTCTCTCTACAAGCCCGAACTCTTCACGGTTCCTGTCCACATAGTAATTATTCGTCCAGTCTCCAGGAGGCCTTTCCTGACGAGATTGCTCAACACTCTTGAAGAGATGTCTATAATTATGTTTGAACTGCTTCTCGGGGTCATTCTCATAAAGCTCCCTCTGATCCCAAGGGACATCATTGTTATTGAAAAGCAGCCTGTTTATGACACCATCCTCAGGACAGATGAACTGTAGCTCCCCCTCATTCCAATAATCGCCATCCATGCAACCATGAGGAGAGACATAGAAATGAGTCTGTATCGCCTCCAGATCTCCTATCCGATGATAACCTTCACACGAAGCACATCCAATTCTCCTATCACTGTTCCGCTCATCAATCCTAGCCAATATCTCCTCTCTCTGTTGATCCAATTCCCCCAATTGTTCTTCTAAAGTTGCCATATAATCAAATGAATTTTTGACCTTATAAGGATTATTATGCTCAAATATGAATTTCAAATTGCTATGGAGAAAACATTTATAACAGACCTTAACAAGAAATGATCCATGCAGAAAGACCAGATCACTGCCATCAGCATAATAGTAGGCACCTGCATCGGTTCTGGCTTCTTAGGCATACCCTATATCGCAGCACAGCTAGGCTTCTTTCCGACAATGCTCTATCTAATCATCTTCGGCTCTATAATACTCACTCTCAACCTCTATTTCGGTGAGGTCATATTGAGGACAAGACAGCAGAACCATCTCATAGGATACAC
>CAZJJJ010000099.1:0-2987 GCA_964546295.1 uncultured Methanosarcinales archaeon
TGAATTTCTCAGGAAACTCTCTGCTGAAGCAGATGTTTACAGCCATCCATATGGGAGACTGGACAAGCTATTACATGGCCGTATACAAAGGTGTTGACCCTAGCCCAGTTGAGATAATCGAGAACCTGAAGAAGGAGCTCAAGCGATAAGCGGATTATTTCTTCAGGCGCAGTCCGATGAAGAGGAGTATTATGGCTACCGATAGGACGGATGCCGCTAACACCAGAGCCGCCACCAATATTGTACTAATAGTAGGCATTCT
Organism: uncultured Methanosarcinales archaeon; assembly: GCA_964546295.1. Classification (GTDB taxonomy): domain Archaea; phylum Nanobdellota; class Nanobdellia; order Woesearchaeales; family CAZJJJ01; genus CAZJJJ01. The sequence goes on from CAZJJJ010000099.1 coordinate 263, forward strand.
CCACATCTCAGACAGATCGTCCGGCATATGGTCATCTATGGACACGTTAATATCATCCACTAAGTGTTCTGTCACCATGTAAGCATTCTCCTCACCCAAGACAGCATAGAACTGAGCAGCAGAGATCTCTGCTTCATAATAAGAGAAATCATCATCACTACCATATGGTCTTGTATCATATGATTGCCAACCATCATCAAAACCCTTAAGAGTAATCGTCTTATTATCATGCTCCTTATCGAGCCTGAAACGAAGTACCTTTTCTACCAAAGACCCGTCATCCGAGAGCATGGATATGTTAAAGAAGAATATGGAACCTTCTTCTGGTACCTCAGGTATACTTTCGAGAAGCGTTATGTTGAGGTTGATGTCTCCCCCAGTGCTTGATCTGAGTCGCAATGAAGAGATTGGGAAATCCGGATCTGAAATATCCACATCATATTCCTCATCAGGCCTCAAGGACCTCGTAGTGTGAGAGAAGACCCTTCTAATATCATCAGTCGCATCATCATGGTCTGCAGGAGGATTATCTTCAGGATCCCATGGAGCAGGAGGCCTAGAAGGTCTAGATGAACGCGATGGCCTATCAGAATCAGGAGGATCAATGGCCTCAAACACACACATGCCAGCATCAACATCGCAGATGCCTTCTGTGCTTGGGTCTCCATCATCGCAGAGATAATCATGAGGTTCGGTAACTATTGATTCGTTGTCCTCGTAGCATGTAGCGATTGTACAATCAATGCCATCATCATATCCTATGCTACGTTGGCAAAAGCCCGCCAGACAAGCAGAATCTGCATCACAGAAATCAAGTCGTTCACACTCATGATTGTGAAGGCATTCGATGCTGAACATCGAAGAGTTATCTTCCATAGAGTGATTCACGAGATTGTCCAGCAGATTATCACGGACGCCAAGATCTGTGCCATGCAAAGATATGCCGACACTGTTCCCGATAATCTGAGAGCCAGAGAGGAAAACATCAGAAGAGGAGGTTATCCTTATCCCACCATATCCATCAGGGTTGGGACCAAGGGTGAGATCCTCCATCATGATTGAAGAATTGAAGATGTCAAGACCATATCGAGTGCTGTCTTCCACGGTCAGATTCCGTATTGTCATGTTTCGTGAGCCATGGACTTCTGAGTTGGATACATCTCTCAAGGTGACATTCTCCATATGTACACTATCACTTTCTTTCACGTAGAGACCTCCCAGAGAGATATTCACGGAAGTTATGGTGCTGGAATGTGCCCCACACAAAAAAAGAGTTGAGATATCTGCACCAGATAAGTGTGATTGATTGTGCAAGTATACCATCGGTCCCCCTGTAAGGTTGAGCCCTGAGATTACAGAAGAGCAGGTCATGCCCAAGATATCATCCACGACGTTATCTTTTACCTCAGACTCAGATACGTGAGCATCCTCTGAACCTGCAAGCACCAGTCCTATATTTGAGTTCTGGATATCTAGCATATGGAATCTTGCTGAATAAGAATCAGTAGCATCAATACTCCTATAGAAATCCCTCAGAATACAATCCTTTATGGTGACGTCCATGGCTCGTGCCAAAGATATCCCTTTATGCCCATAGATGAGATTATCCATACCCTCAATATAGTGTCCAGCACAATTAAATGAAATGTTTTCTGAATCACTCAGGTCTATGCATATTCCTCCTTCTGTGGCTTCTATATCTGACGAGAGGGTTATGTTCACGTCAGATGAACCTGCCTGAGATATCACAGAATCACATCCCTCGCAAGAATCGCAAGAGTACTGATCAAGCGCGACAACTGATGTAATAGATAATAAGAAAAATGTTATTACAAGAAGAAACCTAATCATTCCATATCTGCATACCATGAATCCACGCTCTTGGTCAGTTCATACGGCTCATAACCGCCTTGAAGGATATAATCTATTAGCTCATCAGTGGTTACAGTGCCATCCCCGTTGACGTCGGCTTCTACAGCATAACCTATTATCGCATACCAAGGACTCGGTTCAGCGTCCTCATCAAAAGACTTATGGAGCTCTGATGTCCTTCCATCACTATAGACTGCATCCACCGCAAACTCGTATGCCCCTTCGAAAGGGTCCCCTCTTGGATGTCCTGATACATCGAAATTCCTGCCGTCCTCAGAGACCATACCAGATGTAGTGGCAAGATATAACCAATGCTCAGAATCCTTCTCTCGCACGAAGAGGTTATACTCTTTAGTAGAGCCCGTGCTGGGTGGATTCCAGGCAAGTGTGAAAGGGGTCTCCACATTGAAGGCGAGCCTTCCGGAATGATACTCTTCTATGATGCTCTCAAGGTCTGTAATCTCTGCTTCGGAAAGATCATTCGAATACTCCTCTTCAATCCTTTCAGCGACTGTCAGAGGACTTGGTTCTGGTCCTGGGGTCGAGGATGTCGTGCTTGTGTCCTGACCTTGGAAAGGATTTATGCATGATACCGCAGTGTAAGATGCCACAGTAATAATAGCAGAGAACCTAAGAGCATGGGCCTCTTTCCTCAACCTTTCGAACAGATACTGACAGCTCCTCTTTAATCGCATCATCCAACCACTCCTATACCACCAATGATAAGAAACTAACACAATAAGACAAGATCTCTGGATGGTAAACGAACATCAAACCCTGAAATGAGTAGGCCATAGAAAGAGATAGAGAATATAAAAGTTTTGTTACGCCGTGAGCAGAACGTTTTTATAGT
>CAZJJJ010000100.1:0-2886 GCA_964546295.1 uncultured Methanosarcinales archaeon
GCACCCAAGATATCATGACACCAAGATCACAGAATATGGATATTATGTTAGCACCACTTAGATTAGTGAATGAATCGAATAGTGCATCGGTATGCTTAGTAAAGAAACCTGTCTTCTCAGCCATCCTGTGACACCCCCAATTCTGGCATGAACCTGTTCATGTTCACATCTACTCCTGTATCGAAATCATCAAGGTCATCATAATCAGCAGGAAGCGGAACCCTTGGTACGAAGAAGGTCATTGTATCACTATCATAGAGTTCCTCGCCTATCTCCATCTCAAACTCTACCTCGCTCGATACCCATGTAGGTATGTTTATCTCTGGCAAAGTCTCGGTAGTCTTGAATGGTCCCCAGCCCTCGCTGATCTCATCTTCTGGTATATGTACCGCAGGAGAACCATGTATTATATGTGTCAATGTCACATCATACTCACCGGGAACAAGTTCGAACGAATAATCCTGTTGAGGAGCATCACCACTTATCTCGAGTTCAGCTTGGTATTCAAGGATCTCTTCGATCGCAGGACCAGATATGTCAGAGCCGGCCTCTGCGGCGGCAGATTTTATCACATCAGTCTGATCGACTGCCACAGAAGGATCACCGACCATATGCGTGGTTATAAGAGGGACATCATTCTCTGCAGGGTCATCCTTCTTCCTACGTATCTCCAGCACCACCTGATCCTTATCGCCAAGCTCATCAACACCGCTTCCTATGAGGTCCTTGATCTTGACCTCAAAATCTAGCCTATGCAATCGCTTCATTTCTATATCTCTTAGTCTGACATCGTTACCATCTTCCCTATTATTGAATCTCACTAATGATGAATGGTAATCAGGATGGTTCAAGGCAATCCTGCCACCTGCAGCACAGAAAGGAAGCTTCCCTGTGAACTCTGTCATGCCATCCCTCTCTCGTAATGTCCTTATGTAATGCCGCTCACCACAGAGGTAGTATAGTATAGCTCCATCGACAGGAGATCTTGTCATGGCATCCCTGACAGTAAAACTGATCTCCCTATCGACGAGCATATCATCATCATCGAAAGAGAGCGCGGAATGATCATGAGGCGCATCCAAAGGTGTGGCTACCAGATCTGTCGATGCAGGATAGAAAATCTCATTATTCCGTATATTACCTTCCAGTGCGATATAGAAGCAGAGTCCCTCATCATTGAATGACATCTCCTCGCAGATACGCACCACGACAGGATATGATATATCATACCCGAACCTGTATCTCCTCACTACAGTGTTTATCATATCAGAGAACAGTCCAAAACCATCCACTTCGCCACTCTCAGGCCTCAATACTGCATCATCAGCACCTATGCTGATATGGGGGTCTATAGAAGATGGGTAATTGAAATTCACAGCCAGATCAGTATAATCCCCGTCCAATGACGAGTCGTAAAGATCCTGGGTGGATATCTCTTTCAAGCTCTGTGAACCCAGCTCATCAGCTGCAGGAGGGACTTCATAATTCCGTGTGAAGAGTATCTGAAGTTCTGATGTGAATGGAAGGATCATCCTCCTGATGTACTCATGGACCTCTTGCCTAGTCCAGATGTTTTCAGCACCGGAACTGAAAAGCTCAATATCATAGAAAGGAGGTAACTGACGGTTGAGTCCACTATGCGTCGACAGCGCCTCTAATACAGGCCGTTCCACGAAACCGAATTCAGATTGTGTCGTCGCAATATCAGCAGCCATCCTGAATAATCGTCCCAATCTTGCATCCAGCTGGACAGTGAACCTTTCAAGGTTACGTGATGAGCCATCTGCGAGCGACTCTATGACAATCGGCATTGTAGCATCAACCGATACGCTATCAAGGGATACGACCACGTCAGCTTGGAGCTCATCGGCATCGACGTCATAGCGGTCATCGAATCCTGAGAAATCGTTGAAGCAGGAGCCGACATTATCATCCACATATGATCTTATCTGTTCCTCGACAGAATCACTACCTTCTGCATCTGTGAGTGGTGGAGCATTCGACTTGAATACACCTTCCCTGGTGTCAAGCATATACCAGTATGGCAATACGTTAGGTCCACGCGTGATGAGCTCGGACTCATGAGCATCCTGTCTCATTGCAAACCTCTCCCGCGGATATATATAACCGCCATTACGCGCGATAAGACGGACAGCATCCTCAGCAGTCTGCTCGATGCACGAGAGTATGAACCGTTCTACGGGTGATGCTGCAGAATCAGCACGTATCGAATCCATGATGACAGAGTCGTCTATCTCAAAACCCTCCATGAAATAATATATGCCAAGGCCCGCAGCGACCAAGATCACAAGGCCTCCCAGTATCATCAGCGACATCTGGCCCTTTCTTGATATCATCCCCATACCACCTCTGTAGCAAGCTCATACTCGCTTGCTCTGCTACCTATGTCGCATGTGCAATCCTCAAGCTCACCATCTACTATGGGTTCTTTCGAAAGGACCTCATCACAGACATCCTCACGATTCCATCCTACCGCATCAGCAAGCCCATGATCGAATAAGTCCTGCAAGGATTCTATGAAATTCTCTATAGCATTTACGGTATCCTTTGTATCAAATATTGTCTTTGGAACCTGACAGAGAAGCACATGAGAGAGCTGTTGCTGCGGCGGCTCACAGGTCCCTGTTGGGCTAGTTATATCTCTCAGTCCTCCTGGGTATATGGAGTCCAGTCTACCACCGGCAACACCTCCCGTGCCCAGATAATTGCATAGCTCACCATAAGCGCCCTCAATGAGGATCTGGTCGAGGTTCTCCAGTATGTTCAGGAGATGATCCTGTAGCCCAGCGAACATCCGCATCGGACCCAAAAGCTCAAAAAGAGGACCGACTGCTTCTTCACATAAGATCTGACCTCTTTGGACCA
>CAZJJJ010000101.1:0-2807 GCA_964546295.1 uncultured Methanosarcinales archaeon
ACTCGAACTCGCGTAGGCACTAAGCCACACGGCCCTCAACCGTGCCCGTTTGACCACTCCGGCACTCCCACTCATACTGAAAGTGTGTAAGTTATGAGCTGAGAGATTATCATAACTTCTTTATCTTCTCCGAAAACTCGTCACACTTATCGACGAGTATCTTGACAGCCTCTTCCATCATCCTCTCAGGAGTCAGCTGGCCCCAAGATTCTATCGTAAAAATGAACTTTTCGGGATTGTGATTAACTTTGATTATCTCCTCATTGACACCATCCACGGCCTCGATGAGATCATTCTTGATTATTGATTGTTTATCGATCTTGCCATCTTTGAATATCTCTTGAGGGAACATGTTCCGATATTCTTCCGCAAGACCAGATTTGTTATTGACCTCAATCTCTGCATCATTCCGGAAGTATGCATGGCCAGGAGACCACTTGGCATGATCCTTACCTCTGCCCAGTACTGCGGTGGCTTCAACCTCGAGCTCTTGACCCTCAAGTAGTTTAACTATAGGGGTCTTCTCATGTATTGGCTTGACCTTGGGATCTGCAGACTTGAAATCTGACGCATAGACTGTCTTTGGACCCTTCACGCTCAGAGTGAGTTTGAGACTTGCCTTGGCACTGTCTGCTGGAACCTTCTCACTAGGGAACTCGTAAGAGTCCAGATCGGTAGAGAGCACAAGCAAGCCCACCCTCAATGCAAGCATCTCATCATACAACGAAGATGTATTCTTCTTGAACTCGACATCTTCGATAGCCATCGTAGGAACTTCATTGATAATAGCTCTTCGCAGGGAGTTGACGAACGAGGGCTTCACGCCATCGACCGAAAACACTACAACATCCTCTTTTTTCGATATCTTTTCGACTTTCATCTAAACACGCCTTCCACGTCTTCCGCCTTTCTTCCTGCAGCCGTCATGAGCGACAGGTGTGACGTCTTCAATCAATCCTATTCTTATGCCTTTTCTTGATAGTGCCCTTACAGCAGCCTGTGCTCCAGGTCCTGGATTATTAGGGCCCTGATGACCGCCAGGTGCACGAATCTTTATGTTCAGTCCTGTGATGCCTTTCTCCATGGCTGCATCGGCAGCAGCTTTAGCAGCTATCATTGCCGCAGTAGGAGACGGTTTCATCCTATCAGATTTCACAACCATGCCTCCACTTATCTTGAAAAGAGACTCAGAGCCAGTTATGTCTGTAAGATGTATATGAGTGTTGTTATAAGAGGAACGTATGTAAGCGATGCCCCATTTTGTTGGTGCACGTCTATCACGCCTCTGCATAGGTGCTTTCTCAGTCTTTGCTGACTTTTCAGGAGCTTCGCTCTTCTGCTCCTTTGCAGCATCTTTCTTCTGTTCCGTCTCTTGTGTCTTCTCTACCATTTTAAAGCTCATTTATCCTTCTTTTCATCATCTTTAGTTTCAGTAGTATCATCAGAGGCAGTATCACCTTCGGAGCTATCAGCAGATCCTGTTTCTGGCTCTTCTTTGGTAGAAGCGTCTGCATCTTTTGTCTCCGTTTCAACAGCCTCACTATTATTATCAGCATCCTTTGCCTCAGACTCTGGCTTTTCGGATTCTGCCCTTGAATCTTTAAGGACAATGCTTGGATCTACGTCACCCCTCTCTGGGTGATTGGTGTCCTGCATCGGTGAGTTCTCTACAAAATCGATTGTCTCCTCATCAGAGGATGGAACAAGATACGATGGTGACGTCACTTTCTTTCCGCCGACTTTGATGTGTCCATGTGTAACAAACTGTCGTGATTGTTTCATGCTCCTTGCAAGCTTCTTCCGGACAACCTGGGTCTGCAATCGTCTTTCCATGACATCTGTAAGCTCGAGGTTCAAGAGATCAGCAAGCGTGACTTCTTCTTTCTTGACAAAACCATACCTCTTGACCTTGTTTATCAGCTGTTCTTGTTCTACGAGTGCCTGTTCTCTTCTGGCAGTACCCAACATAGCATTGATGTTCTTAGCCTGATCCTTTATGTTCTGCAGGAATGCTGTCATCTTCCATATCTCTTTCTTGTTCTTGGGCCTGAAATCCTTCTTTATACCCTTCTCATAAGATAGAGATGCTTCATTCCACTGCATCCTTGGATTGGCGTAATTTTTCCTTATCCTTCTTGGGTCTCCCATTTTATGAACCTTCAATCATCTTTTACGTTTTGAGCCTGTCAACTTCTTCTTGTTCCTTCTGAAGTTAGCTTTCGTCCTCTGCCCTCTGAGAGGCAGATTCCAGGCATGTCTCATGCCTCTATTGGATTTGGTCTTCTTGAGTCTTTTGATATCGTTATCTTTAGTGAAATCTAGATCGCCAGAGATTATATGCATATCATTACCCGTCTCATAATCTCTTCTCCTATTATACATCCAAGATGGTAGCTTGTGTCCAGCAGGATCCGAAAATGCCTTATTCAACTTTTCCACATCAGAATTATCCAGGCCGCCCGTAAGCTTATCCTTAGGGACTCCTGTCACAGACAGGACAGCGTTAGCAAAAGATATGTCAACACCTTTGATCTTAGTCAGCGCATACAATATCTTCTTCCTTCCCTCAAGGTCCGTACTGGCGACACGCACCAGGTGTTTGAAATCTTCAGTTCCTTCTTTCGGATTCTTCTGTTCTTTCTGTACTGCCATCGTAATCGTATCTCATTTTTGACCCATGCACAGAACAATCCTGTCCTGATAATATCCTTAGAAAGAGCGCAAGGTTTAATCTACCCTGGGACGCTCTTCCGAACTCGGGCTTAGTCTCGTGAATTAGAAGCTATTTATAAAACTTTCCTAACAGC
>CAZJJJ010000102.1:0-2804 GCA_964546295.1 uncultured Methanosarcinales archaeon
TTTTTAAGCGAGTTCCTCAGTTACTCTTAGTATGAGTCTCTTCCATAGGATGCATAAGCCAGTCTTCTATGATGATCCTGAGAAGATATTCAGATGCTCAGATAAGGAAAAAGACGCTGCTATGGAGCGTTTCAACTTCTTCGTAGAGCTCTTCGAGGAGAACAAGGATAAGGAAGGAAAGCGTTATCTGAATGAGATAAAGAGCAATTGTGCTAGATATGTCGAGGCAGTGGTGAATTTTGAGGTTGAGGCAAAAGCATTGAAGAAAGGCACTATAACGAAGAAGGACCTTGAGAATACTGACGCCGCACGCAAATCTTCGCACGACTCCCTTATATCTAATGTCACGATATTCAACAGGATTGTCTCGAAGAAGTATGGTTGGAAAGCAAAGGGTGGCAAGATACCTCCTGGTGGAATTTTCAGTCTTGATCCATTGTACATGAAGGATAGAGAGTCCTTCACGAGATGGGCTTATCTTCTCGTATCAAGGCTTTTCAGGAAAGAATGCAATAAGGGGAAATTGAGCAATTTCGGTTCCTGATAGGCAAATCATTTATAAATAGAGATTAATTCTTCCACATCATGAATGAGGAATATTTATCGATGCTGAAAGAGGATTTTGACGCATATGCCGCTGTCACACAGGGTGCTGCCAGATATATGCGAGAAGTGGTGACTGATTCGTATGATGCGCCGAAGTCCAGACTAGAGCTTAAGCTTGAGCTAGAGGAGAAGGGAATAGAGCTTGATGGTGCAGAACTTGACTATTTCTTGGAATATGTTGTTGAAGACATTTTCCCATACACTACTCTTAAGTGATAAAAAAAGAAAGGTTTAAATAGTATACTTACCATTATATGCGTATGGTATACTATAAATCTGATGACGGACGGAGACTGGAACAGACAGATTTTGGATTTGGTGATTATGATATATCTTACGTCCAGTGCTCCCATGGAGATGTCATCAGAGGCTTTTATGATGGAAAGAGACTAAGCGTATTGCTTGCAGATACTCTGGGGCATGATAAGGAGATTGGTGATGGTTTCGCTACATTCCTTGATGCAAAGAGAAAGGATGGCTGGGGAGTAGGATCTGATCCAGAGGCTGAGCTTTCTAAGCTTTCTGCTTCTCTTGAACGTGATGATGCAACTTATCTGCCTACATCGAAATGGCATCCGGTGGGCTCATTGCTTTCTATTGAAGGTGGCTCTAATTTAGAGAATATCGCTTTTGCGGGTACTGAGAGGCCTTTGCATGTCATGAAGCATGGTCACGTATATATACCTGAACTTTATGGTAATCTGGAGTTTTATGACAGTGTGCCCCATTCACCTTCTTATGATCCAGGAATGAGACCCGGGGATGTACTTGTCCTGATGACTGATGGTTTGAGGGACAATATGGAAGCACATGGTCATGGTGATGCCTACGACACCATTATAGATTTTCTAGAGGATAACCGACACAATGATGCGGATTTCATCGCTTCTAGGATGACAGACCCCGGTGGTTTCGGCTATATGGTGCTGCCATGGGATGAGAAGGATGATGATATATCGCTCATAGTTGTCAAGAAGAAATGATTCTAGATTATCTTCTCTGCCGAGTGACCCATCTCTTCAAGATTCTCTATTATACTGCCTTCACCCACCAAGTGCAGTGTACCGACAGCAATGAAATATGTCTCCCCAGACCCATCTTCTATCAGACCCGCGATCGTCTCTGCCATGTCTTCATCTCTCTCATGCAATAATGCCTTGGCAAATTCCCCTGCTGATGGAGTGTCTGGACGTTCTATCATCTCTGAGCGTTCTCTCTCGAAGAAGCTTCTATCACCCTCAATCCATGCGGTGATGAGACCCTCTGTCTGTTCTTCTAGGCTTCCATTCTCAAGACCCTCTATGGCCTTCTTGAGCTGGGATACTTGGGTCTCATCAGATAGCCTGTCATACGCTCTCATCTGGCTCTCTATGTCCTCAAGCCCGATGACGTCCATACCTGTGGAGGTTGCTATCTGGTCTAGGTGATCTTCCACGCCAGCTTCTGCACTGAAACCCATTGTGTGCAGTAGGCTTTCTGAGACCAATGACTCGACGTACCATGGCTTGAATGTGTCAAGGCTGTGCTCGTCGATGCCGAAAGGTGCTAGGATATCATGCAGAGTATCGAATGTCTCTTCGGATACAGCTTCACTCAATTGTCCTTCCCCGAAGTCATAGACTCCGATTGTCATGAGATCTTGAGGAGAAAGCTCTGACATGTCAATCTCTAGTACTAATATGTCCGATCGCTCAAGGCTCAGGGTTACCCTGTTATCGAGTGGATACATCTCTTCTGTGCCAAGGTGCAGTGTACCGAAGAGGTATGCTTTATCACTTCCTCCACTTATCTCATAGAGTATGCCTTTGGATCCTTCTTGGGGTGATGGTGCTCTGATGATGGAGACACTGATGATAACTACTATTGCTACGATAATGAGGCTGTTGATTGCTCTTTCTCTTCTCCTTTTTTTTCTCTTTGCCATGCTATCCCTCACACAATCCATCCTCGAAAGCTTTCTCGAACGGGTCTTCTACCTCTTCCCCTTCTATCTCGTATGTCTTCCCTTCGTCCTCGTGTGCAAGGAAATCCTCTATGAACTCAACTGTGGCACTCATATAACTTTCCGGGAGCGTACAGCTTGTCATCTGCTCCTCAGTGCCTGTTGCGAATATGCACCCATCGTCATCTGCCTCTCTGACCTCCATGATTATCACGTCTGCACTCATGGTATGCCGTACTGTACATGAGAACTCTTC
>CAZJJJ010000103.1:0-2800 GCA_964546295.1 uncultured Methanosarcinales archaeon
CAATTGTGATCATATAGCAGCAGACAACGAAGAGGCGCAAGCTCTATGTGAAGAGATGCTAGCAAATAATGAAATCCACCAAGACGCCAACCAGATATGCCACAAACGCATCGACATGAACTGTGACGGGAACCGATTGGGAAGAGGCATCCAAGAATACCAGTGTCATGAACTGAACCAAGAAGGCAACTGCGACGTAGACTTAGGATCATCACTCATCTGCAAGGGCAGCTTCGAAGATCGAGCAGACCACGGCTTCTGGGAAGAACCTTGCCAGTGCACACCATCACTGAGCATAACATCACCTACAACGACAGCAGCATACTCAGTAACCAACCTACCAAGAGTGCAGCTCAGCACGAATCTCAGGCTGGCAGGCTCATCACCGATAAGCTACAGGCTCAATGAAGGCCCAAGACGGCAATACACAAGACCATTCACAGCACGGAACACCATGCCTGGTACGGATATACTGAAAGTAGAGGCGTTCCTGAGCAGAGAGGCAGAAGCCATCCTTGAGGAAGACCTATACACCTACATTGAAGCAGATTTCGACGCTCCCGCAAGAGAAGACCCAAGAGCTTCCGAAGAGATACAATTTGGTGACACGACAGAGGACGAAGAGGATTTCTTCACCAGCGAACTGGAAAGGACAGGTTCAGACCTGGCAAGCCTCGTACCACGAGATGATGTGGACAGGACAGTAGAATCTTCATTGACAGCGAACTATTATGAGGGCCGTACAGAGATGGAGCTCCATCTGACCAGCGAGAACATACTCAAGGGCACATCTGTAGTGCTCGAGATACCCAAATGCGCAGCAGAGCTTGTCAACGAGATCATGTTCGATGATGACAGCTTCGAGATACTCCAGGACGACCCTCTGATAGCATGGCACTTCGAGGAGATGGACAGGGATGTCAACCTGAGGTACGAGTTCTCGAGAGAGCTGGACCCAGACTGCATCGCACAGATGCGTGTCATGTCATTGGTTAGGGAGATCGGCGACAACCGCATGGACACATTCCTCAACTCCCCACTGTTCCCTATACTCATAATCCCTGTTGTGGCATCTATACTCATCTATTTCTCTAAGTTCACTGCGACAGGGAAGCCACAGCACGTCTCAAACGACCTCTCTGAAGAGATCAAGAAGATAGTGAAGAAGCGGAAGGATGAGGGCCAGAGCAAGGATGAGATATTATCTGATCTCACCCAGGAAGGCTTCGATGAGAAGGAGATAAAGAAGGCACTGTAATGGCACAAGATTTATATTCTTCGTATACTTAATAATACATATGTATGAAAAAATAAACATAACGGAGAACACACTCAGAGTTCTGAGCCTCTTCACACATGGTTTCAAAAGAGACCTATACATAAGGGAGATCGAGAGATCTCTTGACATAAGTCCAAGGACTGCTCAGCTCGTCCTTGAAGACCTTGAGAGCAAGGGAGTGCTTCACTCATGCACTAGAGGAAAGATCCGTCTCTTCTCCTTGAAAAGGAGCAGGACAACATCAAAGTATCTATCTCTGGCTGAGCAATATAAGGCAATATCCTTCTTCCAGGAAAAACCACTCATATCTGATGTGGTATCAGCTATTGACAAGCATGCGGATGGCATTGGCATGGTATTTGGAAGCTATGTAAAATGTTCAGAAGATAAGAGTTCTGACCTAGATATTTTCGTTGCTGGCAGAATTGATGAGGAAGCTGTCGAAAAGATTTCAAGAAAATATAAGATAGAGATAAATGTAAAATGCTATCCTGATGACATATTCAGGAGCCAAATTGAAAATGACATCCTCTTGAAGGAAGTGCTTGACAATCATATCATCTTCAAGGGTATTGAGGATCTCCTGAAGATGGTGATGCCTGATCACGAAGATAGGATGGTGCAAGAGAAAGAGAGAAGGTCTGAAGCTGGTAGAGCCAAGCCCTAACCTCTGCCAAGCATATCTTCTAAAAGCCTCTACTGCCCAGGATGCTTCTGAACGTATTTCAGAGAAGGACATACGAGATATAAGGGCTTCTATTGGCTAGCGAATGACAGAAAATTTATAAACATTATAATATTTATATTTCTTATAAATGAGGTGGACAATTTGAAGACTATCGCTGTGAGTGACGAGCTGCATGAACAGATCGCATCGTATGGTACAAAGAAAGAGACCTATAACCAGATACTTGAAAGGCTGATCGCGGATGCGCAGGAAGTGCAAGTATCTAAGCTTCTCCTGAATACAGAAGGGACAACCGATGTGCATGAGATAGAATGGTAAAGGTCAGGATAGATGATGGACTCATCAAGAAGCTAGAGCGTAAGTTCGGCAGAGCCGATCTCAAGAGCATCCATAAGATGTTCTTATCTTTGGAGGATAATCCTCTCCAAGGAGATATGTTAAAGGCATTCGGTGCAATAGTCCTTAAAGAGATAAGGTATAAGTCATTCAGGTTCTATTTTCTGCATTCAAAAGATCTACTCATAATAAAAGATCCTGCAAGGCTACGTGATGAGATAATAAGGTTCATAGATATGTCAAAGAAGAATGACCAGCAAAGAGTCATATATGGTCTCAAAGACATGTTGAAGAGGATAGACAGAACTGACGATATGTTGAAAGATTGATATATATTGTTCTCATAAAAATTTTCTATATAGAAAAGAAATCAGATTTAAGTATAGAAAACCACTTCTACCCATCATGCCACAAGATCTAGAGACACTCTTGCAGAATGCATCAAAGTTCACAAAAGAATCGTACAACATAGATATCCACAGATCGCAGCTTAAGCC
>CAZJJJ010000104.1:0-2773 GCA_964546295.1 uncultured Methanosarcinales archaeon
GAATACATGGCCGGTGAAGTCATTCCATGATGTGGAAGAGTTGTGGGTTGGTTACTGACATAAAGCCTGAAGATACTATGGATGGTATGACTATATATATGTCCAAAACCGAAAACACTGTACCTAAATATAAAGACCAAAACTGTGATTACTGAAGAACAAACCACAAAACAATCTAATCTTTTTGTTTTCAGGTGTTTCAGTATTGGTCTCCTAAACATGTAAAGTGTCTTTAGCAATAGAAATAAGAATGCAAGAAAAAAAATCTGGAATAATCTGAAGTATGTAGATTCCATCGTGTTTATTATAAAGCTGCCTTCCACATCAAAACAACTCCCATTCTCCTGCATATTTCATAGATGTCATCACGGCATCAACTCTAAATCCAATCTTTACGAGTTCTTCCTTGTATTTTGGTATGTCCTCAGGACGTCCCCACCTTTCTGGACATACAAGACAGGTCTTGAAGGTTTCTAGCACATTCTTATTGTGTCGTGTCACAGGTAGCTGTGTGTTGGTGTCAATCCACACCCAATCCAGCAGAGGTCGGTCTTCATGCATCTGCCGCTCCACATACTCTATCGGCTCAGCCTCAGAGAACCTTACCGCAATCTTCCTGTTCATGTTATTCCTGGTAGCCTTATAGAGATAAGGGAACTCAACATCAAGAAGAAAGAAATCTTTTATACCATGCCATTCTGCAAGCCTGAGAACTCTTTCTTCATAACCTGCTTCTTTCATGTTGAATACCAATGTCTTATGTTCATATTCTTTTAGGAAATCTTCCAAATCAGTATAATTCTGTTTCTCATCAATAGGATCATGACTCAGCAAAAGCTTGCTACCATATCCTCTGACATCAATCTCCACACCAAAACGTTTTGGAATTTCACGGAGTTTCTCGATTGTGTTGACCCTATGGATTATTATCTGCAAGTCATATCCCTCCTTAGCCTGAATGAATATCTTATCGTCCTTTTTATGAACTTCACCTTACTGGAGATGCCTGTGTTCCACTTGGACTCTCCATGTTCCCTTCTCCAGAAACGGACGGGAAACCTATGGATTCTGAGTTTGTTCTTTTTGGACATAACATACATGAAAAGATCGAATGAGAAGTCTTTAGGCGGATTATGACAAAGTTCTAACATACTTTTGTGGAAAAGGTTAGGCTGAGCATTTATGTCTGTCAAAGGCATCATGAAAAGTATGCTCTCGAAGATTGTCATCCCTCCTGTAAAGATAGATTCTGAGAGACTCCTTCTCTTCCGTCTTCCCTTGACGAAGACATCGCTCTTGCCATTGGCAAGCCTGTACGCTCTTATCGCATCCTTGAGGTCTGTCTGCAGGTCCGCATGCGTCCAGCACAGGTACTCTCCTTTAGCTTTCTTCAGTCCTGCCATTATTCCTCCACCATATCCTCTATTCTCCTTGAGATGGACTACACCGATATTCTCATTTCCGATGTCCATGAGATAATCATTGGAACCATCTGCTGACCCGTTCTCTACGATAATAAGCTCCATATCAATCTGCTCATATTTCCGCACAATATCCTCAAACCTCTTGATGATTCTAGGTAGATTATCTCTCTCATTATATGCTGGGACAACAATAGATAAGTCTTTCATTCCAGATGCCTCCGGAAGTATTGTTTCCACACTTCTTCCAAGATTCCGTATCCTATCCTGTACATATATTCTTTCTCTTGGTATTCGTAAAGGTCTGCAGGGGTTCCCCATCCGGCATAATGATCAATCTCGAAGACCCTAGATATAGTTCCGCTAGGCATGAACAATGGTACAGAGTCAACATAGAACTCATTGTTGGTTCTATAATCTTCCTTTATCATACGCTTAGCAGATTCAATAAAATACCTGGCTTTCTTGAAATAGAATGCTCCCACAATTGCATGGTCACGTTCAGGTGTTCCTGAGATAGGAACCTTGACCGATATATCCTTAATATTATTTTCAGTGTCAATCTTACACCATCCCCATGAATTGGGATTTTCAGAAAGCCTATCCTGTCCTCTGAATGTCAGTACAAGGCAGTCAGAATGTCTTTTTTCAGAATTGAAACGTGTCCAATCAACTAACATCCCATTATCTGAAGCAGCAATCAAAAGCTCTTCTTCAGGATCAAGATGATTTTCTGCTAGAAGGCATGTAGATGCTTGCCCTTCTGTTCTTCCAGATATTTTTATTAGGTTGACATTATCTTCACCATGGAAAAGTTCATCAATATCAAAATCGGCTGCATGCTTCTCCTGTACTACAAGGATACACTCGATGTCTTTTGGCAGATCCTTGAGCACGTTCAGTATCATAGGTTTGCCTGAGACGGGTATAAGAGGTTTTGGTAGTCTGTAACCTACTTCATTGAATCTTTTCCCTTCCCCAGCCATAGGTATGAGTATCTTCATTTTTGCCCATAATATGATTTTTCTCCGTGTTTCCTTTCATGATGGAGATTAAGCATCTTTTGAGGTAGCTCAACATCCGTAGATAACATCAATGTATGATAGTTCATGATGGCAATCTGTTCGAGCGCGATTGCATTCTTAACTGCTTCTTCAATCGATTTACCCCAAACCATAGGGCCATGATGTTTCAATAAACAGGCGCTCACCATATTGTAATCTATCCCTTTTTCTTTGAATGTTGCCACTATAGCCTTCCCCATGTCACGCTCATATGTGTCAGAATCTGCCACCAAGTCAATAATAGGTATAGGGCCTGCAAAGCAATCAGCATGTGTCGTTCCTAGGCAA
>CAZJJJ010000105.1:0-2772 GCA_964546295.1 uncultured Methanosarcinales archaeon
TCAGGGCTTCTTACGAAGCAGACATTATCGAGCTTCTTGCTCACTTTCCTCTTCAGCTTCTCATCATCAGTCACAAATATCGTCTTTGTATTCTTGTTCCTGGAAGCTACCTCTTCAGCCATGGGAATATCGGAGCTCGTATCGCCACAGACAAGGTTCGTCCCCTCTTCGAGATTCAGCCGCATACGCCTTGAAAGGAATTCTACTCCATCCCCTTTGCTGAACGCACTAGCACCGTGGTTGAGTATGATCTCAATATCGAGACCGGTATCTTCAATCTCCATGAAACCCTGTTTATCATTCTCTTTCACGATCTCACTTATGAGTTTCAGGAAATTTTCAGACTCTTTCCTTGGTACTGAATTATTGACGTCTTGTCTGGCTACGGTGATCTGTCCATACTTCTTCTGGAACCCAGATCCGATGTAGTAGAATTTGCTGTTATCTGGCTTATTAAGCACCTTTTTGACCTCTTTCGCCACGAGGTCCAGTGATTTCTCCTTCTCCTTCTCTATCTTCATGCCTTGTATCTTCCCTATCCGTGTCTGGTATTCTCTTCCTTTTGATCCCGCGAATATGAAGCTACGTCTTGGAGATACATTCATCATGAGAAGGCCTTCCAAAGGGGCGGATGTTATTATTATCGATCGTTTTGTGAACTCTTCAGCAAACCTCGATAAGAACAATGCGTTGTATATGGATTGGACAGATGACATGTATCTTGCACAATAATTATTGATTGTACCATCCCTGTCAGTTATGAAAGTATTGATTTTGGTCTTGCCTAAGAACTTCACCACTCTTTGGACATCCTTGTCAAAATTTCTGATATCTGAACCCATCCTTTTCAATAGGCTCTCTTCCCCTTCTCTCAGGAATGCTAAGTCCTTCTCCAACTCTCTTATCTCATAGCCAAGGTCAACATTAATCTTCTTACCCTCTTTGGCCAATAGCACATGGTTTCCGTCTCTTTTCGGTATCTTGTTGAGTCTTTCAAGACTCTGCTCTAGTTTGGCGATCAGTCTTTCTTTTGGTCCTTTGCCATCTTTCATAATAGCGACAATCTTCCTTCCCACTGCAGCGTTCCTCTTCATGTCCTTATAGAATTCGTCAAGATATCTTATGCCACTCATAATAGCAATCTCGGTTCTGCTGTTTTATATATCTTACTCTAATCTTGCCTTTGAGAGGCATGAAAAGAGTTAAATACTTGCTAAACAGAAGATGGTCCATGAGTGACCTGAAGACTTTCATGGATATCTTGACGAATCCTACGTCTTTCTTTGAGGATCTCTCAAAGCGAAGACATGATTATATGACTCCGTATTCTTTCTATGTGAAGATCCTCGTCTTATTCTTGGTCATCGATCTCATCCTTGAGCTGATAGGGATACAATACAATGTCTCTAATCTTCAAGGCTCATCGACCATATACATAACGTTCTTCTACCTTTTCTCGCTGGTAACGGTATTCATTTCACCATTCATCAGCGCTGCTTTCACTCATCTGGGATTGATGCTCATTGCGAAGAAGAAGGATTTCCTGAAGACATTCAATGCTGTCGTCTATAGTGATGTCATTCTAGGGCCTTACATGGTACTATTGACTTTTGTCAGCATATTGCTTTATCTTACACTAGGTACTGATGATACAGGGTTGATTCTTGTTGGTCTCTTCACCTTGTTGTTGTGGTTTGCACAATTAGGACACGTCATTGCGTTAGAGGTCATCGCGTTGAAGCGCATGTATCAGATAACTACGGGGAAAGCCATACTATCTATAGTGATAGTACCTATCATCCTTTTCTTCATTGTCCTACTCATTGCCCTATTCTTCATAATAAGCATAGGCTTGTTGGCAGCCTTATGATTGTATAAGACATACTGAAATCTAATATTGTTCGCTTCTTGCCCTTCCGTTTGGCTAGATTAAAGGTATGTTCTCGAGTACTGGTCTTGCGTACTCAAACAGGAGCATGAGGCTTGTGAATTTGAGTAATCTTCCCAGAAAGGTTATCACCGTGAACTTGGTTAATGAATATTTCGTGAATCCATACACCACGGATGCAGGCTGTGAAGGTAATGGGAGAAAATTGAATATGAATAGGAGGATTCCTCCGCTCCTATAGAACCATTCCATCATTCCTGTTGTCTTATCCTTAGAATTCCTCAATATCCATCGCCCGAAGATGAAACCCATGATATAGTTGAAGACATGACCCAGCGTACCAGCGACGGTCGATACTAAGACAAGTAAGAAGGGATCATGAGGCAGGAGCATGAATCCGACGAAGACCGCTTCAATGGGTGCAGGTATGAAGAACAGTGAGAGGAGGAGCATCACATATCCAACACCTAATATGCTCTGTGTGCTTATGGCGTCTTTTATGTGGGTATACACTTCATAAGCAGTGGCATACCTTGAGATGAAATCTTCGAACATATTCAGGATTGTCTGCAGGAATGGATGCAGGGCCTCCCTGAATACCACAAGCGCTACACCTATGGCCAGTACTATTATCCAGAATTTGAGGGATCTGCTCTTCTTCTTATCAGGATGTGGTCCATGGTGCTTCCTATGTCTTTTCCTGTCCCGTCTCTCTCTCGCCTTCTCTCTTCTCCTGTGCCTCTTGACATGCCTTATATCATGCATTGTCTTATTGTGCACAGCCTTATCATGGGACATATCTTCATAAGGGCATATATTGTATAAAAATCTATCTTATATCCATAGCTTATCCTTTGCAAAATTTTATTAATTGTATGAGATAC
>CAZJJJ010000106.1:0-2750 GCA_964546295.1 uncultured Methanosarcinales archaeon
GGGATGTAAGTGCCAAGCTTCGGCGAGGTATTAAGTCCGCGGTTTCCAACAGTCCGGTCTACTTATTTTTCCTAGGATTCTAATCGGATTATCTATGTGCGGTCTCTTTTTTATCACATTTTTTTTAATTTCTATTTGGTTTTCTTGAGTTCTTGACAACTTTTTTATAAAGGACTATACTCTTCTTCGAAATGGTCACTCAAGTAGCCAAGGATAAGAAAGATTATTCGCAATTCAATGATTTTGATGAACTACTGCAAGGAATAAGAAGCTATAATCCGAATGCTGACATGGAGATGGTCAAGAAGGCTTGCAGGATAGCATTCGATTCTCACAGTGGCCAGAAAAGAGCTTCCGGTGAGCCTTTCTTTGCACATTGCTATGAGGTTGCTAAAATCCTTGCAGGGCTTCGCATGGATTCTCATACAGTAATCGCTGGTCTTCTCCATGACGCTGTGGAAGACACATCTTTGGGCATAGATTACATAAAGAAAGAGTTTGATGATGAGACCGCAGATATTGTTGAAAGTGTCACTAAACTTGAGCATTCTGCTGTAGGCAGTTTCGACCTAGATGAATATGAGAAGCGTGCGGAAAACATACGGAAAGTGCTTCTGGCATCATCTAAGGATGTACGAGTTATCATAGTGAAGCTTGCTGACAGACTGCATAACATGCGCACACTGAAACATCTTCCTGAAGAGAAGCGTAAGACTATCGCTAGGGAGACGATGGATATCTATGCACCCATCGCACAGAAATTAGGCATAAACTCTATGAAGGCGGAGCTTGAGGATCTAAGTTTCCGTTTCTTGGATAATGATTTGTATAATGATTTCAAGAACAAGATAAATAAGAAACGTGAGCAGAGAGAAGCAGAGGTTGAAGAGATAATCAAAGAGGTTGAGAAGAGGCTCCACGAAGAAGGCATAAAGGCCGAGGTTCAAGGAAGAGCAAAGCATTTCTACAGCATATTCAAGAAGATTGCCAATAAGAACAAGGAGTTCAATGAGATATATGATCTCATAGCGATACGTATAATCACAAGGACAATAAAGGATTGCTATGCTGCGCTAGGAATTGTGCATGAGAAATGGAAACCAATGCCCGCTAAATTCAAGGATTACATTGCGGTTCCCAGATCCAATGGATACCAGAGCCTGCATACTACAGTGATGGGCAGTCATGGGAGGATATTGGAAGTGCAGATACGCACAGAAGACATGCATCTCGCAGCTGAGCAAGGCATTGCAGCACATTGGAGATACAAGGGTACAGAGTCTGATAAGAAGTTCGATAAGCATATCGAATGGCTTAAGCAGATACTTGATTGGCGACTCCATTCTTCTGATGCCAAAGAGTTCATAGAGAACATGAAAGTAGACCTTTTTGAGAGGGAGATCTTTGTATTCACGCCAAAAGGTGATCCGATCTCTCTTCCTGAAGGTGCGACCCCTGTCGATTTCGCATACGCTGTGCATACTGACATAGGTAGGCATTGCTCCAAAGCCAAGGTGAACGGCAGCATAGTCACTTTGGACACTCCTTTGAGATCAGGGGATATAGTTGAGATAATAACACAGAAGAACGCTAAACCTAGCCGGTCCTGGTTGAGTTTCGTCAAATCAGCCAGTGCACGGAGCAAGATAAAATCACAGCTCAACATAAAGGTCAATCTTGATTCCAAAAAACTGAGAGAAGAGGAAGAGGAGAGAAAGAAGGAAGGTGACTCTCTACTCGGGATGGATATAACTGTTGATGGTAAGAGATATCCGATAAAGGTATCGAAATGCTGCAATCCCAGGAAAGGGGATGACATCGTTGGGTTCAAGACAAAAGATGGCAAGGTGACTATCCATAAGGACGGTTGTGAGAATATATATCTTTACGATGCGTCCAGGAAAGTCAATCTTACAATCAATGAGATCTCACCTGAGACATCAGGCCTTATCATAATACTCAAAGATAGGATAGGGGCTATCGCACGGGTATTATCCCTTATCTCCGAAGAACGTTATAACATACTAGAGGTCAATACAAAACCGAGTAGAGCCAACCAGATCATGATGAGGTTGGAGATAGAAGCAAAGAATGGTGGTATTGAGGATATGCTTTCTAAGATAAAAGGATTAGAGGATGTGGTTTCTGCGCAAAAGGAACAATAGTCCAACATTATATAATTACTTCTCCACCTATATAGTTAATATAGGTCATGTATTTATTTATGTTATATCTCTTCATATATAGATGGTTTATTATCTCGGTATTGACGAATCTAACCACGGAAGGTTTCCCGAGATACATGTTGGTGTCTTCTCGAACCATAAGCCTGACTGGAAAAAGGGAGAATACTGCAAATCAAGAAAGAAATCTATGCCGATAAATGGCGCATTAAGGGAGAATAATCTCGAAAGAGATTACAGACATGTCCTCACTCCAAAAGACCACACTAAAGTCTTCGGGAAGGATCAATTGGCACTTATATCCATCACCGAGCTCATTTGGTTCTTTTCCGAGGAATCTTTCATGCGGGATGATGATGGAATCGAAAAAATCCTCATAGATGGAGATAAAGACCCTCGTGGCAGAGATAAGCTGAAAGAGATGATATATCCACTGACACCCAAGATCGAGTTTGTGCCGGGCGGGGATAGAAAATACAGGATAATAAATCTTGCCGATATGGCTGCTTATCAACTCTTCAGAAATTACACATCAAGCAATACTGACGTGGAAGAGAGATTCAAGGA
>CAZJJJ010000107.1:0-2734 GCA_964546295.1 uncultured Methanosarcinales archaeon
AGGAACCAAGGCCCATCTGCTTCCTTGGATGTGGTGAGCCTGACCGGAAACACTGATATCACAGCATCGTCCACAGTTATCCTCGAATCAAGTTTCAGCGGTGAACTTGGAGTAGATGGGTGCCGTTTTGCTAACGAGGATGAATCTGCGCTTTCAGGAGTCTCTTTCGGTGAATGTGAATCGAGCAGATACTGGGAGATATATACTGGAGATGGCGAAGGTGAAAGGACCGTATTCATGGAAGTCAGGGGCACATCAGGCGCTACGACCATAGTAGAAGACACGATACTATATAATTCAAGCCTTACGGGGGATACAAGTCCGCCTACACGTCCTGTCGT
The DNA here is from genome assembly GCA_964546295.1 of uncultured Methanosarcinales archaeon. Taxonomy (GTDB): domain Archaea; phylum Nanobdellota; class Nanobdellia; order Woesearchaeales; family CAZJJJ01; genus CAZJJJ01. Next base: position 342 of record CAZJJJ010000107.1, read on the forward strand.
CCTCACAGATTATAACTATACTAATGACACATCAACGCTTCACTTCAGATGGTACAATTCTACTGATGCGGAGCAGACTCTCCTCGGAAATCCGATATACTACCATTATGAGCTCTGTTCAGGTGGTGATTGCACATATGCTGTTGGGGAGACGACGGATACAAGCATCACACTTGAGGGGTTGTCCCTGACGCATGGAAATGAATATTACTTGCGGGTTGCAGCTTTCAACGTGGAGGACCTTTATAGCGAATATGTCGAGTCATCAAGGATACTTGTAGATACAGAAACTCCTGGCGAGGTCGATATAGACACAGACGTCACCTCTGATGATTGGCATGATGGCAATGATATGGAATTCACTTTCGAAACAATTAGCCAGGCTTCAGGTATTGCAGGTTTCAGCACATCCTTGAGCAGAGACGATGTCACACCAGATGGCACTGTGGATGTCTTGCCGAATGAGACCTCGACAAGCGGTAGTGTCGTATACAGCTCGCTTCCTGACGGATATTATACGCTAAAGGTAAGAGCGATAGATAACGCTGGAAATCCTGGTCCCATAAGTGAGTTTGAATTCCAGGTAAGCTCTGCTAGACCGACAATCCCTCGCATGTTGACTTCCGAGGTCAATGGTACAGAGCTGACTTTCAACTGGACTGAGTCCTATCACATCTCGGGAATTGATGATTATGAGCTCGTCGTGGCTTCAGATCTAGAGTTTGAGGACGAGGTTTTCCGTGAGTTTGTCGGTATTGCCACATCATACCAGTTGACTGTAGAGGATGCAGGCACCTATTTCGGGAAAGTGAGATCCAGGAGTGAAGTCGGGACATATAGTCTCTTCTCGACAGAGATAGGTGATATGATAGATCTGGAGCCACCAGAGATAACATTCATGAAACCAGAAGGAATATCAGTGTCTGGTTCACCTATATTGGAGACACGGACCAGTAAGGTGACATATTGCACATATTATTCTGAAGATGCAGGCATGGCCACTCCGAAACTGTTTGACATGACGAACATGCGTAACCATGAATCTATGGTAGACATCGGGGAAGACGGAGACTATGAGTTTGACATAGTATGCACTGACATGATAGGTAATGTTGTAGATGCGACTTTATCTTTCGAGATTGATATGGAGAGGGAGCCATCTGATCTAACTATCACTGAGTCCCGTGCAGAGATCTATGAAGGTTATATCTCAACGATAGATTTCGAGATATCTGACGCCGGAGATGGTCTTGGAGAGATAAGTTTCTCCGACATATCTGTTGATATTGATGGCATTCCTGATGAGACTGCTTATGAGTACAGCATGGCTGATCTGGGTGGGGGTAGATACCAGGCCGCATTGATCACTCCTAATGGTAGTGAACAGTTGGATATCGAGATCACACACGTGCCTACTGGCATCTCTGATTCGATGGAATTTGATGTTGTAGGTCTCGAGCTTGATGTCGATTGTGGTGATTTCTGCGATATATTGAAAACAGACTATACTTTTGATGATCCTGATGAATATGTTGTAACCATATCAAGGGATGAGATGATAGAGATGAGAATCCATGAATGTCCTGATTCTGACGCAGATTACTCTGAGGCTGAGTGCATCTTGATAGAAAGCTTGGGAGATGGCGAGATATGCCTTGCCTTCTCAAGAGAATGTGATTCTGACAGGGTAGCTCACATGATAGATTAGGATTGCTTCCATCTTATTCCTTCAAGAATCCCAATGCTATATCTGTGTTAGTTATCTCAGGACCTGCTGATTGAGAGCCTATGATGAAACCATTAGAGTTGGCGATGATGCCTGATTTCACATAAGGGCTTCCCATATTAACGGTACCATCAATTACATTCACCTTGAGCGTATTCTCTATGAAGACAAGTTCAGCTTCTTTTATTCCACTATGTGCCACGGCACCGTTATTGTTTGCCAGAATACATGATCCCATGTTGTTGAGTTCAGATACCTTTCCTCTTCGTGTGGGTACTGATATGCTTTTCTCAATCTCTTTTATGGTTGTATCATCTAAATCCGGGCTCACTACTGCACCTTTATCATTGGCAGCTATTATGTTACCTAATGCCGTGAATCTGGTATCTATAATACAGTAATCTAACCCTATGCGCTTGAGCTCATCCTTTTCGTTCTGTTGAATGATGTGTGGCACCAATATCTTTTTTGAATTGCCTGCACAGAATACCCCAATGAGTGATGTTCCTGCGATACTGATCCTGTGCACTGGCACATCAAGGATATCTTTTATCTCTTCAATCTGCTTGTCGTCGACCTCTTGACCTACCAGACATACATCATCATTTGCAAAGGCATAGAGGCCTATGTTCGGGTTGTTGCTGAAAGACATCTGCGCGATATGCTT
>CAZJJJ010000108.1:0-2711 GCA_964546295.1 uncultured Methanosarcinales archaeon
ATACAAGGGGTCCCAGGAGATTCCAGCACATACCTTCGTACCAACCCCTATGTCGATCCTGAGTTGCAGTATAGTTCGAATACGGCAGCACAGGTGGCAAGACGATATCTAGATGACTCTAGTGATGCTGGTGAGATGGATTTCATAATGACATACCAGATATCCAGCAGTTATCTCGGTGGAGAGTCTGCAGGTGCCGCGAAGGCGCTAGGGATGATTGCCTTGTACCAAGGCAAGGACCTGAGGCATGATGTGGTGATCACAGGGACGATATATCCTAATGGCCGGATAGGTCATGTGGAAGCCATACCTGAGAAGATAGAGGCTGCAGCTCGTAGCGGGTACAGAGCAATAATAATCCCTGCCTCTCAAGGCACTGTGTCTTTTTCAGACAGGTTCACGCTGAGAAGAGCCGACAGGTCATTTTCCATAGATGAACTCATAGGGTTCTCAGAAGAGAGGTATGGGATAGATGTAATACTTGCCAACGATATTGATGAAGCGATAGAGCACGCACTCATATGATTATCTTCTGCTTCTCCCCTTTCTTCCCGATCTCATATAAGGATCGATATGTATGAATGCCCTGTCTATACTATCGCTGTTCTCTAGCTTCTTCTGGACGCGCTTACCGATATCATGTGCTTCAGGCACTCTTAGGCTATTCTGCAGCTCTATATGCACTTCTGTGTGTATGTAGGGACCTATGTACTGTGCGAATACATCATTGAGCCCTTTGACTCCTCTGACAGATATAGCTTTTTCTCTTATGTCGTTGATCATCTCTTCGGAAGGCCGCTTTCCCATCAGATAATCTGAGTTGTCTATGCCTATCTGTATACTGCTCTTCATTATCCATGCACCGATGATAAGGCCTGCGGTATTGTCCGCGAAATGCATACCTTGAGAATAGAAGAAGAATCCAAGCAGGACAAGCGACGAGATCACCATATCGTTCCTTGAATCGATTGCTAGGGCATTCAGCGAAGGGTGTCTCTTGTGCTTATGGAACAGATGACGGAAATATATGAAGAGCAGGAGTTTGACGATGATGACGATAGCGACCACGATGATCGTGAATGTGCTTATAGTTATCTCCCTGGGCTCGAAGAAACCCATTATGGCATTCCTGATGACTTCCAGTCCCAAGACAGAACCGAAGACCGCTACTATGATTCCCGCTAAGGGTTCTGCTCGCTTATGGCCGTACTGGTAGTCCTTATCTGCATGCTTACCTGATATCTTCACAGCGAAGAATATTGCTGCTGATGAGATGACGTCCGTGAAAGAGTTTATGGCATCTGAGGCGAGCGCTACAGACCCCGAAAGGAAAGCTGCGATAGCTTTTATTATTAGAAGTGCTGTGTTCGCCAGGAGAGCGACAATGCTTGCAGATACAGTCTTTTTCATCAGTTCATACTTCTAGGTCAAGTAATATAAAAAGATTTACTCGTTGACCATACCATCAAGACCGAAACTTGATAAGATCTCCTTGTCTCTTTCAGAATCGCGTCTTCTTGCCTGTTCAAAGGAATACTCGACAACATCTTCAGTATAGAATCCCATTTTTGGCATTATATGACTGAAATACTTGTCTATTGTGCTATCGAGGTATTCATCTGATTCATAAAGTCTCTTTGTAGCTTCCAGCACTCCGATGAAGAATTCTTCTGTCCTTGTGCTCCCATTCTCTTTCTCTATCTGTGCTATGCTCCTTCCGATATTGTCTGCAAGAAGCTCATCGATATCCTTTTCGTCCTGACTCATGTATGAAGAGCCTGGGCTCCTTAGTGAGCTCATGAGCATCTCTGCGGCTTTGATGCCCTTGTCCTTACCTTGCTTATAGAACTCTCTGATATCTGTAGTGTAACAGAGAACAGTATGGACCTCGAGAAGCGCATGGAACTCTCTGATGTCGATGCCTGTGTCTTCGCAGATCGCTCTTATCTTCTTCCCGTCTTCCAGCAGCTCGTCAAAATTCTCATGGAGCATCTCTGAATGGCTTGGATAATCGGTTTCCATCTTCGGGGAGCAGTATACATCTATTTAAAAAGGTTATCCTGATTTAGGGCTCTGGACTTCTATAAAACGCCATTTTTGTAGATTGTGTGACAATGCCAGTGATTGCCTCTTCAGGTATGTTGATCTCGCTCACGACCTGGAAATATGCGAAGTCAAGGTCATTCCTTCCATCTGCAACCTCCTTTATGTTATACTTTGCGAGATATTCCTTGAACTCCTCCTGCAGTTCAGGGAACTCATCCTGTGCATAGAATCCAAGGAGATGCTGAGAGTTATCACGTACCCACAGGTCATTAATCAGTATGAGATTAGGTCCCCATGCGAAGCCATACATTCCTTCCTCTTGATACTGTAGATACACCCTCCTATGGGATGAGTTCGGATAATTGCTCTTTTTCTCCTCAGGCAAGAGTATACCATTCTCTAGTATGGATTCTATGTTCTCTCCTGATGTAGCATGTACCAATCCCATAATGTTAAGAATGTTTATGTATATTTAAGAGTGAGCTTGAAAAATGAAAAAGAAGAAAAAGAAAAGAATAAAAGACCAATCATGCAGTAATCTCTTCGGGAGCTTCGCCTGCAGGGTCGTCCAGGTCATCTGGAAGCTGGTCAACTTCATCAGCTATGTCTTCAGCATCATCAGGCAAGTCTCCAATGTCATCGGGTGCTTGTCCTGCTTCATCAGG
>CAZJJJ010000109.1:0-2697 GCA_964546295.1 uncultured Methanosarcinales archaeon
AAGACAGGTCCGTAGGACCTAAGGACAATTCTGAAGAAGGTGTTTCTAAACGCTTCGGCTATAGGGACATATCGGTGAGGAAGACAATAAGAGCAGCATCAAGGAGGGGCCATAGTTCTGTACAGCCAGAGGACATCAAGCCTGTATCAAGGCGTGGGAAAGGTTCCATATATGTCATCTATGGTCTTGATGTATCGGGAAGCATGAAAGGTCCCAAGCTCAATGTGGGCAAGAAGGCTGGTGTGGCATTGGCATACAAGGCCATAAACCAGCACGACAAGGTTGGCTTGGTGGCTTTCAACTCTGAGGTTGTAGCAGCGGAAGAGCCAACTGAAGATTTCAATCATCTCGTGGACACGATGATCAACCTGAAGGCATCCAAGGAGACGAATCTTGTGCATGCGATAGAGAAAGCCATAGAGCTTTTCCCAGCAGGCAATCATACGAACCATCTTCTCCTCATAACTGATGCGGTGCCGACTGTGGGAGAGGCGGATGAGACAATCCAAGCAGTGATGCGTGCGAAATCTTCGAACATAACCATCTCTGTAGTGGGCATAAAGCTCACTGAAGGTCTAGAGTTGGCCCAGAACATGGTCGAAGCCTCTGGTGGGAATCTTTATGTGGTCAGGAATCTTGACGAGCTTGGCAACATCCTTCTCGAAGATTATCATTCCTTGTAAGTTCTTACCATAAACATTTTAAACCATGCTCATGAACCTTCTGACATGAGGATATTCGCATTCACTGATACCCATGGTGACGAGACGGTGCTCGACAGGATAAAGGAGAAGCTTGAGACAGAGTCTGTTGACTACGTGCTATGCTGTGGTGACATCACTAACTTCGGCCATTCACAAGAGAAGATGATATCCAAGATTGCATCATTCCCTTCTCACACCCTGATGATTCATGGCAATCATGAGACTCCCGAAAGCATGATGAAACATTGTTCTCATTATGAGAATATCACTTTCCTTCATTCTTCATCTTTCCGGGATGGCGATATCATCTTCTTTGGTTATGGTGGTGATGGATTCTCCTTGAAAGATAAGAGATTCAGGGAGATATCTAAAAGGTTTCATGAGGATGTACGACCTGGTGACAGGCCGATACTTCTTTTCCATGGTCCGCCATACAAGCTATTGGATGAGACCTTCTCTGGGAATTCAGGTAATAAGGATTACAGGGAGTTTATCGATAGGCTCTCACCTCTGAAAGTATTGTGTGGGCACATACATGAGTCTGCAGGGAAGAAAAAGATGGTCGGGGATACATTAGTGGCTAACCCTGGGCCTGAAGGCATGTTCTTCGATGTCTAGTATCAATCATGCATCAGTTAATTATATAAGAGTGATTCTCTGTTCTCCCAGTATGAGAATCAATGGTAGGGACCTTGATGAGGGTTTGTTGGATGACATTGTTGCCACCACAAAAAGAAAGAAGGATTTCTCCTCGATAGATAACGAGCTTATCGTGCAGCAGATAGTTCGTCTTTTATCTTCAGATTCGTCAACCCTTGATAAGATTCTGTCAGGCAAGAAAGCTCCAAAAAAGGAGCTGGTGAAGAAAGTCAGGGCTGAGCTGCATAGGATACATGGTTCTTTCAATGTTGCATTGGAGAAGAGAAAGAAGCTGATGAGAGGTTACATGAGTACTGCTGACAAAGGATACATAGTCAAGCTCTTGAAGACCCATAGCTCCACAGGGGAGAGACTTTCGATATACGAGAATCTATACACCAATATTTTCGATATAATCGGTATGCCTGCCTCGATACTTGATCTTGGTTGTGGCCTGAATCCCTTATCTTCCGTCTTCATGGATCATGAGGGTCTTGATTATGTGGCATGTGACATATCTGAAGACATATTAAGCTTGTGCACAGATTTCTTTGGCATGCAGGAAGATATCAAAGGTGAGACTATGAAGATTAATCTTTTTGATACTCCAAAGAAAGATATCTTCAAGAAATTCAGTCAATATGATGTCTGTTTCTTATTCAAGGTGCTCGAAGTTATTGAACAATCCAAAAGTCACAAGATATCTGAAGCTATAATCTCCTCGGTCCCTGCAGATTGGGTGGTGGCGAGTTTCCCAAAACGTACTGTCTCAGGTAAAAAGATGAATCATCCTTATCGAGGGTGGTTTGACAGGATGCTGCGCCGCCTGGGTTTTATGAGCAGGATCCTTGAGTACGAGAATGAGATGTTCTACATCATCAAGAAGAACCAGGATGACATCAGTGAGGGGTGAGCTGCAGAATAGTTTTTTAAATAATCAGTAATTCCAATGAGATGAGCTAGGCTGGGTGGCTAGTCCTCACCTGTAACTGCAAACGGACTTCATGGCAGGGCTGAAGGGCTGGAGGCGGTGTGCTTCCAGGTTGATGGTCCATGACCGTACGTCGAAGCTCTGTCCCGTTCGGTCGGTCCTTCGCCGAACTAGTCAGGTCAGGAATGAAGCAGCTATAAGGTGTTGGATTGGCGCTTTCGGGGTAACGGAGTGGAGGAAAGTCGTGGGTTGCTTGATACTTGGATCACATCCACTCTGGCCCATGCTCTTTCTTTTCCTTTTTTGAGCTGCTGTGACCTAATGATAAGATTTATTAAATCTTATCCCTGATAGACCATAGATGTTCCATATACCAAGATTAAGGAAAAAAGGGATGGCTACGCAGGTTGACTGGGCGATCTC
>CAZJJJ010000110.1:0-2596 GCA_964546295.1 uncultured Methanosarcinales archaeon
GCTGTCCCATATATATTCAATCAGGAACCCCATTTGAAATTCTAAAACCTTTTATATCTGTGTGACAATAGCATTTTATGAGGAAAGCATTGCTCGACACGCACCTGAAAGCTGCAGAATTGCTCTGCACAATCAAGGATGAGTTCAGATGCATGATCTCAGAGTCAAAGGATGTGGATGAAGCCTCTGCGAGAAAGTTTGTTCGTTCGCGGTTCAGGAAGTATGGCCTTAGAAGCGATAAGGACAGCCCGATAGTCGCTTTCGGGGAGAACACCTCACATGTGCATTACTTCCCTAGAAGATCGTCACTCAGACTGAAGAGAGAGATGCTCATACTTCTGGACATGTGGGCGCACCTCCCTCATGGTGTCTATGCGGACATGACCTGGATGTTCTATTTCGGGAAAAAACCTTCTCATAAGGTATTGGAGGCATTCGAAGCCATCTCTGGCGCAAGAGATTCCATGATCTCCTTCTTGAGGGATTCTCTGCAGGATGGGAACATACCTCATTCTAACCAGTGCGATGCAGTGGTGCGTGACCATCTTAATAAGAAGAGGTTGGGCGCATACTTCTTGCATAGTACAGGACATTCGATGACACAGAGGCTCGTGCACGGCCTGAAGAGCAATAAAGGTCTCTCTCCGCGTAACCTATCAAAGATACGGCTATCGCTACCTTATACTGTAGAACCAGGCCTGTATTTTGCTCATCTGGATCAGCCGTTCGGAGTACGTACAGAGATGGACTTCTATATCGATAGGGACTGGAAGGTCATAACAACGACAGAGCAGCAGAAAAATCTCGATTTCATACTCTCAAGAGGCCAACGACGGCTTGATGGTTTTGATTCTTAGTATCCTGCGCATTCTGCCCTAAAAAATTTAAATCGATACGGATTCGAGGCAGTATGATGCCTGAACTATTGGCCCCTGCTGGTGATATGGAGATGCTCAAGGCTGCGATAGATGCCGGAGCTGATGCGATCTATTTTGGGATCCGTGGGCTCAATATGAGAGCTAATTCTAGAAGTTTCACGAAAGATGATCTGGCGGAGATATCTTCGTCATGCCATGAGAAGGGTGTCAAGGCATATCTGGCGTTGAATACGATCATCTATGAGGAGGAATTGGCCTTCATAAAGGATATACTGACTGCTGCAAAAGATGCAGGAATTGATTCGGTAATCTGTTGGGACCATTCTGTGATATCAATCGCGAAGGAATTAGGCATGGAGTTCCACATCAGTACACAAGCGAGCATATCCAATTCGAGTAGTGCAGAATTCTACAGGTCCCAAGGTGCTACAAGATGTGTGTTGGCGAGAGAGGTCACTCTTGAAGAGCTGGAGATATTAAAACGGAATACTGGAATGAAGATCGAGATATTTGCACACGGTGCGATGTGCCTTTCAGAATCGGGTCGTTGCTTCATGTCTGAACACCTTTATGGGATGTCTGCAAACAGAGGTCAATGCATACAGCCGTGCAGGCGAAGCTATGACATCATAGACCCTGAGACTCGTAAAGAGCTTCACATCGAAGATAATTATGTGATGTCGCCTAAGGACCTCTGTACCCTGTCCTTCCTTGAAAAGCTGGTGCCTTATGCCGATGCATTGAAGATAGAAGGCCGAGGGCGTAGCCCTGAATATGTGAAGATTGTTGTTGAAGCGTACAAAGAGGCATTGTCTCTGATTGATAAGGGCGAGTACACTCAGGAGAAAAAAGAAATGTTAATTGAGAAAGTCAGTCAGGTATATAACAGAGGATTCTCTTCGGGTTTCTATATGGGGCGTCCTGTGGAAGAATTCACAGATTCCTATGGTTCTAAGGCCACTAGGAGAAAGCGTTATGTCGGTTACGTCAGGAACTATTACAAGAGACCGAAAGTTGCGGAAGTGATCCTAGAGGCTGGTTCTGTGAAGAGAGGAGACTCTTTGCTCATAATAGGGCCTACCACTGGTGTGATTGAACATGCTCTCAGCAAGATGATGGTTGATGATTCGGACGCCGAGAGTGCAGGAAAAGGAAAGACCATCACCTTTAAGACCGATGTCATTACAAGAAAGAATGATAAAGTCTATGTCTGGGAAATGGTAAAGCGAGAAAAAACTAATTAATCATGCCTTTGCTTCTTCAGGAGCCTTCGTAGCATCATCTGCAGATTCTTCTGTCTTCTCTTCTGCTTTCTCGAAGAGTGGTGCTTTGCCAGCCTTCTCGACAGCGGCATTGACTTGGACAATATTCTCTCCGATAGTGTTTCCAGAGACGAGCTTTCTCTGTTTCATACCTTTTCTGGCCTTCCTCACGCCGATCACACCACCAACAGTGAGAATCCTTTTCCTTGCGCTACCGAGGTTGTCTTTCCTCATAGGGAAACCTGATTTGTCGCTTCCACCAGTTATCCTGAATTTATATCCAGGGTACCCTAGTGCATCACCTTCGACAACATCACCGATCTTCTTCCCTTGAAGCACAAGAGTCTCTTCATCGGTGAGCTCTTTCTGGATGCTTTTTCCATCCTTTTGAGAGATATTAAGCTTGATAGCCATTGTGAATGCTAGTGTTTCGAGTCTATTTAAAAATCTTTCTGA
>CAZJJJ010000111.1:0-2588 GCA_964546295.1 uncultured Methanosarcinales archaeon
AGTTCTTCAGGCTTTTGAAAGCAGTTCTCACTTGTTTCCTTGTCCAGCCTACAGAAAGGAGCTTCTTCTCTACATGTATGCGTTTGAAGCCACGTGAGAGCGCATCGGATATGAAGCCCTGCACAGCAATCACATCATCTGCCGAACCCGGCACCTCGATACTGCGCGGTCTTGGAACGGACCTTTCCAAGTGATCGAGATCGTACAAAGCATATGTCAGACGCTTGTTCTCATTGCTCTTGACTATCATCAGCACAGCCAGTCCTCCTGCGAGAAGCACAAAGAAGAGGAATGCAAGCATGTTCTCATTGAACGAGACATCCTCGATATCATCAATTCTCGGAGGCTCTTCGCGCACTGGCTCTTCTTCTGGATCGTCTTCCTCAGGCTCAGGATCTTCCTCGGGCTCATCCTCGGGTTCTGGGTCTTCCTCAGGCTCATCATCACGAGGGGTCGGTGGCGGAGAAACTGTGGTATCATCAGAAGGATCAGATGGGTCTGATGGTCCTGAGGAACTGGTATCCTCCTCGATCCTCTCAAGGACAATGGTCGAATTCTCAGACACGCCCGCAAGGTTCGTCAGATTAAGATTTATATTGTTCTCTCCGATATCTAGAGAGACACTACAGCTTCCCATGCTGCTATTATAGAAGCACTGCTGACCATCATGAGAGACATTTCCTGGCTTGTTGAGCTCGATATCCAGATTCACATTGCTGCTTGTAGTGGTAGAGCCATTCGATGGTGATGTGGATACAATGTATGGGGCATCAGTGTCGACGATGCTAGCAGTGCCCGATTCTGTGTCATTGAGATTGCCCGCCATATCATAGACTTCGAAACTGAAACTTATCTCTTCACCGTGCAATTCGTCCCGTGGAGCGAAATTGACATACCTGTGCGAAGCGTTGCGAGACTCGAAGGACACCGGATTCTCTGTCGACCACTCTCCTCCTGAGGTGTAGTTCATGGTCACATTCTCGAGATACTGGACATCATTGGTCACGATCAGCTGTGGTGTGAAGTTCCAGGTCGGCTCATCAGAGATGTTTATCTCGACCCGTGGAGGTGTATTATCGCTTCCCGCAGCGATTGCTGAGAAGGAGTCCACATGTACTGATATGTTCTCCTGGCTAGGGATATAACAAGGAGTTGGAGTCGATCCGGGAGTGAAATCTACATAATCACAGAGACCAACAGGGCTTACATCAGCGAAATCGACCACGTCAGGATAATAATAGACGAAATTGATATCTTGTGGATTTACATCAAGATCAGCGACAGCGTATGCGAAAGAGTCATCGGGAAGGAAAGATGTCTGATTATGCACCACAAGATCCTTGTGGGTCTCGTCAGCGTACTCAGATAACACACTGAGAAGCACAGTATCATCTACTGAGAAATTGATGTATGGGTCCTCCCAGAAGACCTCTGTCGGCTCTATATCGACGAAAGTGGCAGTGGGGTTCCGCCAGAACCGCATGCTCAGATTGGTGAGATCATCTGTATGGAAGATTCCATCGAGGACATCCGAAGAATTGAGTATCTCATGCAAGAAATCACCAAATATCTCTGAAAGCCTATCGTTAATGCGATCCATATCAACATAACCTGCGACATTGAACTCGAAGACCTCTTCAGCACTATTATTGTATTCATCGTATGCGAGGATCCTTATATAATTCCTTCCAGTAGAGAGATTAAAATCCTCTGAAAGCGTATATTCATTGGTATCTCCTATCGAATCATTGCTCACGTTCCAAGGCCTGTTATTTACCCTGAAGCTGACATTCTTCAGAGAGCTTCCAGGTACTTCATTGCTTATAGTGAAATTGAGCGTGATATTGTCTCTTATCGGCTCGTCTGGTTCCTCATCGAGAGTTATGACTGGGTCCTCAGCATCATATATATGGAATTCAAGCGTATTGCTATGCAAGGATGGATTTAGATCATATAATGACGCTCGAAGCTCTATATCGCCAGCTGCAGAAGCCTCAAGTACAACATCAAGCTGACCACCATCTAATGATGGGCTGAGAGGACCAGAAAGCTCACCTTCCTGTGAAGTCGTGAAACTTGCTGCAAGAGTGCTGTTCTCGCCAGTATCTATGAGATTATCGAACTCATCATACAGAGTGAGATTGAAATACCTTGTATCTTCCCAGGCAAGATTATCTTCAGAGCCTTCCAATATAAGATCATATGGGACCCCTGGAAGGATGGTGAACTCCTGTGATGTCAGGTTGTCTAATGCGATATCCGGTATGAATCTCAGCTGGTAGGAACCTGTAGTGTTGAAGCTGAGGTCGTCGAATATGGCAAGACCATCTGAGCCAGTGGAAATATTAGTGGTCCCAGTATGGAAATCTATCTCATCCATTTCTTCCACAGCGATGTCAATGTCAGGTATCGGATTGGAATATGCGTCTGTCACAGAAACTACTGGGTGTGGTGATATGCTATTGCCTGCTAATGTATCATAAGGTTCCTGCTCCAGATTTATTATGGATGGAAAAGCTGCGAATACATCGAAAGGATTGGTCTGCACAGAGTCATAACCAGTAGATGCGAATTCTAGGACATAACCA
>CAZJJJ010000112.1:0-2533 GCA_964546295.1 uncultured Methanosarcinales archaeon
CCTTCCATCCCTATGATGCCATCCATGAGGTTGAGGTCTGGGCGTATCGTCTCATAGAGGTCAAGCAGCATCTCTGAGAACTCCAGAGGATCTCTGTGTCTCACATGGAACAGGGCTTTTGATGTGCCGCTGATACAGCCGAAGATGTTCTTTGTCGCGCCAGTATACATCGTGAAAGAGTGTGTCTTCATCTTAGGAAGATTAATCATCTTAGAATAGGCCGAGACCTCTTTGGCTATATTGAACTTCTTGACAATGCGATTCTCCTTCCTATGCACGCTCTCGCTGTCTTTGAAGCTATGCATCTTCACACCGTGTCTCTCACATACATCGTGCAGTCCTGACATCTCGAGCGCTTTCTCTGTGCTGTCTATGGCTGGAGAGTCACCAAGTCCTATCTTATTTATCCCATGCTCCTTGAGCAGGATCACTATAGCTTCTACGAACACAGGATGTGTTGTGACAGTCTCATCGGGTGTTTTGGCTGAAAGTAGGTTGGGTTTCAAGAGCACCGAGTCAGTTTTCGAGATGAACTTGCCGATTCCTCCGATATGATTCAGCGCTTTCTTCATTGAAGCCTGTACTTCCTCTAGTTTGTATGCTTCGCATCTTTCAAGCCCAATTACCTCTCGTTCTCCTTTCATATTTCGTCACCATATGACGATGTATCCAAACCTTTAAATATCTAGGGGGTCATTTTTAGCTATGAGTGACTTTCAAGCAAAAGATAGGTGTTCATAAGCATGGGTAATGTATATTCTATAAGGTTCCATGGACGTGGTGGTCAGGGAGCAAAGACCGCTTCTGCTCTGCTTGCGGAGGCAGCGCTGCACAAAGGGAAGCATATACAGTCTTTTCCCGAGTATGGTGCTGAGCGTATGGGTGCTCCTGTGAAAGCGTTCACACGTATCTCTGACGATCCTATAAGGATACATTATGCGGTGAAACGTCCTGATCTTGTAGTTGTCGTGGATTATTCTTTGGTGAGCAAGATAGATGTAATAGATGGTCTTGATGATAACGGAAAACTCATCGTGAACACTCCTGATGCGCCAGAGAAAGTTAAAGAGAAGACTGGATTCAAAGGGAAGATATACACAATAGATGCCTCGAAGATCGCTGTAGAGGAATATAAGAAGAATGTCCCGAACACGCCCCTCTTGGGAGCTATAGTGAAAGCCACAGGCATAGTGGAGCTTGATGACCTCAAGCATGAGCTTGAATTGAAGATGAAATCAAAGCTTGGGGATGATATCTTCGAACGTAACTTAAAAGCACTTGAACGTGCTTATGATGAATTAAACACAGATTAATTATATATCATGCGATCCTTGATGATATACTGAAGTGATGAAGATGAATGCGAAACCTGGGTGGAAAAGCATAAAGCATGGTGGGGTCACAGACCCTGGCAGTTCAAGAGAGTTCAAGACAGGCGATTGGAGGGCTACCTTTCCGATACATCTGAAGGATAAGTGTACTAACTGTCTGATCTGCACAGTATATTGTCCTGATGATTGCATCCTAGTGAAAGAGGGCAAGATCGAAAAGGTTGATTATGATTATTGCAAAGGATGTGGCATCTGTTTCCAAGTTTGTCCCGTCAATGCCATCAAGATAGAGGATGAGACCAAATTCGAGGATTTCCAGAAGAATCCGAAGAAATATCTTGCTGAGCCCGATGTGAAAAGTGATAAGAAGGATGCTAAGAAGAGTAATGGTAAGGATAATAGTGGAGCTAATAGTGAAGACAAGGATGATGCCAAGGATGCTGAAAAGAGTGATTGAACATGGTACAGAAAGAGATGAGGGGACTTACGGGATCTGAGGCGTCAGCAGAGGCAATGCGCCAGATAAATCCTGACGTGGCACCAGTCTATCCGATAACCCCACAGACACCTGTGATGCATTCCTTCTCACAGTATATAGCAGATGGCGAGGTAGATACTGAGCTAATAAGGGTCGAGTCAGAGCATAGCGCGATGTCTGCAGCTGTCGGTGCTAGTGCAGCAGGGGCACGAGTCATGACTGCGACGAGCGCTAACGGTCTTGCACTCATGCACGAGATAGTCTATATAGCAGCGAGCTCACGCCTTCCTATGGTAATGACTGTGGTGAACAGGGCACTCTCTGGTCCTATAAACATACATTGTGATCATTCTGATACCATGGCTGAACGTGATTCTGGCTGGCTACAGATATATTGTGCCAATGCGCAAGAGGTCTACGATATGACAATAGCAGCCATGAGAATCGGTGAGCACAAGGATGTGCGGTTGCCTGTCATGGTCTGCCAAGATGGCTTCATAACAAGCCACGGCGTAGAGAATGTCGAGATACTGGAGAACAGTGCAGTGAAGATGTTCGTAGGAGAGCACGAGCCACATTACCCACTTCTTGACACAGAAAAACCTGTCACTTATGGTCCTCTTGATCTATTCGATTACTATTTCGAGCATAAACGCCAGCAGTCAGAGGCGATGATGCATTCTCGGAAGGTCATCAAAGAAGTATTTGCTGAGCTCAGCAAACT